>NZ_AUHY01000014.1 GCF_000423425.1 Meiothermus rufus DSM 22234 | reverse complement strand
GGCAGCGAGTTCATGGCCGAGTTTGAGGAGGCCTGCTGTGCTCTGGGGATTGCCTTGTTTGTGCTGCCGCCGAGGAGTCCTAAACTCAATGGTCACGTGGAGCGGGTGCAACGGACCTTTAGGGAGGAGCTCTATACCCGGCCTCTGCCCCCCCGGCTCAGCGAGCTACAGGCAGAGCTGGATGCCTACCTGGACCACTACAACCGCCGAAGGCCTCACATGGCCCTGGGGGGTCTTGCTCCCTTGGAGTATTTAGCTAAGATGCAGGAGGAGTCGGTTCCCCAGTCTCACATGTGTTGACCGATTACAGGGTCTTGCTCCCTTGGAGTATTTAGCTAAGATGCAGGAGGAGTCGGTTCCCCAGTCTCACATGTGTTGACCGATTACACTTCTTTCAGAAGGGGCCACTTTTGCCCTATAATGCCGGAGGCTAACAGCCAGTTTACGGAGGCAAATCGCATGAAAAAACTCATCGCACTTGGTTTAGCCGTGGCTACTGCCCTAGGCCTGGGGCTAGCCCAGCAAATCCGCGTAGGCATGGCCTTCGACGCGGGTGGCAAAAACGACCGGAGCTTCAACCAGTCCACCTTTGAAGGGGCCCAGCGCGCCGCGCGCGAGCTAGGGGTGCGGGTCTTCGACTTTGAGCCGGGCGACCCCGGCCAGGTAGGCCAGGGCATCCGCCGCTTCGCCGAAGAAGGCTTCGACCTAATCATTGGGGTGGGCTTTGCCAACGAACCCTCCATCACCCGCAACGCCCAGGAGTTCAAAGACGTCAAGTTTGCCGTAATCGACTCGGTACCCTGCGAGGGCAAGTGCGAGAACGCGGTGGGTCTGGTCTTCCGCGAGCACGAGGGCAGCTACCTGGTGGGCTACATCGCCGGTCGGATGACCAACACCGGCGTGGTGGGCTTCGTGGGGGGCATGGATATTCCCCTCATCCACAAGTTTGAGCAAGGCTACCGGGCTGGGGCCATTGCCGGGATGCGCGAGCGCGGCATCGCCAACCCCCGGGTGCTGATCAACTACGTAGGCAACACCCCCGCTGCCTGGAACGACCCTGGCAAGGCCAAGGAGATCGCCACCGCCCAGGCCAAGCAGGGCGCGGACATCATCTATGCCGCTGCCGGCGCCTCGGGCCTGGGGGTGCTGGACTTCGTGAAGCAGCAGCGCTGCTTGAAGCAGGGCGACCTGCCCTCGGGTGTGCGCTTCATCTCCAACAACGGGGCCAACGTACCGCGCTACCCTGCTTACAATCAGTCCTGCCCCGCGGCTACCACCCGCCCGCTATTCATGATTGGGGTGGACGCCAACCAGAACTACCTGGGCGATACCGACAACAACCCCAACACCCTCAACCATGTCCTGACCTCCATGCTCAAGCGGGTGGACGTAGCCACCTTTGAGGTCATCAAAGCTGTCAAAGAGGGAACCTTCAAAGGTGGGGTGCGCGAGTTCGGCCTGAGCAACAACGGGGTAGGCTACGCCCTGGACGAGTACAACCGGGCCCTCATTCCCCAGGCGGTGATCGACCGCTTGAACGTTATCCGGGCCCAAATCATCTCCGGCGCGCTTAAGGTGCCGGATAGGCGCTAGTACGCTTCTCCAGCAAAGCCCAGGGAACACCTCCCTGGGCTTTTTTGCCTGCTTCCTCACCCTGTATGATTGGGTTCATGAGCGACCCGGCTTCCATTGGCGTGCCCTCGGATGGCGCGATGGCCCTGGAACTAAAAAACATCACCAAGCGCTACCCGCTGGTGCTGGCCAACGACCGCATCTCCCTCGAGGTACGTTGGGGTGAGGTGCTGGCGGTGGTAGGCGAAAACGGGGCGGGTAAGTCTACCCTGATGAAAATCGTCTACGGCCTGGTCAAACCCGACCAGGGGGAAATCTGGGTAGATGGCAAGCCCGTCCAGATCAAAGAGCCGGGCGACGCCATCGCCCTAGGGATTGGCATGGTGCACCAGCACTTCATGCTGATAGACCCCTTCACGGTGCTGGAAAACATCATCCTGGGGGCTGAGCCTACCCAAGGGGCCCAGCTCAACCTGGCCCAGGCCCGGGCCGAGGTAGAGGCTTTGATGAAGGACCTCGAGTTCAGCCTGCCCCTGGACACCCCGGTGGAGGAACTGCCGGTAGGCTTGCAGCAGCGGGTGGAAATCCTCAAAGCCCTCTACCGCAAGGCCCGAATCCTCATCCTGGATGAGCCCACTGCGGTACTTACCCCGCAGGAAGCCGAGGAGCTGTTTGCCTTTTTGCGCCGTTACGTGGCCCAGGGCCACGCGGTGATCTTCATTAGCCACAAGCTGGCCGAGGTCATCCAACTCTCCGACCGGGTTACGGTAATCCGCGACGGCAAGGTGGTCGGCACCGTCCACACCCCCCAGACCAACGTGGCCGAGCTGGCCCGCATGATGGTGGGGCGGGAGGTGATTCTATCGGTGGACAAAGGCCCGGCCCAGCCCCGCGAGGTGGCCCTCGAGGTGGTCAACCTCAGCGTTCCGGGCAAGGACAAAAAGCATCGCCTCGAGGGTGTCTCCTTCCAGGTACGCTCCGGCGAGATCGTCGGCATCGCCGGGGTAGAGGGCAACGGACAGACCGAGCTGGTCGAGGCCATCACCGGCCTACGCCCTTATGAGGGCCGCATCCTCTACGGCGGCCAGCCCCTAAAGCCCAGTGCCCGGGTGGTGCGGGAATGGGGCCTGTCCCACATCCCCGAAGACCGCAACGCCCGCGGCCTGGTGCTGGACTTCACCACCCGGGAAAACCTGATTCTGGGCGACCACTACCGCCCTCCCAACGCCGGTTTCCTGGGCTTTTTGCATGCCGAGGCCATCGAGCAGCAGGCCCGTGAGATTGTGGAACGCTTCGACATCCGCCCCCGTAGCACCGATCTCCCCGCCCGGCGTTACTCCGGCGGCAACGCCCAAAAAATCATCGTGGGACGTGAGCTGAGCCGCAAGCCCAAGGTACTGGTGGCAGCCCAGCCCACCCGCGGGGTGGATATTGGGGCCATCGAGTTTATCCATGAAAACATCGTCAAGGCCCGCGACGCGGGTATGGCCGTGCTGCTGGTCTCGGCTGACCTCAACGAGGTGCGCTCCCTGGCTGATCGTATCCTGGTTATGTTTGAAGGCCGCATTATGGGCGAGCTCGAGGCCAGCCAGGCTAGCGAGGAGAAGCTGGGGCTATGGATGGCCGGCATCACCGACTAGTTCCAATCACGGCACCGCGGGAAGCTTTATGACAGAGTACAAGCACAGATGGGTTAGCCCCAATTTCATCACCGAGATTATCGATGAGGACCTGAAAGCAGGCCGCTACCCCAAGGTGGTCACCCGCTTTCCCCCTGAGCCCAACGGTTATGCCCACCTGGGGCACGCCATCGCCAGCTACATCGACTTCGGCATCGCCAAGGACTACGGCGGGGAGTGCCGCTTGCGCATGGACGACACCAACCCCGAGACCGAAAAAGCCGAGTACGCCGAGGCCCTGATTGCCGATATGCGCTGGCTGGGCTGGGACTGGGGGCCTAAGGTCAGCTACGCTTCGGACTATTTCGAAAAGCTCTACGCCATGGCCGAACGGCTGATCCAGAAGGGGCTGGCCTATGTGGACAGCGTCTCCCCTGAGGAGATGGCCCGGCTGCGCGGCACGGTGGACCAGCCCGGCACCCCTAGCCCCTACCGGGAGCGCAGCGTGGAGGAGAACCTCGAGCTGTTCCGGCGGATGCGCGCCGGGGAATTCAAAAATGGCGAGCACGTGCTGCGGGCCAAGATCGACCTGGCCAGCCCCAACATGAAGCTGCGCGACCCAGTGCTCTACCGCATCGTCCATGCCCCCCACTACCGTACCGGCAGGAAGTGGTGCATCTACCCCTCCTACGACTTCGCCCAGGCCACTGCGGATGCCCTAGACGGGGTTACCCACAGCCTGTGCAGCCTGGAGTTCGTGGATAACCGGGCCATCTACGACTGGCTGATGGAGCACCTCTGGGAGGAAATCCGCACCCGGCCCGGCGACCCACCCCGGCAGTACGAGTTTGGCCGCCGTAGCCTGGAGTACACCGTGGTCTCCAAGCGCAAGCTGAAGAAGCTGGTGGAAGGTGGCTATGTGCGGGGCTGGGACGACCCCCGCCTGCCCACCCTGGCCGCCCAGCGGCGACGGGGGGTGCGCCCCGAGGCCATTCTGCGCTTTGCCCGCCAGGTAGGCATCTCCCGCACCAACCGCACGGTGGACATAGCCCTTTTAGAAGGGGCCATCCGCGACGACCTCAACACCGTGGCCCCCCGGGTGATGGGGGTTTTACGCCCGCTGCGGGTGGTGCTTACCAACCTAGCCGAGCCTAGAACCATCGCCATGCCCTACTGGCCCCACGACGTGGTGGCGGAGTCCCCCGGTGGCCGGGTTCCCCTCCCCGATGGACGGCGGGTCCAGCCCGAGGAGGCCACCCGCCCACGGGTTCTATCGTCGGTGGTCTACATCGAGCAGGAGGACTTTGCCCTAACCCCCCCTCCTGGTTTCAAGCGCCTGAGGCCCGGAGGCCAGGTGCGCTTGAAGATGGCCGGGGTCATCCGCTGCGACGACTACTCGACCGATGCCTCCGGGGCGGTGTGCGAACTACGCTGTACCTGGCTGGGGGAAGAGGGTAAGGCGGCGGGGGTCATCCACTGGGTTAGCGAGGCCGAGGCTGTACCGGCGGAGTTCCGCCTCTACGACCGGCTTTTCACCGTACCACACCCCGAGGCCGAGGCTAAGGAACACGAGGATGAACACGAGGCCGAGGAAAAGGACTTCCTGGCCTTCCTGAACCCCAAAAGCCTCGAGGTGGTGCAGGGGTATATCGAAAAGAGCGTGCTGGCCGACCCACCCCAGACCCGCTACCAGCTCGAGCGGTTGGGCTATTTCTGGCAAGACCCGCTTGACTCCAGGCCCGAGGCCCTGGTCTTCAACCGCATCGTGACCCTGAAGGACACCTGGAGCAAGGCCAGCGAAGGCCAAGACGAGCGGCAAAAGCCTGTTCGTGTGGCTGCGCCAGCTCCCAGTCTGGCCCCGCTCAGCCCCGAACAGCAGGCCCGCTTCGAGGCCTTCCAGGCCCAGGGGGTTGGGGCGGCGGAGGCTTTGGTACTGGCGCGGGAGCCTCGGCTGGCGGCGTATCTGCAAGAGGCCGCCGCCCATGCCCCCCTGGCCGCCCTGGCCGGATGGGTGGTCAACGACCTAGGCCCAGCCATCCGGGCCGACACCTGCCGGGTCTCTCCCCAAGGGCTGGCCGCACTGGTACGACTTCTGCAGGAAGGCCAGATCAACAGCCGCATTGCCAAAGATGTGCTGGCCGAGGCCTTAGCCGAGGGCGCCGACCCCGCCGAACTGGTCGCGCGCAAGGGGCTGCGGCAGCTAAGCGATGAAGCCACCCTCGAGGCCCTCCTCGAGCGCATCCTGGCCCAGTACCCGGAAAAGGTCGCGGCCTACCGCGCGGGCAAGACCGGTCTGCTGGGCTTCTTTGTGGGCCAGGCCATGCGGGAGACCCAGGGGCAGGCCAATCCCCAAATTTTGCAAGCCCTGCTCACCCGCAAGCTCTCGGGCTAGCCATCCCTCTCATCTCGTAGCCGCTACACTAGGGTCAGGCTGTTTATGAAGAACCCCTCCTTTCCTTGGTTCAGCCGGGGGGCCCGCGAGCCCTTCAACGCCCTCTCCCACGCCGCCGGAGCTCTATTGGGCCTGGTTGGCACGGTAGTGCTGCTGTTCTTTACCCAAGGCAGTGCTGCCAAGGTCGCCGGGGCTTTGGTCTTCGGCCTCAGCATGGTGCTGATGTACACCTCCTCGGCCCTCTACCACGCCCTACGGGTCTCCGAACGAGCCTTACTCTGGCTACGTAAGCTGGATCACGCCGCTATTTTTCTCTTTATCGCCGGAACCTACACCCCTGTGCTTTTACAAGCCCTCGAGCCAGCCTGGCGGCCCTGGGCCTTGGGCCTGGTCTGGACCCTGGCCGCTCTGGGGGTGGGCCTCAAACTGGTGACCCTTAAGGCCCCCCGCTGGCTGTACACCGCCACCTACCTGGGCATGGGCTGGCTCGCGGTCTTTTTTCTGCCCAAGCTGGCCATTACCCCCTGGGCCTTAGGGTTCCTGATAGCCGGTGGGGTAGCCTACAGCCTAGGGGCCCTGGTCTACGCCACCAAGTGGCCCAACCCGCTGCCGCAACGGGTGGGCTTCCACGGCCTCTGGCACCTGTTCGTGCTGCTGGGCAGCCTGGGGATGTACCTGACGGTGCTCTGCCTTTACCGGTAAGGGCTGCGCCCAGTTCAAGAGGGCCTTGCTGCCTGCCTTGCAGCACGCAGCAGTCTGTGCCCAGTCCAGACTAGAAACTAATGGTCGCCTGGCCCAGCTTACCCAGAATGAGCATCGAGGCCACCGTGGCCGCGGTGAGGATGATCAGGATCAGGGCCATGCCGATATAGCGCAGGTCAGCCCCCTCGCTTTCGACCTCGAGGGTGCGGGGGCGCAAGGCCAGGTACAGAAGCCAGGTCACCAGAATCGAGCCGATGGTAAACAGGATGGCAAACAGCACGCTACTCCTCCTCGTGTAGTAATTGCCGGTTGGAAGCCCCACCTGCTAGGCCATTCGCCAGGCGCGGAGCAGGGCCTCGAGGCTTCCTCCTAAGCCTACCAGACCTATGCCGTAGGTGGGTATACCCTGGGCCCAGCCCAAGGCCCCTACCCGCGGCCCTTCAAAGGTAGGCAGTGGGGCCGGGGCCGGGGCTTCCCAGGGGGCATAGGCCCTGGGCTCGAGGTAGCCAAACTCCGGCCTGAGCGCCACCTCGAGCAGCCGAGCCTGGCGGGGGTCGTCCCAGGGAACCCACACCCCCTCGGCCACTTCTTTTTGGCCAGGGTAGCGGATGCCCAAGCCCTCCCCCGCACACACCACCAGCGCCCGGCGCGGGCTGGCCCAGTAGAGGGCCCGGGCAAAGGGAGCCGCATGGCCTTCGGAAAAGTCGAGGCCCAGCACCAGCCGTCCCTTGAAGCGATGGGGTAGCTGGGGCAGCACCTCCTCCAGCCAAGAAGCCGGCATCCACAATAGCAGGGTCTCGCCCCCGTAGGCCCCCTCGAGCGAGGCGTAAAAACTGCCGAACTCGTCCACCAGGGTTCGGGTTCGTTCCTCCAGCAAAGCGGTGAGCCAATGGGCTGGCGGCGTAGCGGTCTTTGGCATAGCAAAATAGCCCCCAGGGCCAGTATATTGGAAGGAAAAGTGGACAGCCTGCGCTTTGCCCCCGCTCCCAGAGCCGTGCTAGCCCAGCAGTTTTGCTGGCAGGTGCCGGCCTTCTTCAACCTGGCCGAGGCTACGGTAGGCCGCGCTGCCCAAAAACACCCCCACCGCCCGGCCCTGATCGAACCCCAACTGCAACGGCAAACCACCTTCGCCGAGCTACACCAGCTCTCCAACCGGCTGGCCAACTTTTTACAAGCCCAGGGCCTAAGACCCAGAGACCGGGTAGGGCTCTTAATGGGCCAGTCCCTCGAGCTGGCCTTGGCTCACCTAGCCCTTTACAAGCTGGGGGCCATTGCCCTGCCGCTCTCCCTTCTGTTTGGGCGGGATGCTTTGCTGTACCGGCTGGAACACGCCGGAGCCCGCCTACTGATCGCCGAGCGGGCAGCCCTCGAGGCGCTGGACCTAAAGCGGCCCGCCGATCTGCCGGTCATTTACCGGGAGCAGATCCTGGAAAACCTAGGGGCAGCCCACCCCGAGTTTACCCCCCACCCCACCCGGGCCGAGGACCCCGCCCTACTGATCTACACTTCCGGCACCACCGGCAAGCCCAAGGGGGTTCTGCTGCCACACCGCACCCTGCTGGGCCATCTGCCCGGTTTTCGCATGTTCTGCAACTTCCCAGGGGAAGAGGCCATCTACTGGTCGGCAGCCGACTGGGCCTGGATTGGCGGGCTGCTCAACGTGCTGCTGTGTGCCTGGGCCGGGGGCTACACCGTGGTGGCCTACCGCTCGAGGCGCTTCGACCCCGAAGAGGCCCTGCACCTTCTGCGAAGCCAAAGGGTGACCCACACCTTCCTCTTCCCCACCGCGCTCAAGCTGCTACGCCAGCTCGAGCACATCAAAAACCCTCCTGCACTGAAGAGCATTCACTCGGGGGGCGAACCCTTGGGCGCTGAGCTTCTGGCCTGGGTGGAGGCGAATTTCGGCCTACCGGTCAACGAGTTTTATGGCCAGACCGAGGCCAACCTGCTGGTAGGCAACAGCTACACCACCGACCCCATCCGCCCTGGCTCCATGGGGCTCCCCTACCCCGGCCACCAGGTTGAGATCATCGATGAGGCCGGCCAGCCGCTGCCCCCCGGCGAGGTGGGCGAGATCGCCTTGCGCACCCCCGATCCGGTCGCTTTTTTAGCGTACTGGAACAACCCCGAGGCCACAGAGCAGAAGTTCATCGGCCCCTACCTGAAAACCGGCGACCTGGGCAGCAAAGACGAGGACAGCTACCTGTGGTTCAAAGCCCGCGCTGACGACCTAATCAAAAGCGCCGGGTATCGTATCAGCCCCTTCGAGGTGGAAGAAGCCCTGCTGCACCACCCCGCGGTGGCCATGGCGGCGGTCGTAGGGGTGGCCGACGCCCAGCGGGGCCAGCGCATCGTGGCCTACATCAAGCTCCGCCCGGGGCAGGTGGGCACGCCCGGTCTAACCCAGGCCTTGCAGGAGGAGGTGCGCCAGCGGGTAGGGCACCACGCCTACCCCAGAGAGGTGCACTATGTGGATGAACTGCCCCTCACCCCCACCGGCAAGATTCAGCGCTTCCGCCTAAGAGAAAATCGGTAGTTTTTGGACTCAGCCTCTGCACGCCTCTTTGGCGGGCAAGGGGGTATGATGGTAAGGCTGTGCGCTATCTGATCGTTTCCGACCTCCACGGCAACTGGCCCGCCCTCGAGGCCATCCTCAAGGAGGCCCGGGGTTACGACCAAGTGCTCTTCCTGGGCGATGCGGTAGGCTACTACCCCGACGTCAACCGGGTGCTGGACTGGCTGCGCTCCGTCAATGCCAAGGGGGTACTGGGCAACCACGACATCTGGCTACTGGACATAGAGTCTATGCAGGTCGACGGGCCGGTGCTGGAGATTCTGGCCTGGCAGGCCGAGCGCTTAACCCCCGAGAACCGCGAGTACCTCTCCCAGCTACCCTGGACCACCGAGGTGGAAGGGGCCTTACTGGTGCACGGCAGCCCGCTCGACCCGATGGCCTACCTCGAGGAACTGGAGCAGGCCCGCGAGGTGTTCGAGCGGGTGTCCCACCGCTGGATTTTTCACGGCCATACCCATCTGGCCGGCAGCTACCTCTACCTGGCAAACCCCAAGGCCACCAGCCCGATGCTCCGCTACCAGCGCTACGCCCAGGGAGGCGAGCTCATCGTGGCCCCAAGGGTGCGGGCTATCGTCAACCCGGGTTCCACCGGCCAGCCCCGCGACGGGGTGGTGGGCGCGGCCTACGCCATCTGGAACCCAACCGAGGACACCGTGGAGTTTTTCCGGGTCAAGTACAACCTCGAGCAGGTGCTTGCCCGGCTGCACCACGAGCGCTTCCCCATGTGGCTTTACGAGCGGCTGGTCTTGGGCAAATAGTATGAAGGTCCTTGGGCATCGGCACATCCTCGAGACTTTGCCCAGGCTGAAGGCCCAAACCTTTCTGTTCAGCGGCCCGGAAGGGGTGGGCCGGCGCACGGTAGCCCGCTGGTTCGCCGCCGGGCTTAATTGTGCCCAGGGCTTCCCTCCCTGCGGGGCATGCCCTTCCTGCCGGCTAGAACCCCACCCCGACTACCTGGAGATCGGCCCGCAAAGCGAGACCAAGACTGGGCGCAAAGCCCGCCTTCCCCAGATTCGCCTAGAGCAGATTGCCCCCCGTGAGGGGCAGGAGGAGCCCAGCCTGCTGGAGTGGATGAGCACCTACCCCCGCTTTCGGGTCAAGGTGGCGGTGATCGACGGGGCCCACTGGCTGGGCGAGGCCGCCGCCAATGCCCTGCTCAAGCTGCTGGAGGAGCCCCCCGGCTTTGCCCGAATCGTGCTGGTGGCCCCCAGCCGCGAGCTGGTGCTGCCCACCCTGGCCAGCCGCAGCCTCGAGGTAGGGTTTGCCCCTCTGCCCGAGGCCGAACTGCGTACCCTGAGCACCGACCCGGAGGCCCTGGCCTTTGCCCAGGGCTCGGTGGGGCGGCTTCGCTGGGCCCTCGAGCACCCCCAGGACTTGGCCCGGCTGACTAGCCGGGTGGAAGGGGTGCTGGAGGCCATGGGGCCACGGGGCGGGCCCGCCCAGACCCTGGAAGCCTTGCAGCTACTGGGCGAGTTGGAGGAGGCCTTGCCCTACCTGGCCCGCCGGCTGGGCCAGGCCCTCTCCCCAGAGCAACCGGCCTACCGGCAAGCCCTCGAGGCCCTGGCCCAGGCCCAGGATGCCCTGGCCGCCTATGTGAGCGAGGATCTGGTGGTAACCTGGCTGGCCTTGCGGCTGGCCCGGCTCTAGCCCTACCGGCCTATCCTGCGATAGGCTGAGGGAAGATTGCCTTGGCGGCAGTCTCTTCGTACAGAATTCTGCCCTTTTTGGGGGAGGTTCACATGCAATGTGTCGGCGTGCGGTTTGCGCACAGCCCTAAAATCTACGATTATCGTTTTAGCGAGCCCGCCCCGCCTCTGGATAGCTGGGTGGTGGTTCAGAGCAAACGGGGCCTCGAGCTGGCCAAGGTGCGCACGGCGCCCCGCCCGGGCCAGCCTGCAGGGGAGGTGGTACGCCTAGCCACCCCCCAGGACTTGGAAAAACAAGCCCGCCTCAAGGCACGGGCTGAGGAGGTGCACTGGTGGCTCAAGGCCCGGCTGCGCCGGGAGGGCCTCGAGGCCAAGGTACTGGGCTGCGCTTTTACCCTGGATGCAGGCCACCTATCGGTTTACTATGCCGCCGAAAAGCGCATCGACCTGCGGCGCTGGGTGGGCGAACTGAACAAGCTCGCGGGGGCTCGAGTGGAGTTTATCGCCCAAGGCCCGCGCGACCGGACGGCCTACCTGGGAACCCTGGGGGCCTGCGGCATGGAGTCGTGTTGCTCGAGCTGGCTACAGGACTTTGCCCAGGTCTCCATCAAGATGGCCCGCGACCAGCAGCTTCCCCTCTCACCAGAAAAAATCTCGGGGCCATGTGGTCGCTTGCTGTGCTGCCTGCAGTACGAGCACGACCTCTACCAGGAGCTTCTGGCCGACCTACCGCGCAAGAACGCCAAGGTCTGTAGCATCCACGGCACCTGCGGCAAAGTGGCCAAGCTCAACCCCCTGGCCGGAACCGTGGAGCTACTCACCGAGGAGGGCAGCCTGGTTACCGTACACAAAAGCGAGCTAAAGCCGGAGTGACCCACCTTTGGGCCAGCGAGGGCCGATGTTCGACCCAGTCCACTCTGCTACACTTGGAACCACTATGCCCCTCAGCAAGCGCTATGGGTTTCTCGGGGGGCAGGGTGCTTGACATCGGCAAGGTGCTCACCCGTAGCTTTGGGCTTTTGGCCCAGCACCCCTTGGGCACTGTCTGGCTGCTGATCCAAGCCCTGTTGGTTAGCCTGTTTACCCTGGGCCTGCTGGCCGGGCCCATGCAGGTAGGCCTCTACACGGTTCTAACCCGTTATGCCCGCACGGGGGCGTGGCACCCCGAGGCCCTGTGGGGCCATGTCAGCGGGCACAATATCGTGGCGGGAATGGTGTTTGTAACCAGCGCCCTGGCAGCGTTTGTGGTCGGCCTTCCGGTCGCGGTGCCGAATGCTCTGCTGGCCTCGCTTCTGGGGTATCTGGGTCTGATGGCCATCCACCTGCTGTGGTTCTACACCTTCCAGATCATGGTAGACGACGAACAGACCTGGCAAAAAGCCATTCGCAAAGGCTGGGACCTGATGCAGCAGGGGGGATTGGGCCAGCACCTTTTGTTGATTGCCATCCTCGAGGCTTTGGTCCTGGTCTCGACCCTTTCGACCTGGCTACCCCTACAAATAAGCATGTACCTGCTGCTGCTGGGCTTCTCGACGGTGGCCCGGGCCGTGGCCTACGTGCAGCTTGTGCCGCAAAGGGCCTTTGAAGTGTAGCCCCACAAACCTGGATTCTGTGGGCCAGCCCCCTACTTGTCGTAGGGCTTGCCCACCGCCGCCGGCGGACGGCTGCGACCGATGAAGCCGGCCAGCACCAGCATGGTCAGGATAAAGGGCATGGCCTGCACGATGGTGGCGGGTAGAATATCGCCCCCCTGAAGCTGGATGGCCAGGGCTTGGGCAAAGCCAAAGAGCAAGGTAGCCCCCAGCACCCCAAAGGGATGCCACTTGCCGAAGATGAGGGCCGCCAGGGCAATAAAGCCCGCCCCCGCGCTCATGGCCCGGATGAACTGGTTGAGGAAGCCAATCGAGAGATAGGCCCCAGCAATCCCCGCCAGTACCCCGGACAAAATCACCGCTGTATAGCGCATCCGGATCACATTCACGCCCATGGTCTCGGCGGCCTCGGGGTGCTCGCCCACCGCCCGCAGGCGCAGCCCCCAGGGGGTCTTGAACAGCACCCACCAGACCAGCGGCACCAGCAAAAAGGCCACGATGACCAGAATCGAGACGCTGCCCGGCCCCAAAGGCACATTGGGCAGCCGGTTGACTACCTCCTGCGAGGTGGAGGTGTTGTTGTAGAGCACCTGCAGCACGATGGAGGGCGCCCCCAGGGCGGCGATGTTAATGGCTGTACCAGAGACAATCTGGTCAGCCCGATAGCGGATACAGGCGATGGCGTGCACCAGGCCCACCAGCCCGCCCACCAAGGCCCCGGCCAGCAAACCCACCCAGGGAATCCAGAAGGCCACCTGCCCCCCGGTAGCTACCTCGATGCGGTTCACGGTGATGGCCGCGGCAGCGGCACCAAAGAGAATCATGCCCTCGAGGGCAATGTTCACTACCCCGCTGCGCTCGGAAAACAACCCGCCCAGCGAGGTCAGCAAAAGCGGCGCGGCCTGGCGCAGGGTGGAAAAAAAGAGCGCGATAACAATCTCCATGGCTTAGTTTCCTCCTGCAGGTGCGGACTTGGCCTGCCGGGCCTCCTGCTCGGCCTTGGCCTCGGTCTCGATCTGGGCGGCCCGCAACGGATCGGTGAAGTAGCGCGGCAGCAGCCCTCCCACCGCAATAAACAGGATAATCAGGGCCTGAAGCACCTGGATGATCTGGTTGCTGATACCCAGCTGCGCATTGAGCGAGACCCCCCCGGCCAACAGCACGCCGAACAGGGTGGCCGAGAGAAAGATGCCCAGGGGCATGTTCTGGCCCATCAGCGCCACGGCGATACCATCGAAGCCGACGCTGGCCGGAATGGCCGTCTTGAGCCGGTAGGTGCCGTCCATACCGGCCCCCAGCACGTAGTGGGTAGCCGCCAACCCCGCCAAGGCTCCCGCGATCACCATGGTCAGGACGGTTTTCCGCTTGAGGTTCACCCCGGCGTAGTCGGCGGCTTTGGGTGCCAGACCAGTGGCCCGCAGCTCGTACCCCGCAGAGGTACGGAAAAGGTAGAAGTTGTAGAAGAGCAAGGCCAAAATGGCGATCAGGAAGGAGCCGTTGAGCAGCTGTGAGGCCAGCGCTGAGCTGATGGTCACTGGGAAGCCAGGCAGCAGCCCGCCCAGCGCAAAGCCCAGCACCATGGCTACTATGGTCAGCAAGAGGCGTTGACCCAGCTCCCAGCGCCTAAAGCCATAGTAGGCCCCCAGCGCAGCCACCACTGCCAAAGGCAAAGCCCAGGAAAAGGTGCTGTCGGGAGCCAGGATATGAATCATCAGGGGGATGCGGGCCCCTTCCTGCATCTCCTCGCTGCGCCCCTCGAAGCCTTCGGCCTTGAAGGGCAGGCGCACCGTCTGGCCGAAAAAGCGGTACTCGTTGGCGGCCAGCATAAACAGCAGTACCGAAGCGGCAATGTAGTTCATCATGATGGTGTTGATGACCTCGTTGGCGCCAAAGCGGGCCTTGAGCCAGCCCACAATGCCCCCCCACAAGGCCCCACCTAGGGCCGCGGCCAGGATAGCCGCTGGCAGGAGCAGCCAGCCCGGCAGGGGCAGGTATACCCCCGCCAGCATGGCGAACAGCGCACCGATGGTGAGCTGGCCTGGGGCCCCGATGTTGAACAAGCCCGCGCGGAAACCAAAAGACACCGCCAAGCCAGTAAAGATAAGCGGCGTCGCAAAGGCCAGGCTATTGAACAGGCCGGGCAAGCTCAGAATGGGGCTGAAGAGAATCTGGAAGGTGTAGGTCACCAAGTCGAGCTTCCCCGCCACCAGTTCGCGCAGGCCCACCCCCTCCACCCCTTCGGTGCCCAGGCCGGGCCTCAGAACAGCCACCACTAAAGCCCCTACCACCACCGCCAGCAAGAGGGAAAAAACCGGCACCACCACGCCCCGCAGCCGTACCAGGAAGGCCCGCCCCCCCGGAAGCTGCATCCGGGCCAGCAACAGCAGGGCCAGCGAGTAAAAGAAGCCAGCGTACATCCCTAGCGATAGGGCAAAACGGCGCAAGGGCGGGCGGCGGGCGCCGGCGGCCAAGGCGGCTTCATTGGCCGCGCTCACCGCCTGGTAGAAAAGAAGAGCCTCGAGGGCGAAAAGGGCCAAGCCCAGACCCCCCAGAACGTAGAGCCCTCGAGCCCGGCTTTCGGCATTGGGCAAAAACAGCACGCCGCTGGCAACCAAAAGCAGCAAAATCCAAAGGACGAAGACTGGGCCGATCCAGCCAAAGGTAAGCCCCTCCGGCAAGGCGAGACCCTGGGGGTTTATCGGCCCCAGGGGGTTGAGGAGGTAACCGGTGCCATCGAACTCCCGCATTGGAACCGCCCAGGGGGCCAGGAGCATGGTGAGGAGCACCAGCAAGTTGACCAAGAGAAAAAAGTACCGACCCATAGATTCCTCTGAAGCGGATTCTACACTGCACTCCCGGTTTGGCTAAGCCCTGGCCTTTGTAGGGCACGCCCTCCCCACCCTCCGGGCAGGATGCTAGACTTTTTTGGTGCAAGACACGACCCAGGCCAAAGCCCAGGCTATACAAAAGATGTTTTCCGAGATTGCCCTGCGCTACGACCTGCTCAACCGCCTTCTATCGGCAGGGGTGGATCGAAGCTGGCGCGTGGCTGCGGTCAAGGCTGCGCTGGAGCAGAACCCCAGGCGCATTCTAGACCTGGCTACCGGCACCGGGGACATGGCCTTACTGCTAAAGCGGCTGGCCCCCCAGGCCGAGGTGGTAGGGGCCGACTTCGCCCCCCCTATGCTCGAGCTGGCCCGGCAGAAAGCGCAAAAACTTGGGCTCGAGATTCCCTTCGTGGAGGCCGACGCCCTCAACCTGCCCTTCCCCGACCGGCATTTTGAGGCCATCACCATCGCCTTTGGTTTCCGCAATTTTGCCGACTACACCCAGGCCCTAGCCGAGCTGTACCGGGTGATGGCCCCAGGGGGCCGGCTGTGCATCCTGGAGTTTCCTCCACCGCCCCAGGGTGGTCTGGGTGCGCTATACCGCTTCTACTTCACCCGCGTGCTGCCCTGGGTTGGGGGGCTGGTCTCGGGCAACCCTGCCGCCTACCGCTACTTGCCCGCCTCGGTGGAGTGCTTCCCCACCCCCCCCACCCTGGCGGGTATGATGAATCAGGCTGGCTTCCAAACCCGCTACCGGCTATTCACCGGCGGCATCGCCGCACTGCACATCGGCCAGAAACTCGAGGCTCCATGAACCAAGCCATTGAAATCGACCCTCAGACCCTGATCTTGGAAGGCATAGAAACCGGGGCGCTCCCCGATCTGAAACCCCTGGCCCTAGCCCGCGAGTATGCCCTCGAGCAAGCGCAAGGCTGCGCGGGCGAAAACGAGATTGTGCGCTGGTGGCATGGGGCGGGCGGCTTTTTCTACGAGTTCAAGCAGTTTCCTGCGGCTTTTTATGGCCGCCTCGGCCCGGTGCAGGGGGAGTACCTCGGCGCCTCTCAGGCCCAGGAACTGGTCTGGGAAGCCCTGGCCAAAGCCGACAAGGAAGAGGCCGACCTGACCCTCTTCTACACCCCTAACCTGATGCAAAGCGACGAGGACTTTTTCATGGCCTACACCCTAGGCCAAACCCGCATCGAGCGGGGCGAAGCCCGCTATGCCCTGCCCTTGTTCATGCGGCTGAAAACAGCAACATACCTGCTGGTGCTCCTGCGCAGCCAGGATGAGTATCTGGTCTTCAAGCTCCCCCAGGGCCAGCCGGTTCTAGCAGCGTTGAGCGCCTAGCCGACACCAGGCTCAGCGGTTCAACCCAGCCCAGAAGCGCTGCTCTAGCTCCGGAGCAGATAGCAGTCGCGTCCCCTGTTTACGCCGCACCCGAGGCCGCCCCTGCATTCCGCGCTGGGCCAGCACCCCGGCCACCTCCTCCAAAGCCTGGCCCACCTCGCGGGTAGGCCGGTAGAAGCGCTCCCGACAAAGCCGGCCCAGATGGTCGAAATACTCCACCTGCACCACCGCCCGGCCCTGCTCGAGCCAGACCAACACCTGATCCACCCGTGGCTTCACCCTTCTAGACTACGCGTTTGACCTGAGGCGGTCTTTGCCCTAGACTCAGAACTTATGGACTTACCCACCCTAGAACGCCGCCTCGAGGCCCTACGGGGGTATCTTTGACATCCCTGGTAAGGAAGCCCGGCTCAAAGAACTCGAGCAACACCTAAACGACCCCCAGCTCTGGAACGACCCAGCCCAGGCCCGCAAAATCTCGCAGGAATCGGCCCGGTTGCGCAAGGTGGTGGATGGTTTTCGCCGCCTGGAGTCGGACCTACAGGGTCTTTTGGAGCTTTGGCCGGAGATGAGTGCCGAGGAGCGAACCGAGATGCAACCCGAACTCGAGCGGGCTGGGCGCGAGCTGGAAGAGCTCTACCACCAGACTCTACTCTCCTTCCCCTACGCCGAAAACGCGGCCATCGTGACTATCAAGCCAGGGGCCGGCGGCACCGAGGCTTGCGACTGGGCCCAGATGCTCTACCGCATGTACACCCGCTTTGCCGAGCGCAAAGGCTTTAGCGTGGAGCTGGTGGACCTCGAGCCGGGCGCCGAAGCCGGCATCGACCACGCCCAGTTCATCGTGCGGGGTGAAAATGCCTTTGGCCTGCTCTCCCCCGAGGCCGGGGTACACCGCCTGGTGCGCCCCTCCCCCTTCAACGCCCAGGGCAAACGCCAGACCAGCTTTGCCGCTTTGGAAGTGATGCCCGAGGTCGACGAATCGGTGGATATCCAGATCAACCCCGAGGATCTGCGCATCGATGTGATGCGTTCGCAAGGTAAGGGGGGCCAGGGGGTCAACACCACCGACTCAGCCGTGCGGGTAGTGCACCTGCCCACTGGCCTTTTCGTCAAGTGCCAGATCACCCGCAGCCAGCAGAAAAACAAGGAGCTGGCCCTGAACATCCTGCGCTCCAAGCTCTTTGAGATCGAATACAAAAAGAAGCAGGAAGAGCTGGCCCGTCTGCGCGGCGAGGCCCGACCCATCGAGTGGGGCAGCCAAATTCGTAGCTATGTGCTGGACAAACAATACGTTAAGGATCACCGCACCGGCGAGATGCGCCACGACCCCGAGAACGTGCTGGACGGCGACCTGGAAAGCCTGATCTGGGCCGGGCTGGAATGGAAGGCCGGGCGCCGGGAAGCCGTGGCCAGCGGCGAGGAAGAGTAGGAGCCCTCACTCGGCTTCCCGAGACCCTTTTGTTACTGCGCCGGCGTCGCCTTGAGCCGCTCCACCACACTGCGATCCTCGAGGGTGGTGGTGTCGCCTTTGATCTCCTCACCTGCAGCCACCTGGCGCAGCAGGCGACGCATAATCTTGCCCGAGCGGGTTTTGGGCAAAGCATCGGTCAGGCGAATCTCGTCGGGGCGGGCAATCGCACCGATGGCCTTGACCACATGCGCCTTGAGTTCTTTGGCAAGTTCGGCGCTGGCGGTCTGACCGGTCTTGAGGGTCACAAAGGCCACGATTCCTTCACCTTTAAGGGGATCGGGCCGTCCGACCACAGCGGCCTCGGCCACCGCCGGGTGCGAGACCAGGGCGCTTTCCACTTCCATAGTGCCCAGGCGGTGGCCCGAGACGTTGAGCACATCGTCCACCCGGCCCAGAATCATGTAATACCCATCGGCATCCCGCTTGGCCCCGTCGCCGGTGAAGTAGCGACCCGGGTACTGGGCAAAGTACTGCCGCTCAAAGCGCTCGGGGTCACCCCAAACCGTGCGCAGCATGGAGGGCCAGGGTTTTTGAATAATCAGGTGACCGCCCTCGTCGGGGCTGCCCACCGGGTTCCCCGAGGTATCCACTACCTCGGGCTGGATGCCGAAGAAGGGCCTGCCAGCATGGCCGGGCTTCATGGGCTGCACCCCTGGCAGGGTGGTGATCATGATGCCGCCGGTTTCGGTCTGCCACCAGGTGTCCACAATGGGGCAGCGCTCCTTGCCAATCACCCGGTAGTACCAAAGCCAGGCCTCGGGGTTGATGGGCTCCCCTACCGTACCCAACAGGCGCAGGCTGGAGAGGTCGTGCTTGAGCGGCCACTGTTCCCCCCACTTCATGAAGGCTCGGATGGCAGTGGGAGCCGTATAGAGGATGCTTACCCAGTATTTCTCGATGATGCTCCAGATGCGCCCTTCGTCGGGGAAGTTGGGGGCCCCTTCGTACATCAGGGTGGTGGCTCCGTTTTGCAAAAGGCCGTAGACCACGTAGCTATGCCCGGTGATCCAGCCCACATCGGCGGTGCAGAAGTAGGTGTCGGTTTCCTTGAGGTCGAAGATGTACTGGGCGGAGAGGTAGGTATAGACCGAGTAGCCCCCGGTGGTGTGCAGCACCCCTTTGGGTTTTCCCGTAGAGCCGGAGGTATAGAGGATGAAGAGGGGATCCTCGGCCTCCATGGGCTCGGCGGGGCACTGGGCCGAGGCGGCGGCCATCAGCTCGTGGTACCAGTGGTCGCGGCCTGGCTCCATGTGGACTTCCTGGCCGGTGCGCCGCACCACCACCACGTTTTCCACGCTTTTGGCATCGGCTAAGGCTTCGTCGCTGTTGGCCTTGAGGGGCACAATCGAGCCGCGCCGCCAGCCCCCGTCGGCAGTAATGAGCACCTTGGCCTGAGCGTCGTTGATGCGGTCGGCCAGGGCCGAAGCCGAGAAGCCCCCGAAAACCACCGAGTGCACCGCCCCGATGCGGGCACAGGCCAGCATGGCAATGGCCGCTTCGGGAATCATGGGCAGGTAGATGGTGACCCGGTCGCCCTTCTGCACCCCCAGGTTTTTGAGCACGTTGGCGAACTGGCTCACCTCGCGGTGGAGCTGCTGGTAGGTGAGGATGCGCGAATCACCTGGCTCGCCCTCGAAGATGATGGCGGCTTTGTTACCCCGGGTAGCCAGATGCCGATCCAGGCAGTTGTAGGCTAGGTTGAGCTCTCCCCCGATGAACCACTTGGCGTTGGGGGGGTTCCACTCCAGTACCTTTTCCCAGGGCTTGAACCAGTGAAGTTCGCCCGCTACCCGGCCCCAGAAAACCTCGGGCTGCTCGAGGCTCTCGCGGTAGAGGGCCTCGTAGTCTTCCAGCCGGTTAATCCGGGCTTTTTGCCGGAACTCCATAGGAGGCTCGAAGACCCGTTCTTCCTTCAGTACCGTCTCGATTTTTTCCATAGGCTATCCCCTCGAAAGAAGTTGGTGGGGCAGAGCTAAATGCCCACGATTTTGTCCGTAAAGCTACCCCTTTTGCTGGTGAGGATAGAAAGAAAAACCCCTCTCGTCAAGAAATCCTCTACTTTGGCAATCCTGCGAATTTTGCCAATACTTGACACCCACCCCGGGTAAAGCCATCATAGCCCTAATCGAAATCGTAGCTTGCGCTACCAAGGACGGCAGGTATGGCACAGAGCCGCAAACTGACCACCGTACAAGCTGCGTTGCGCGTGCTGGCCTATTTGGCCCAGCACCCCGAGGGCGTGGAGGCCGCGCGGCTGGCCACCTTCCTGGGCAAGAGCCTCTCCACCGCCTACGCCCTTCTGGCCAGCCTGGTAGCGGAGGGTTTTGCTGAGCGGGAAGGGAGCACCTACCGGCTCTCCCGCACGGCTTTGGCTCCAGCCCCAGCCCCCCTGGCCCGACCTGAAAAGCTGAGCGACGCCCTGGAGGAACTCTACCTGCGCACCCGCGAGCGGAGCTATCTGGCCCTCCTGGGCCGCGAAGGGGAGCTAAGGCTCAGCACACGGGGGCGGCAGGGATTGCCCCGCCTGGTGGGCCTGGATCAGGTGACCGAAGGCTTCCACGCTTTGGCCCTGGGCAAAGCCGTGCTGGCCTTCCTGGAGGCCGAGGCTCAGGCCCGCCACTTCCAGCACCTGCGCCCTTTTACCCCTCTCACCATCACCGACCCCCTGACCCTCGAGGAGGAGCTGGCCAAGGTGCGGCAGTTGGGCTTTGCCGTGGAGATCGAGGAGCACGCCGAGGGCCTTTCCAGCCTGGCCGCACCCATTTTTGGGCCAGAGGGCCGGGTGGTGGGGGCCTTGGGCGTACTGGTGCCCTCGAGGCGTTTCCCCTACGCCTTTACCCGGCTGGCCCAGGCCGTGCAGGAGGTAGCCCGGGCCGCCTCGAGCTTCCCCCCCCAGGCCCAAACGCCAAAGGAAGAGGAGGAAAAGAACGCGCCTGCACTACAACCCCCTCGGACACCCCCCGCCATCCCTTCCTATGAGGAGCAGCCGGTATGGGCCCCAGCTTCGCTGCGAAACAACGCCAACCTGCAAGACTACGCAGCAGAATACGCTCGCAGCCAGCAAGACCCAGAGAGCTTCTGGGCCGAGTGGGCCCGGCGTTTTCACTGGTTCCGCCCCTACGAGCGGGTCGTGGAGTGGAACTTCCCCAACCACCGCTGGTTTGTGGGCGGTCAGACCAACATCACCTATAACGCCCTTGACCGCCACGCCAAAGGCCCCAAGCGCAACCAGCTGGCCCTGGTGGTGCTGGCCGACGATGGCAGCGTGCACAAGGTAAGCTACCGCGAGCTACGCGACCTGGTCTCGAGGTTAGCCGGTGGGCTGCAGGCTTTAGGCGTAGGGGCGGGCGACCGGGTGGCGGTCTATATGCCGACCAGCTTGGAGACCACCCTAACCTTCCTGGCCTGTGCCCGCATCGGGGCGGTGCATGTAGCCATCCCCGCTGGCCTGGGCAGCCAGGCTTTGCGGGAGCGCCTGCTGGACACCCAGGCGAGGCTCCTGGTGGCTGCCGACCGCATGTACCAGGCCGGGCGCACCATTCCCTTACGCGGGCTGGTCGAAGAGGCTACCCAAGGGCTGACCATGCCCATCCTGTGGCATAGCCGGGATGGGCAGCAAGATACGCTGGAGTTCTGGGAGTTGCTCGAGGCCCACCGGCCCACCACCCCTGCCCTGCCCCTCGACAGCGAGCACCCCCTGTTCATCCTCTATACCTCCGGCTCCACCGGCAAGCCCAAAGGGGTGGTGCACGTGCACGGGGGCTACATGGTGGGGACCACCTACCACCTGCGCACCCTTTTCGACCTGAAGGAGGGGGAGGTCAGCTGGGCCACCGCCGATCTGTCCTGGATTGTGGGGCATAGCTACGGCCTGTACGCCCCCCTTCTGGAGGGCCTGACCAGCGTGCTGCGGGCCGAGCGGCTGGACTACCCCGACGCCGGCTCCTTTTACGAGACCCTGGAAGAGTGCGGGGTTAACGTGCTCATCACCAGCCCCACCTGGCTACGCACCCTGCGCAAGCATGGCGACGACTGGGCCAAGAAAGCCCACCTGAGTGAGCTTCGCCTGGTGGCCAGCGTGGGCGAGTACCTGGCCCCCGAGGTCTGGCACTGGGCTACCAAACACCTGGCCCATGTGCTGGACCACTGGTGGCAGACCGAGACCGGTGGGCCCTGCCTTTCCACCCCCCTGTGCTGCCCGGTCAAGCCGGGCAAGGTGGGCCTCCCCCTGCCGGGGGTAGAGGTGGCAGTGGTAGACCCCCAGGGGCGGGAGCTGCCCCCAGGCGAAAAGGGCCACCTGGTGCTGCGGTTCCCCTTCCCCCACTTCATGCGCACTTTCTGGAATAACCCGGAGCGCTACGCCGAACAGTGGCAGCGCATCCCGGGGGTCTATGCCACCGGCGACCTGGCAGTGCGCGACAGCGAGGGGTACATCGCCCTTTTGGGCCGCTCCGATGACGTGATTAAGGTAGGCGAGCTGCGCATTGGCACCGCCGAGATCGAAGGAACTATGCTGGCCCACCCTGCGGTAGCCGAGGCCGCTGCGGTGGGCTTGAGCGACCCCATTCACGGCGAGGTCATCAAGGTCTACGTGGTGCTCAAAACCCGAGAAAGTAGCCTCCAGGTCCGTGAGATTATGGCCAGCAAACTGGCCACCTATCTGCGCCGCCAGCTAGGTAGCGCCGGCCTGCATACCGAAGTGGAGGTCCTCGAGCACCTGCCCCGCACCAAGAGTGGCAAAATTTTGCGCCGCCTGCTCAAAGCCCAGGAGCTAGGCGCCGACCCTGGCGACCTTTCCACACTAGAACCCTAAACCCAAGGAGGCTGGATGGAACTCGAGCAACTACTCAAAACCGAGCTTCGCTACCAGGCCCCGGCGGCCTTGCGAGAGGCCGCCAATGTGCCGGATTTCCAGGCGGAGTACACCCGTAGCCTGCAAGACCCCGAGGGGTTTTGGGGGGCCCAGGCCCAGCGCTTTCACTGGTTCCGCCCCTACGAGCGGGTCATGGAGTGGAACTTCCCCGACCACCGCTGGTTTGTGGGCGGCCAGACCAACATCACCTACAACGCCCTCGACCGCCACGCCAAAGGCCCCAAGCGCAACCAGGTGGCCCTCCTCTACCTGCGGGAGGACGGCCAGGAGGAAAAGCTGACCTACGGCGAACTCCTCGACCGGGTAGCCCGGCTGGCTACCGCGCTTGGCCGCTTAGGCATTGCCCAAGGCGACCGGGTGATCATCTACATGCCCCTCACCCTGGAGGGCATCATCGCCATACTGGCCTGTGCCCGCATCGGGGCCATCCACTCGGTGGTCTATGCCGGTCTGGGGGTCTCGGCCCTGCGGGAGCGCATCCTGGACGCCGGGGCCAAGCTGGTGATGGCCGGGGACGTAAGCTACCGCCGGGGCAAGGCGGTAGACCTCGAGGCCATCGTGCTTCAGGCCATCGAAGACCTGGATATTCCCACGGTCTGGTTCTGCCGCAGCAAGGCCGCCCCCCAGGGGCCCCGCTTCCACGACTTCAACCAGTTGCTCTGGAGCCACCCCCCCAAGGCCGAGGCCGTGCCCCTCGACAGCGAGCACCCCCTGTTCATCCTCTATACCTCCGGCTCCACCGGCAAGCCCAAAGGGGTGGTGCACGTGCACGGGGGCTACATGGTGGGCACCGCCTACCACCTGCGCAGTTTCTTCGATGTGAAGGATACCGACGTGTACTGGGCCACCTCCGACATCGGCTGGATCGTGGGGCACAGCTACATCGTCTATGCGCCGCTATTGGAGGGCGTGACCAGCCTCTTGCGGGAGGGAGCGCCCGACTACCCCGACCCCGGGGCCTTCTGGAGCGTGGTGGAGCGCTACCGGGTGAACGTGATGTTCACCGCCCCCACCGCGGTGCGGATGTTTATGAAGTTTGGCCCGGAGTGGCCCGCCCGCCACGACCTCTCCAGCCTGCGCCTCGTTGGGGTGGCGGGCGAGCCGCTCAACCCCGAGGCCTGGCAGTGGGCGGTGGAGCACCTGACGGAGGGGGGAAAGCGCGGCTTTGTGGCCGACAACTGGTGGCAGACCGAGCTGGGCGGGCCTACCCTGGGCACCCCCATCACCCTCGAGGCCCGTCCGGGCTTTGCCGGGGTGCCCCTGCCGGGGGTCGAGGCAGCGGTGGTGGACGCTAAGGGCCACGAGGTTCCCCCCGGCAGCGGGGGGTTGCTGGTGCTCAAGCGCCCCTTCCCCCACATGATGCGCACCGTCTGGGGCAACCACGCCCGCTACACCCAGTACTGGACCGAGATACCCGGCTGGGTATACGCCGCCGGCGATGTGGCCAGCCAGAGCCCCGATGGCTACTTTGGCGTGCTGGGCCGGGCCGACGACGTGCTCAACGTGGCCGGCCACCGCATTGGCACTGCCGATGTGGAAAGTGCCTTGGTCTCGCACCCGGCGGTGGCCGAGGCTGCGGTCATCGGGGTGCCCGACCCCATCAAAGGGGAAAACATCAAGGCCTTTGTGGTGCTCAGGGCCGGGCGGGAAAAAAGCCCAGCCCTGCGGGAGGAAATCATCCAGCACGTGCGCCTCGAGCTGGGCCCCATCGCCACCCCTGCCGAACTGGTCTTCTTAGACAAGCTACCCAAAACCCGCTCGGGCAAGATTCTGCGCCGGCTCCTCAAAGCCCAGGAACTGGGCAAGGATCCCGGGGATCTCTCCACCTTAGAGGAGTAAAAAAGCAATTTTGCGGGATACGCAAAAAGGAGGTGTTTCTTGACGGGTATACAGTGGCTGGCTAAGATACCCCCCAGCAAGCAGAAAAAAAGCCCCAAGGAGGCCCTGTGGGACTGCTTGCATGTACATGGAGGCTGTTATGGGAGAAACACCTGAAGCGATCCGGGAGTGGTACTGGGGCCAGGTCAAAAGGCTCACCGTCACCTCCCTGATCTACTGGATCATCATCGCCATCGTGCTGCCAGTTCTCTCGCCCTCGCTTAAAGGGGTCACTCTAGGGCCCATCCCCTCACTTCACTGGTACATCAACGCTTTCATCGTGATTGTGCTGGGGGTTGTGCTGATCTTCTGGTATGCAGCCAAGATGAACCAACTGGACCAGGAGCTGCAGCGACAGCTCCAGGAGGGAAAGTAGCCCATGTCGCCCGTAGTACGCAACCCCCTGATTACGGCTGTCGTGGTCGTGCTTCTGGCCGCGCTGGCCTACCCCATCGGTAGGGAGTACCTGACTTCCCTGATTTTGATTATCGGTAGCATCGCGGTCTACCTGGTGCTGGCCCTTTCTATCCGCTCCCAGTCCACAGGGGACTTCTACGTGGCGGGCCGCTCCATTCCCGCCTTGGTGAACGGAGCCGCCACCGCCGCCGACTGGATGTCCGCAGCCAGCTTCCTCTCCATGGCCGGGATCATTGCCTTTCTGGGCTTCGATGCCCTGCCTTACGTGATCGGCTGGACCCTGGGCTATACCCTGATGGCCTTCACCATCGCGCCTTTCGTGCGCAAGTCGGGCACCTACACCGTGCCTGAGCTGATCGAAAAGCTGGCTGGGGGCTGGCCCACCGCCCGGGTGATCGCGGTTATCATCGTTTTCATCACCTCCCTGACCTACCTCACCGCCCAGCTCACCGGGGTAGGGGTGGTCTTCTCCCGCTTCCTGGGCATTCCGGCTACCATCGCGGTCTTCGTGGGGGTATTCGGCGCTCTGGCCTACGCCTGGACCAGTGGTTGGCGCAGCATCACCTGGGTGCAGTTCGTGCAGTACTGGGTGCTGATCGCCATGTACCTCACCCCCATCGTGATCGCCGGAGCGGCGCTGGGCCTGTTGCCCTTGCCCTGGGTGCAGTATGGCCCGCTGGTCGGCGAGGTGGAGTCGCGCGAGGCGGCAGCCGGGCTGAGCCCCCTCTGGACCGAGCCCTTTGCCCGACCGTTTGCCGGGGGTACGGGGCAGCTTAACTGGATACTGGCCGCGCTGGTGCTGATGCTGGGAACCATGGGCCTGCCCCACATCCTGGTACGCTTCTACACCGTGACCAGCGTGCACGCCGCCCGCATGAGCGTGGGCTGGGCTCTCCTCTTCATCGGGTTGCTCTACACCTCGGCCTCGATCTACGCGGCCATTGCCCGTCGGGCCATCAGCGAGCTGTGGAACAAACCCCTCGAGGTCGTACAGAATACCCCCTGGGTGCAGAAGTGGCTGCCCACTGGCCTGGTCAAGGTGAACGACGCCAACTCCGACGGCATCATCCAACCCGCCGAGCTTTCCTTCCACAACGACATCGTGGTGGTGGGCATGCCCGACATGTTCGGCATGATCTGGCTCATCGCCCCGCTGGTGGCGGTAGGCGGCTTGGCCGCCGCCCTTTCCACCGCTGACGGGCTGCTTTTGGCCATGTCCACTGCGGTATCGCGCGACATCTACAAGCGCTTCATCAACCCCCAGGCCTCGGAAGAGGGCGAGGTGGGCTTCGTGCGGGTGATGCTGGTGGTGATCGGCCTCATCGGCGGCTTCCTGGGCTACCTGGCCCTGAGCGACCCCAACTTCAGCCGCTACGTGGCCTTGATGGTGGGCTGGGCCTTCGTCTTCGCGGCCTCGAGCTTCACCCCCATCATCATGTTGGGCATCTTCTGGCGGCGGCTCAACCGCTACGGGGTGGTAGCCGGAATGGTGGTAGGCATGCTGGTGGCCCTGCCCTACGTGCTGGCGGTTGGGGTCTTCAACGCCCCGCCCCTGGTGCTCTTCGGGCAGAAGATCGGTACCATCGCCTGGGGGATGATCTCCGTCGCAGCCAACGCCATTGCTGCGGTGCTGGCCTCCCTAGCTACCAGCGCCGAGGGCAAGGAACGGGAGGAGTTCGTACTCCAGATGCGCATGCCCGACTAGGCCCCATCCCCCTACCCGGCCAGGGCCCTCCTGGCCGGGCGGTTTTTTGTACAATACGGGCATCCACCCCCGGCCCGGTAAGCCGCAATGGAAACCGCCACCGAGCTTTTCCCTCTAAACCTGCTGCCGGCGGAGCAGCTTACAACCCTGCTGCAGATGAGTAGCTGGGCCACCTATGCTGCAGGTGACCTCCTGTTGGAGGAGGCCGGCCCACCGGCCAGCCATTTCTACTTCCTAGAGGAAGGCCAGGTGCGGCTTAGCCGGGGCGGCCAGCCGCGGGCGGTGCTGGGGCCGGGCAGTTTTCTGGCCCTACCCTCCCTGCTCTCGGGCGAGCCCCCACGCTATAGCCTGGAGGCCCAGACCCCGGTGCGCTTGCTGCGCCTGCCCCGCGAGGCATTGCCCCTGTTGCTCTCCCAGCCCCGGCTGGCCGAGCTGCTGCTCGAGAGCTTGGCTGAGCGCATCCACCTGCCCGAGCGGGAGGAAGCCCTGCTGTTCCAGCCAGCCCTAAGCCTCCTCCGCCGCCCACCGGTCTATATCTCGCCCCAGGCCAGCGTGACCCAGGCGGCGCAAAAGATGGCCGAGGAGGGGGTCTCGAGCCTCCTGGTGGAAAGCCAGCCCCCGGGTATCCTCACCGACCGGGATTTGCGCAACCGGGTACTGGCCCAGGGCTTAGGCCCCGAGACAAAGGTGGCCGCCGTAATGAGTGCGCCGGTGCGTTCGCTCCCTGGCGAAACCCCGCTGTTCGAGGCCCTGGCCTACATGGTCGAGCAGGGCATCCACCACCTGCCCCTCAGCCAGGAGAATCGCTTTCTGGGGGTCATCACCCACACCACCTACCTCGAGGCCCAGACCCAAAGCCCCCTCTTCCTGCTCAAACGCATCGAGCGGCTGGAGCTAAGCCAGTACGGCCAAGCCCTGGGCCGCCTGGTCGAAAACCTGCTCAATGGCGGTGTGCCGGCTTTGCGCATCGGGGAGATAGTGGCCACCCTCAACGATGCCCTCATCCGGCGCCTGCTGCGCCAGGCCGAGGCCCGGCTGGGCCCACCCCCGGTGCCCTACGCCTTCGTGGTCTACGGCTCGGAGGGCCGCAAGGAACAGGCCCTGCTCACCGACCAGGACAACGCCTTGGTACTGGGCCAGGAAACTGGGGCAGACTACTTTCAGGCCCTGGCCGAAGAGGTGGTGGAGGGGCTACACCAGGCTGGTTTCCCCTACTGCCAGGGAGGGTTTATGGCCACCCGATACCGGCAGAGCCTGGCTGCCTGGCAGGCGATGTTGCTGCAATACATGGAAAACCCCGAGCCTCAGGCATTGCTCGAGGCCCAGATTTTCTTCGACTTCCGAGGGGTCTACGGCTCCCTCGAGCTGGCCCCATTGGATGAGCTGATCCTGGAGCGGGCCCGCCGGGGGGTGTTTTTGTACCACCTGGCCAAGGCCAGCCTGGCCTTCCGCCCTCCTTTAGGCTTGTTTGGCCGGCTGCAGGCCCCCGGTGGCGAGCTGGACCTCAAACGCGCCGGCATCGCCCCCATCGTGAGCCTGGCCCGGCTATACGGCCTATTAGCCCAGAGTCGGGCCCGCGGCACCCTGGCTCGCCTCAACGCAGCGGCCCAGGCCGGCCACCTGAGCCCGGCCACCAGCGAAGCCCTGGCCGAAGGGTATGCCTTCCTCTTCGAGCTGCGGCTGCGCCAGCAGCTTGCGGCCTTGCGCCAGGGCCAGCCCCCCACCAACCGGGTTCGCCTGGCCGAGCTAAGCCCCCGGGAGACCCGGCGGCTAAAGGAGGTTTTCCAGGCCATCCTACAGGCCCAGGAGGCCACCCTGCAAAGGTTCCAGATACGATGAAGCTGCGAAGCCTTTTTCTCTTCGCTTTGGGGCTGCTTTTGTTCAGCTATCCCCTGCTCTATCTGCCCCCAGGCGGGCTGGCCCAGGCGGTCTACCTGTTTGCTGCCTGGGGGTTGCTCATCGTGCTGAACCGGGGCCTGCCCAGCCGGGGTAACGAGGAAGAGCCAAGATGAGCCTGCTACTTTTGATCCTGGCCTATCTAGCCCTGCTCTTCGCCCTGGGGCTGTGGGGCGAGGGGCGCGGCCGGCTGCGCTCGCCCTGGGTCTACACCCTTTCCCTGGGGGTCTACGCCACCGCCTGGACTTTTTATGGCTCGGTCGGGCGGGCCACCCAGGATGGGGTGGGGTTTTTACCCATCTACCTGGGCCCTACCCTGGGCCTCTTACTCTGGCCCTTCTGGCTCAAGCTGTTGCGGCTGGCCAAGCGCCACCGCCTGACCTCCTGGCCCGACTTCCTCTCAGCCCGCTACGGCAACGACCGCCTGCTAGGCAGCCTGGCTGCCCTACTGCTAATTCTGGGCCTGCTGCCCTACCTGGCCTTGCAGCTAAAGGCCATCTCCCAAAGTTTTATCTACCTGCAAGGCTCTACCGGGGGGCCCCAGCCCCAACCGCTGGAGGACGTAGCCCTGTATACCGCCTTAGCCCTGGCCTTGTTCACCGTGCTCTTCGGCACCCGCCGATTAGACCCCCTCGAGCGCCACCCTGGGCTGGTGCTGGCGGTGGCCTTCGAATCGCTGATTAAGCTGCTGGCCTTTCTAGTGGTGGCGGTTTTTGTGCTGTGGAAGGTCTTTCAGCTCGAGCTGAGCCTACCCTGGGAGACCGAGCGGCTGGCCCCCAGCCTCGAGGCCCAGTTCAACTGGAGCATGCTCATCCTGCTCTCGATGTTGGCCTTCTTCTTCCTCCCCCGGCAGTTCTACGTGATGGTGGTGGAAAACGAGCAGGAAGAACACCTGCGCCAGGCCGCCTGGGCCTTCCCCCTCTACCTTTTGCTCATCAACCTGCCGGTGCTGCCGCTGAGCCTGGCCGGGCTGGGGCTTCTGCCGGGTCTCAACCCCGACCTCTTTGTGCTGGCTTTACCTTTGCACTTGGGCAGCTACGAGCTGGCCCTTTTGGCCTTTCTGGGAGGGTTCTCGGCGGCCACCGCTATGGTGGTGGTGGAAGCCCTGGCCCTTTCCATCCTGATCAGCAACACCCTGCTGAGCCCGCTGGTGCTGCGCTCGCCCCTACAAGACCCCGGCCAGATTCTGCTCAACTTGCGACGGGTAACGGTGGTCGTGCTGCTCATCCTGGCCTACCTCTACTTCCGCTTTAGCCCCGAGGCCAGCTTAGTGCAGATGGGTCTGGTCTCCTTTGTGGCTGCGGCCCAGCTGGCCCCGGCGGGCCTGCTGGGGCTTTTTTGGAAGGAGGCGGGCCGACTGGGGGTGATGCTGGGGATGCTGGCTGGGTATGCCCTGTGGGCCTATGGTTTGTTCCTGCCGGGGCTTTGGCCCGAGGTGTTTCCGGGGTTTGCCTCCTGGTTTCCCGGGCTGGACCCGGTGGCCCAGACCGCCTTCCTGAGCCTGGGGGCAAACCTGGCCCTGGCGGTGCTGGGCTCGTATGCCTTTGCCAAGAGCAAGGAGGAAGCGCGACAGGCCCAGGTTTTCGTGCTGGAGCAGGCCCCTCCGGCCTACCAGGCCGACTGGGAACGGGTGCGCCCGGTGCTGGGGCGCTTCCTCGAGGCCGGGGTACTGGAGGAGCTGGCCCGCTCGCCCGAGGGCCTGGAAAAGGCCGAGGCCCTGCTGGCGGGGGTGCTGGGCCCGGCCTCGGCCCGGCTGCTAATGGCCTCGGTGGCCCAGGAGGCCCCCCGGGTGGAGGAGGTGGTCGAGGCGGTGGAGGCCTACCGCAGCCTGAAGGAGCTGGACCAACTCAAAGACGAGTTCATCGCTACGGTCTCCCACGAGCTGCGCACCCCGCTCACCGCCATCCGCTCCTTTGCCGAGCTGTTGCACATGCGGCCCGGGATGCCCGAGGAGGAGCGGCGGGAGTTTTTGCGCCTGCTGGTGGAGGAAAGCCAGCGGCTGTCGCGCCTGGTCAACCGGGTGCTGGACCTGGCCGAACTCCAGGCAGGCCCGGGCCTCAAGCGCGAGCCTTTGGATCTGGCTAGTCTAGCCCAGGAAGCGCTAAAGCTCAGTGCTCCGCTTCTGGCTGAGCGAGGGCTGGGGGTGGAGACCCGCCTCGAGCCGGCCATACTCGAGGGCGACCACGACCGGTTGTTGCAGCTTTTGCTGAATCTGCTCTCCAACGCCGCCCGCCATGCTAAAAGCCGGGTCTGGGTGCGCACCTACTGCGAGGGGGGCAAAAGCCGCCTCGAGGTGGAGGACGACGGCCCCGGGGTTCCCCCGGAGATGCGGGAGGCCATCTTCGAGTCCTTCCGCAAGCTGGGCAAAGGGGGCACCGGCTTGGGGCTGGCCATCTGCCGGCGCATCGCCCAGGCCCACGGGGGGCGGCTGTGGGTGGAAGGGGAAGAGGGGGCACGGTTTATCCTAGAGGTGGAACGTGGCACGGATACTCATCGTGGAGGATGAAGCCAGCATCCGGCTGCCGCTGGAGTACATCCTGCGGCAGGAGGGACACCAGGTGGCCTGGGCCGAAAGCGGCGAGGAGGGGCTGCGCCTGGCCGAGCGGCTCCAGCCCGAGCTGGTCTTGCTCGACCTGATGCTGCCCGGCCTGGACGGCTTCGAGGTGCTGCAACAGCTCAAGGCCCGACAAAAGCCCCCTAGGGTGCTGATTCTTTCGGCTCGAGGGCGCGAGGTAGAGCGGGCCAAGGGCCTGGCCCTGGGAGCGGAGGCCTACCTGGTCAAGCCCTTTGGCCTGGAGGAGATGCTGGCCGAGGTGCGGAGGTTGCTGGAGTGAACCTGTTGCGCTTCGCCGCGGCTTTGGCCCTGGGCCTGGTGCTGCTGCTGGGCTTCTGGCTGGCCACGTACTACCTGCTTTTCTCGGCCCTGAGCCCCGAGGGGCAGACCCTGCTGCAGAAAGCCCTGTACGAGCGGGTGCCGGCTTTGCTGCTGCTGGTTTTGCTGCTGGTGGGGGTGCTGGGGCTGATGCTACAGCCCCTTTTCCTGGGCTACCTGGCGGCCTCGAGGGCTTTGGCCCGCGAGGCCGAGGTGATCCTCGAGGCCAACCCCAAGCACCGCCTGCGGCTAAAAGGCCCCTGGGAGCTGCGCGAACTGGGCCAGCTGATCAACCGGCTGGCCGAGCGGCACGAGGCCCGCGAGGAAGAACTCAAAGCCCGCATCGAAGCGGCCAAACGCACCCTGCTGGAGGAGCGCAACCGGCTGGCGGCGCTTTTGGGCCAGTTGCCCCAGGGGGTCATCCTGGCCAACCGGCTGGGGCAGGTGGTGCTGTACAACCCCATTGCCAAAGGCTTTCTGCCGGGCCTGGCCCTGGGCAAAAGCCTGTATGGCCTGTTGGACCGGCACCTCTTGGTGCACGCGCTGGAGGCCCCAGGCCTGCCCTTTCGCCTGGAGGACTTCCGGCTGCAAGCCCTAAAGCTGGAGGAGGCCGGTGGGGGGTTTGTGCTCATGCTCACCCAGCCCGAGGCCGAGCAGGACCTGGGGGCGCTATTCCGCCAGCTGCGGGCCCGCACCGGGGCTTTACGCAGCCTGGCCGAGGTGCTGCCGCGGGTACCCCCCGCCGAGCAGGGCCCCTTTCTGGCCCTGTTGCGGCAGGAGGCCGAGCGGCTGGCCGAGCTCTTGCGCCAGGAGGAAGCCCCCCGTCGGGAGGCCCAGAGCCTCAAGGCACTGGCCCTGGCCCTGGCCCGGGCCCTGGAGGATCGGCTAGGTTTCGCCCCTGGGCTGGACGTGAGCGAGGAGACCTATGTGGCGGTCGACCGGGCCGCTTTGCTCCAGGCCCTGGGGCCCCTGGCCCGCGAGGCCGAGGGGTTTTACATCCAGGGGCGGCCCTGGAAGGGCCTGGCCCGCCTCGAGCTTTTCCCGGTAGCCCAGGTGCCCCCCGCCTTTTTGCAGGCGGTGAGCCAGCAAGGAGGTGAAGCCTGGCTCGAGGGCGAGCGGCTGGTGCTGCTCCTGCCCAGCCTGGCCGAGCCGCCCGCGCCCGCAAGCCGCGCAGGCGAGCGCCCGCCCACCTTCGACCTGCGCCTGCTCGAGCCCCCCGACCGCGAGCTTCTGCAGCGCCCTTTGCGCAGCCTGCTCTACACCGCCTTCGACCTCGAGACCACCGGGCTGGACCCCGAGCGCGACAGCATCATCGCCATCGGGGCGGTGCGGCTGCTGGGCGACCGTCTGCTGGAGGAAAGCTTCGAGGCCCTGGCCGACCCGGGCCGGCCCATTCCCATAGCCGCCACCCAGATCCACGACCTAACCTGGGAAGACCTGCAGGGCAAGCCCCGGCTGGAGGAGGTGCTGCCCCAGTTTTACCGCTTCCAGGAGGAGACCCTGCTTCTGGCCCACAACGGGGCCTTCGACCTGGCCTTCTTGCAAAAAGCCGGGCAACGGCAAGGGCTGGCCTTCCGCGGCCCCCTGCTGGACACCCTGCTACTGGGCCAGGTGCTCTTTCCCGAGGCCCCTTCGCACAGCCTCGAGGCGCTCTGTACCCGTTTTGGGGTGCCGGTGCTGGGGCGGCACACCGCCTTGGGCGATACCCTGATGACCGCCGAGGTCTTTTGCCGCATGCTGCCCCTCCTAGAAGGGCGCGGCCTGGTTACCCTGGGCCAAACCCTCGAGGCCATGGGCAAAACCCCCTTAGCCCGGCTGCGCTACGCTTAGGCCTACTCGTAGCGCAACGCCTCAATAGGGTCCAGTGCGGCAGCCCGAGCCGCCGGCCATACCCCGAAGAACAGGCCCACCAAGGCGCTCACCGCAAGGGCCAACAGCACCGTGAGGGGGCTGAGGATGTAGACCTTGAAAAAAGGCACAGTGGCGGTAACCAGAAAGAGCAGACTAGCCGCCAGCACCACCCCCAGCACCCCGCCCACCAGGGTCAGCACCACCGCTTCAATGAGAAACTGCTGGCGCACCTGGGCCGAGGTAGCTCCCAGAGCCTTGCGCAGACCAATTTCGCGGGTGCGCTCGGTCACCGAGACCAACATGATGTTCATGATGCCGATGCCACCAACCAGAAGCGAGAGCCCGGCGATAGCCCCCAGAAGGGCTTGCAGAATTAGGGTCACCGAGCGCAGGGTATCTTGGAAGCTCTCGGTGGACTGGACTTGGTACTTGCCCTTACCGTAGCGGCTTTCAAAGATGCGCCGCACCTGCTGGGTGACCTGCCGGGCATCGGCCCCTTTTTTAAGGGACAAAACGACAAAAGCGTACTCCCCTCGGCGAAGGTTGGGCGCGGTGTTCCAAACCAGGGGAATGGGGGCAAAGACCACCGCGCTCGAGCCCAGGCCGCCAAAGATGCCGCTGGGCGGCTCCAGCACCCCCACCACGGTGAGCTCGAGGCGGCTCCCGCCGGGGTAGTACAACCGGGCCACCTGGCCTACCGCCTCGCGCCCAGGGAAAAGCTCCCGGGCCGCTCGGTCGGAAAGCACCGCCACCGCTAGCCCTCCCCGGGCCTCGGCCTCGGTAAAGTAGCGGCCACGGGCCACCCGGGTGGTGGGGTCGAGGCGGGGCAGGTCGCCTGGGGTACCCTGGAGCTGCAAGGAACGCCGCTCGCCGGGCCGGCTTTCGTACTGCAGGCTGGTGAAAAGCTGGGGGATTACCTGCACCGGCAGGGTTTGCAACGCCACCAGGTCTTCCTCGCGAATGGGCGCGCTGGTGAAGTCCTGGCCCTCGTTGAAGTTAGGCTGCACAAAGATAGAACGCCCGGCAATGGCCTCGAGGTCCTGCGTGATGCCCGCGGTAGCCATCTGCCCTAGCGAGACCATAGCGGTCACAGCAAAAACCCCAATGACGATACCCAACAGGGCCAGAAAGCTGCGCAGCTTGTTGCCCAGGAGAGACTCGAAGGCCATGCGGAAGTTTTCCAGCGGGCTCATACGCCTCCTTCCACCACCCGACCATCGCGCAAGCGCACAATGCGCTGGGCCCGAGCCCCCACCTCGTACTCGTGGGTCACCATCAGGATGGTCTTGCCCTGCCGGTGCAGCGCGTCGAAAAGGGCCAGTACCTCCTCCGAAGACTGCGAGTCGAGGTTACCGGTAGGCTCGTCGGCCAAGAGCAAGTCGGGCTCCTGCACCAATGCCCGGGCAATGGCCACCCGCTGCTTCTGCCCCCCGGAAAGCTCGGAGGGCAGGTGGTCGAGCCGGTCGCCCAACCCTACGGCCTCGAGGGCGGCACGGGCCCGCTCTAGCCGCTTAGCCAAGGGCACCCCCCGGTAGACCAGGGGCAGGGCCACATTGTGCAAAGCGGTAAGGCGCGGTAGCAGAAAGAAAGCCTGGAAAACAAAACCCACCCGCTGGTTGCGGATGCGGGCTAGCTGGGCCTCGCTCAGGCCGCGCACCGGCTCGCCCCCCAAGCGGTACTCGCCCTCGGTGGGCGAGTCCAGCAGCCCGATGATGTGCATCAGGGTGGACTTACCCGAACCCGAGGGGCCCATCAGGGCCACATACTCTCCCGGTTGGATGGCCAGGTCCACCCCCCGCAGGGCGTGCACCTCCACCGTGCGGGCCCCCGAGCCCGAGCGGTAGACCTTAGTCACCCCCCGCATCTCGACCACTGGAGTCATGGGGCTTTCTCCTCGGGCAGGCGGTAACTGACCTTGGCCCCCTCCTTGAGGCCCTGTGGGGGCAACGAGACCAGCAAGGCCCCCGCCTCCACCCCCTTCACCGCCGCCTGGGTGAGGTTGCGGGCCAGAAGCTCAACTGGCTGTTTGCGCACCCGTCGGTCTGTGGGGTCTATCCGCCAGACGAAGCGCTGATCCTCCTCCTCTACCAAGGCCTCCAAAGGAACCCGCACCGCCTGGGCCAAGCGTAGGGTGGTGATCCGGGCGGTAGCGGTTAGGCCAGGCTTGGCCAAGGCCTCGGCCCTATCCGTAAGAAAGCGAACAAACACCGGCACTACCGCACTACCCCCACTACCAGCCAGTTCGGCCTGCACCCCCAGGCGCTCTACCTGGCCCTCTAAAGGCTCTTCTGGAGCCGCATCGAGCTCGATGCGCACCGGCTGCCCGGGGCGCACCCAGGGTAGCTCGGCCTCGGCCAGCCGGGCCTGCACCCGCAGGCTACCGGCCTCTATCAGCCGGATAGCCCCGGAGGCCTCGAGGCCCACCCGGTACCCTACGTTGGCCACCGTGCCAGCCACCGGGGCCCTCAGGCGGGCCTGGGCGAGGCTCTGCTCGAGGGAAGCCACCTCGCTCTGGCGAGCCGCCATCTGGGCTTTTAGCTCCTGCTGGGCGCTTTGGCGCCCCCGGGCCAGGCTGGCCAGTTGGGCCTCGAGGTCGGCCACCTGCCGCTCGAGCTGGGCCACCTCGTTGGCGGCCACCCCACCCACGGCCAGAAGCTGGCGGGAAAGAGCCAGGCTATGCCGGGCCTGCTCGAGCTGGTTTTGCAGGCGAGTACGGTTGCTCTGGTACTCGGCCTCCTGGGCAGCCATCCGGGCCTGCAAAGCACCCAGGGCCGCCCGGGCAGCCTGCAACCGGGCCTCTTCCTCAGAAGTCTGCAAAAGGGCCAGCAACGTCCCTGCCGGTACCCTCTGCCCTTCTTGCACCCGTACCTCGGCCACCCGGCCTGGCCGGGCAAAGCTGAGGGTGTAGACCTGGGCCTCCACCACCCCAACCGCCCGCGCCTCCCGCACGAACTCTCCTTCCTCGGCCCGCACCACATTTACCGGCAGGCCCTGCTCGGCCCGCGGGCGCAACAGCCCATAGGCGGTTAGGCCCAGTGAAAGCACGGCCAGAACAATCCAAATCCACGTTCGCATACATAGACCCCTAGCGCGACAGCAAACCCCACAGGGTGAAGGCTAGCGAGACCACCGCCACCCCCAAGGTGGCCAGCACAGCCCGCCCCGGCACCAACACCCGCAGGCCCGACCAGATAATCCACCACGACCATAAGGAGGCCACCAGGCCAAGCCCCTGCAAGAGGCGAACCCCTCCCGACTGGCCCACGGCCTCTTGAAAGGCCCGCTGCCAGGCCCGCACGGCCTCGAGGTCGGAAGCCGGGGGCAGCGGTGGCAGGTCTGCGGTAACCGGGAACAAAGCGCCAATGGGCAGCATGAACAACCCCAACAAAAGCGAGGGCACCGCTGCCCAACCATACACCTCCCAGCCCCGGCTATCGGGCCCGGCCAGCAGACGTATGAGAAGCCCCCCCATCCCCCATAAGAGCATGCCGGAGACTACCCCGCCGATCAAAGCAAACACCAGCCCTACCCCCCAGCCGCCCGGTACCACGCTGGGCAGCAATCGGAGCAACAAAGCCTGTCCCAGCGCTGCCACCACCGTACCGACAACCACGATGAAAAAAGGCGGCACTAGGTTGGGTTTTTGCTGGGAAAGACCCTGAAAAAAGCGCGTTGGTTGGATTAGCACATCCCACATTCTTCACCTCAGCATCCGGCTCCTGGATCGGGTTCCAAGAACCACACGGAAAGCTCCTTCAAGCCTCTTCGGCAACCCAGCCTCGCAAATACCTCTCCCGGTAGGGCACGCCGGGAAAAAGGCCGGCAGGGTCTTTCGCCGCGAAGGCAATACCTACCCACTCTTACCCCACTGGGCTTCCACCCAAACCGACTCCGCTACCCTCGGCTGAAGTCGAGCAAGTCCTGGAGTAGCCCCATCGCGATTAGCAAAATCAAACCTAGGCTGAGGAAGCGTGCAGTAGGGCTAGCGGTGCCTGTCCACAAGCGGTAACCTGCATAGGTCAGCCAAGCAAAAGCCAGGCTTACCCACAGTAGCTCGAAACCTCCCAATCGAAAAACCGTCATCTCAGACCTCCACTTCCTGCCACAAGCGGCTCATCGCCGAAAACAACAGAACACAAAGCAGCACAAGCAGAACGAAGGCCTCACTGGGCAGGCCGGGGAAACCCTCCCAGGCCATCTCTCCCAGACGGGGTAGGGGCAACCCCCAGGGCGGCAACCAACGGTAGAACTGCGCGCTAAACAAACGCAGGCTCCACTCTAAAAGCTGGCCCAACCCCAGTAACCCCACCAGGAAAGCCAGCAGATCAGCTCGAGCGGGCAGGTAGGCCGCCACTAAGAGGCCTATAAAAAGCACCGGCACAACCAAAGCCACACCCCCCAGCCCATACGCCCAAAGAGCGAGGCCCAGACCCAAAGGCCACTCCAGCCCCACCCGGCCCAGCCAGAAGGCCAGCGTCCCCCACATCCCCGCGGCAAAAAGGGTGAGTACCCCGCAGGCAAAGAGCAGCCGGGCAGATAGGTGCAGCCAGCCAGGCTGCGGCGCACCCAGCAGCAAAGCCCAGCGGCCATTGCGGTACTCCCGGGCAAAGTCCAGGCCCAGCCATAGCAAATACGCCGTCACTACCGCCCCGGCCAGCATCAGGGTGGAAGCCACCACAGCCAGGGCCACGATGGAAGGTTCGGCCCCCCAAGCAAAAAACTGCCTAAGTAGCAAAGACCACCCGGCCACCACCATCAGCATGCCCATGGCAAAAGTGCCCTGCTTGCGAAACTCCAGCCACAGCAATGTGCCAAACGCGCTCATTGACCCCTCTCTTTAAGCAAGAACCTCGATAAAGGCATCCCGCACACTTTGGCCTTTGGCCCGCAATTCCTCCGCCTTGGTATCCAGCACCAACCTGCCCTCTTTCAACAACAAAACCCGTTCGAAAATACCCTCGGCTTCGCCCACCTCGTGGGTTGAAAGCACCAGACAGGCCTCTTCCCGCCATTCACGCACCAGGCTTCTAAGGATGCGATCCCGCGAGATGAGGTCGATGCCGGAAAGCGGTTCATCCAACAAAAACAACCGGGCCTCGCGGGCCAGCACCATGGCCAGCCGCAAACGGGCCCGCTGACCCCGCGACATCGCCCGGTAACCCTGCTTAGGCACCTCTAAAAAAGCCAACAGTTCACGGTAACGGCTGGGGCTAAAGTCGGGGTATAGCCCTGCCATAAAGCGCTCGGCATCGGCTGGGGTCATCCAGGCGTATAGGCTATCGGCATCGGAGAGATAGGCGATCTGGCCTCGGCTTTCCCGCGGGGGCCGGCCCAGCACCTCCACATGCCCCTGGGAAGGAGAAAGCATCCCGGCTAGAAGCTTGAGGGTGGTGGTTTTACCCGAGCCATTGAGCCCTAGAAGCCCCACCGCCTGGCCCGCATAAAGCTCGAGGCTCAGCTCCCGCACCCCTTCGGCTTTACCATAACGTTTGGTCACACTGCTCAGCCTTGCTAGCATCATCCTACCTCCGGGTTAGCCCCTACAGCTTGCAGGGCTTTACAGGCATCCTCCAAACTCAGTCCCAAGTGCTGCACCTCGGACCAAAAACGCCCCGCCGCTCGCAACAGGATTCGCTGCCGAACCACAGTCACATCCACATCTTGGCGCACAAAAGTACCCAGGCCACGCCGGGTCTCGGTCAGCTGGGCCAGCTCGAGCTGGCCATAGGCGTGGATCACTGTATTGGGGTTCACCTTTAGCTCCGCTGCCAACTCGCGGGCCGAGGGCAGCCTATCGCCCGGCTTGAGTTGGCCACTGGCCAGCATCTGCTCTACGCCACGCACGATCTGGGCGTAAATCGGCCCTGCCTCTAGGTCTAAGTGCCACAATCCTGCCACCTCCTTAGTGCACTAGTTATTTAGTACACCAATCCAAGCCAAAGGTCAAGTCTAGGCTCTAGCACACCTGCAGCACCGCCGCCCCCTCCACCCGGCCTGCGCGCAGGTCCTCTAGGGCCTGGGGGGCAGCCTCGAGGGGGTACACCTGGACCACCGGCCTAAGCCGTACCTCGCCAGCCAGCCGCAGGAACTCTAGTCCATCCTGGCGGGTCAGGTTGGCCACCGAGCGCAAGACCCGCTCCTCCCAAAGCAGGGCATAGGGGAAGCTGGGAATATCGCTCATGTGAATGCCCCCACAGACCACCACCCCGCCCTTGTCCACATCCTGCAAGGCCTTGGGCACCAGCGGCCCCACCGGGGCAAAGAGGATGGCTGCATCTAGCTTTTGGGGCGGGGCCTGGTCGGAGCCTCCTGCCCAGACCGCCCCCAACGCACGGGCCAGCTGCTGGGCCCGGGTATCGCCGGGCCGGGTGAAGGCGTAGACCTCGCGGCCCTGGTACACCGCCACCTGCACAAGCAGATGCGCCGCCGCGCCAAAGCCGTACAGGCCCAGCCGCTGGGCCGCGCCGGCTAAGCGCAGGCTGCGATAGCCAATCAGCCCCGCACAAAGCAGCGGGGCCAGCTCCACCGGGGCATACCCCTCGGGCAGGGGGTAGGCAAAATCGGCATAGGCCAAGGTGTACTCGGCAAAACCCCCGTCTAGGTGGTAGCCGGTAAACAAGGCCCGCTCGCAAAGGTTCTCCTGGCCCCGCCGGCAGTACCTACAGACCCCGCAAGCCCAGCCCAGCCAGGGCACCCCGGCCCACTGGCCCAGCCGCCAGCCTTCTACCCCTTCCCCCAGGGCCACCACCTCCCCCACCACCTGATGGCCCAGCACCAGGGGCCGGGAAGGTGGGGGCAGCTCGCCGTCTAGGATGTGCAAATCGGTACGGCAAACCCCACAGGCTTGCACCCGTAAAAGAAGCTGGCCTGGGCCTGGGGAAGGCACCGGGCGTTGGGCCAGGTATAGCGGCTGGCCCGCTTCCAGCAAGATGGCCTGCATTCTCATGGCTTGAGGGGCTCGAGGGTCTGACGTGTCTGGAAGGCCGTCTCTGCCATCCGCATAGGCAGGTACTCCCCACGGGCCCAGCGGCGCAGCAAGTTATCGTACTGGCCCGATAGAAGCGCCCCAGACTGGCCCATGGGGATGATGAAGCGGGAGTTTTCCAGATCGGCAAAGTCCAGGATGTGCCGGTAGCTACTGCCCACGGTCATGCGGAAGGTGGTAGGGTCGTAGGAGGCCCGGTTGAGGGTGTAGCGGTCGCCCCCATGGGGTATCGCGCGGTCAGCCAGGCGCTTTAGGGGAGCCACATTGGTTAGCACTGCGTGGGGGAAGCTGGCCTGGTGCACCTCGCCCCAGCGAGGCGGCTTGGGCCCCAGCCAGTCGAGGGCTTTGTCCAAGGCCAGCGCGGCGAACTCGAGGCAGGTCTGGGTGTCGGGGGTTTGGCAGGCCGGGTCACCCTGGCGCATGGCTGACAGCAGGTAGCGCGGCTGCTCCCAAAAGGCCTGCCCCACCTCGCGGCTGGGCAGGCGGCTCAGCTCGGTGTACCAGGCCTGAAAGACCGTAGGTTCGACCTGCTCCGCCCGCATCACCCCATCCCAGGCCAGCAGACGAGCCTGCCAACCCCGGGCGTTTTCGGAAAGGGGCTTTAGGCGCTCCAACACCGGCCTGAACTCGCGATAAAGCAGGCTGGTGAGGTCTTGTTGCATGGCCACCATATCCTCCATAGAAAGCTTTTCCTTGGCCAAAATCAGCTCACGGATGCGCTGGGCCCGGTAGGGCTCCTCCCACTCCAACGAGATCACATGGGGGTAGCCCGGTGCCGTGACCTTGTTGTTGGCCGTCACGATGAAGCCTTCCTTGGGGTTGAACACCTGGGGCCACTCTTCCTGGGGCAAGTAGCCCTGCCAGTCCCAGTTGCCATCCCCCGGCACCGGCATCAGCCCAGTATGCCCAGGGCGGCGAATGGGAAAGCGAGCCGGGGCCATGTAGCCAATGTTGCCGTCCACATCGGCGTAAACAAAGTTCTGGCTGGGGGCGTTGTACAGGGCTAAAGCGGCTTTGAACTGCGCCCAATTCTGGGCTCGGGCAATGCCCAAAAAAGCCTCCAGGGTGCGGTCGGTGGGGTCGAGGCTGGTCCAGCGCAGGGCCAGGGGCCGGGCTCCGGGGTTCTGCACCACGTCGTTGATCACCGGACCATAGCGGCTTTCCCGCACCCTGAGCACCTGGTCGGGCTCCCCTTTGACCCGGATCACCTCCGTGCGGGTGCGCCAGGGTTCCACCTGGCCACGGTAGCGGTAGCCCCCAGGGGCTTCTTCCAACACGTAGAGGTCCTGCACATCGGCCCCCACCGTGGTCACCCCCCAGCCAATGCGCTCGTTGCGCCCAATCACCACCGCCGGAAGCCCTGGAAAGCTACTACCGATGGCCTTGTAGGTAGGGGCCTCTATGTGCACTAGATACCAGACCATAGGGGCCCCCAGCCCCAGGTGAGGGTCGTTGGCCAAAAGAGGTTTCCCGCTCTGGCTGCGCGCTGGGCCGATCACCCAGTTGTTGGAGGCCCGGGCCAGCCACTCTCCCGGCAGGTGCAAGGCTTTAGGCAATCCGGCGGCCAGGGTCAGCAGGCCGCGGGCCGACTCGCCATCGGGGGCAGGCGGTGGGGGAAGCTTGAGGTCCTCCGCCTGCAAAACGGTGGGGCCGTCCTCGGGGTAGGGAGGCTTGAGTTGCGCCATACGCTCGAAAGACATCCCCTGAGCGGCCCACTGCCAGCGCTGTAACTCAGCCCGCCAGTTGCCCGAGAGGTCGTAGGCCATCATCTTGGCCCAGACCAGCACATCGGCGGGTTTCCAGGGCTCGGGGCGGAAGCCTAAGAGGCGGAATTCTAGGGGCAAAGGGGGATTGGTGGCTAGATAGGCGTTGATGCCCGCCACATAGGCATCCACCGCCTCCTTACCCGCCGGCCCCAAGCTGGCATAAGCCGCCTCGGCAGCCCGGTAGAAGCCCCAGGTGCGCAAAAAACGGTCCTGCTCGAGGGTGGCCTTCCCCAGCACCTCGGAAAGCCGCCCTGCCCCAATGCGGCGCTGAAACTCCATCTGCCACAGCCGATCCTGGGCGTGGGCCACCCCCAGGGCAAAGAAGGCATCGGCATCGGTCTGGGATCGGATATGCAACACCCCTTCGGCGGTGCGGTATAGCTCCACAGGAGCCGAGAGGCCCGGCAGGGCTAGCCGGCCGGTATGTTGCGGGAGTGTAGCGGAGCGCAGCCAGAACCAGCCCCCCACTCCAGCCAACAAAACCAGCCCCACCAGCACCAGCAATAAGCGGCCTAAAAAACGCAAAAGGCGCATACTTCCCCCTTTTGGCTTCAGTATAAATGTGCTCGCGCCCCATCAGAGTGGGCTGCGCTCCCCACGCCAGAAAGCCCGGCCCCCACTGCGGCGCCGGTCTAGGAAGAGTTCCACGGTGTTGCCGTCGGGGTCGGTCAGGCTTAGCACATGGGTAATGCCGCGGTCCTCCAGATGGTAGGGCACCCCTTCCTGGCGCACATAGGCCAGGGCTGCTTTAAAGTCGGCCTCCGAAGCCGCAGCAAACCCCAGCGCCAGCGAACTCGAGGGCATCCCCTCGCTCAGAGCCAGTTCGTAGTGGGCCTCGTTGGTGGAGGACACCAAAAGGGCGGTTTGATCAAAGCGCTCGCAAACCTGTAGGTCGAGAAAACGGGTATAGAAGGTAACGGCCTGCTCGAGGTGCCGCACCTTCAGATGCACATAGGCCAAGCGGGTGGTATACATTTTTACCATTCTCTGGACTTTTTTCCCCTCCGATTGAAAGCTGTCTCCTGTTCAGAAACACTCCTGAGACGGGTAAAATCGGCGTTATGAAAATCGAGTTCAGAGAAAATGGCTCCATCGGCCTCGAGACCGGGGGTAAGGTCATCCTACGCCAGGGCGGAGAGGAAGTGGTGCTAGAGAAAGCCCGCATCTCGCTATGCCGCTGTGGGCACTCGAGCAACAAACCCTTCTGCGACGGCTCGCACAAGGCCGCTGGCTTTACCGCTCCCGCGGCGGTCATCGAACTACCTGAGGAAGTCCTATAGCCCTAAGCCCTCTTTTCCCCTAGGCCCTTAGGCCCTGCAGGCCACGGGGAACATATGCGCTGTTTTTGAGGAGGTTACGTTATGCCCATGCGCTATCGCAAGCTCGGACAATGGGGTATCAAGGTTTCGGAAATCTCGCTGGGGGCCTGGGTCACCTACGGCGATGCGGTGAGCGACCTCGAGCAGATCAAGAAAATCACCCGCATCGCCTACGAAGGCGGGGTGAACTTCTTCGACAACGCCGACGTCTACGCCAAAGGGCTGGCCGAGGAACTCATGACCAAGGCCCTTCTGGAGCAGTTCCCCCGCCACGAGCTGGTTCTCTCGAGCAAGGTCTACTGGCCCACCAGCGAGGACGCCAACGGGCGGGGTCTCTCGCGCAAGCACGTGCGGGAAAGCCTCGAGCGCAGCCTGAGACGCATGCGCACCGACTACCTCGACCTCTACTTCTGCCACCGCTACGACCCCGAGGTACCCATGGAGGAGATCGTGACCACCATGAGCAACCTGGTCGACCGGGGCCTGGTGCTGTACTGGGGAACCTCGGAGTGGCCGGCCCCCCGCATCGCCGAGGCGGCGGCCTTTGCCCGGGCCAATGGCCTGCACCCCCCGGTGGTGGAACAGCCGCAGTACTCCATGCTCTACCGCGAGCGCGTCGAGCAGGAAATCCTGCCCGAGACCCAGCGCTTCGGGATGGGAATGGTGGTCTGGAGCCCCCTGGCCATGGGCATGCTCACCGGGCGCTACGACAAAGGCGTGCCCAAGAACAGCCGCTTTGAGCGCTATCCGCAGTTCGGTAACCGCTTCCTGACCCCCGAAAATGTGAAAAAGGTCAAGGCCCTGAAAAAGGTAGCCGACGAGCTAGGCCTGAGCCGTACCCAACTGGCTCTGGCCTGGGTGCTGCGCCAGCCGGGGGTGAGCAGCGCCATCACCGGGGCCACCAAACCGGAACAGCTCAAGGAGAGCCTGGGGGCCGCCGGGGTTGATTTGCCCAGCGAAGCCCTGGAGAAAATCGAGCGAATCCTCAACCCCGCTAAAGCGCCAGAATAAACCTGGCCAGGCGCACGATGTCGTTTTGCAGCTGAAGGGTTTTGCGCTCTTTGGGCCGATCCTTCAGCTCGCGGATTTTTTCGGCAATCTTGCGGGGCTGGCGGATGTAGTAGCCCAGCTTCTCGTGCCGGATAAGCTCCACGTTGCCATACTCCTGGGGCCAGACGTAGTCGCAGACGATCAGGTCTTTGTGCAGCGAGAGCACCTCGGCGATGGTGGCCGGGCCGGCCTTGGAGACCACTACATCCGCCAGGTTCATCAGCTCGTACATCTGCTTGGTGAAGCCGAACAAGACCAGGTTAGAGAGGTGGTGCTTTTCCTTGAAAGCCTCGAGCTGCCGGTAAAGCCGCTGGTTGTAGCCACAGACCACCACCACGTTGATGCCCTCGATCCGCACCAGCTCGCGTACCAGCCGGAAGCTGATCTTGAGGCCAGCCCCACCCCCGGTTACCAGCACGGTGTAGGGCTCCTTCAGGCCCCACTCGGCGCGCAGGCGTTCGATTTCTGCTGGCTCGAGGGGCTTGTCGTAGCGGGGGTCGATGAGGGTCTGGAAGTAGTGCAGGTTCTCGGGCGGGACCCGGTAGCGCCGGGCGATGCTGTAGGCCTCGGGGCTGGCGACCACGTACTGGTCTTTGGTATCCACAAACCAGTACAGGTGCGGGCTGAAGATGTCGCTCACCACCGTCAGGGTCTTGGGTTTGTGCCGGCGCACGTAGGGCAGCCGACGAAAGCCGTGGTTCACCGGGTAGCAGTAGACGATTTTGTCCGGCTTGAACTCCTCGAGGTAGGCGTTGATGGCCGGGGCCAGGCGCATGCCCAGCACTCGGGCAAAGGTCTGGATGGCGGGCCGGGTCTGGTAGAAAGCCTGAAACACCGTAAACAACCAGCGCTGTTTGTTCACCGCAAAGTTGTAGCCATCCTGGATGGCCTGGGCGATCCAGCGCGGCCCCACGTCGAAGAAGTTAAACAAGCGCACCTCGGACTCGGGCTCGAGTTCGGTTAGCAGCTTGTGTAGGTTCTGGGCTAGGGCGAAGTGCCCCCCCCCTGCTTTGGTGTAGACCAACAGGATTCGTTGTGGCATAGCAGCGCAGCCTGCTGCGCCTTTACAGCTTAGACCATCCCGCCCCCTGCTGCGTTGGAGCTGTACGCTGGCCCACAAATCTAAACGTATCTTAGACAAATATTATACTAACCCTACACGTCTAGAGTACAGTTAGCGGTTGGGAAGTCCGTCAAAAGCAAAGGGCCAAAACCGAACCAGGCCAGTAAACACTCCTTACCCGCTTCACCACCCGCAAAAGCAGCAAAGGAGGCAAGCCATGAAGCTCAAAACCATGCTCGTTCTCGGTAGCCTAACCCTGGTAGCCCTGGGCCTGACCCTCACCAACGCCCAGAGCACCACCCAGAACCAGACCATCGCCCAGATTGTGGCGACCAACCCCAACTTCAGCACCCTGCTGGCCGCCGTCCAGGCCGCGGGCCTGGTGGAAACCCTATCCGGCCCTGGACCCTTCACGGTTTTCGCCCCGACCAACGAAGCCTTCGCCAAGATTCCCAAGGCCGACTTAGATAAGCTGCTGGCCGACAAAGCCGCCCTGACCAAGGTGCTCACCTACCACGTGGTCGCCGGGCGGGTCCCCTCGAGCCAGGTGGTCAACCTGAAGGAGGCCAAAACCGTGGAGGGGCAGAACATCACCATCCAGGTCAAGGACGGCAAGGTCGTTCTAAACGGCAATTCCACGGTCACCGCAGTGGACATTCAAGCCAGCAACGGCATTATTCACGTGATCGACACCGTGCTGCTGCCTAAGTAAGCAGGCTGGGCTTACTACGGGAGGGCCAGATCAGCCCTCCTTTCTTCATTGACGGAGTTGGCCGGTTGCTTATCTCCCCATCTAACGTTAGGATGGCATTGCAAACGTATAACCCAGCAGTAGAAAGGAGTGATCTATGCGGTGGATAAAGTGGGTTCTTGTTTCGGCCCTAGCGCTTGGCTTTGCCTTGGCCCAGGGAAATGCCAACACGGCATTTGTGCGTTTTGCCCACCTAGTGCCCGATGCCCCGGCGGTAGATATCCTATCGGGGCAGAACAAGGTATTTGAGGCACAAAGCTTCAAGGATGTCACCTACTACGAAGCGGTCCCGGCAGGGACCCTGACCCTCACGGTGCAAACCAGCGGGCAAAACCCGGTCAAGGTCGCTGAGGTAACCCTCCGGGTACAGGCCGGTAAGTATTACACCGTAATGGCTCTGGGCACAGCCTCCACCTTGCGCACCCGGCTGGTCGAGGATCGGATCGCCCCCGCGGAAGGGGTGGCTAAGGTACGGGTAGTGCACGCCTCGCCCGACGCCCCAGCAGTGGATGTGGCTCTGAAAGGAGGGCCGGTGCTCTTCCGCAACCTGGCTTTCGGCCAGCTCTCGGGCTATGGCACTGTGCCGGCCAACGCCTACGACCTCGAGGTACGCCCCACCGGCACCACCAATGTGGCCCTGCCCTTAGAAGGGGTGGCCTTTGAATCGGGCAAGGTGTACAGCGTCTTTGCGGTCGGCCTAGTGGCTGGCCAGACCCTCGAGGTGGTAGTGGTCGAAGACACCTTTGGCAGTCCGTAGCTGGCCTTCAGTCTGGCTTTAGGTGGGCCTGTGGCCCACCTTTTTGTGTGCTCCGGTCAAGTCGGCCAGCCGTCGCCGGGACAGGATAAATCTATGCGCAAATGGTTCGCATGGATGCTGCTGCTGGGGCTGGCCCTGGCCCAAGAGGCACGCTGGGCGGGCCAGCCGGAGTACCGGGCCTTTGTGGGGGCAGCCACAGCCGCAGGTGCAGCCTTCGACCAAAGCTACGCGCTCATCTACCCTGCCCAGGACACTCCCCGGGGCACGGTGGTGTTCGTGCCGGGGTTCCTGGGCGGAGGCACCAATTTCGATGCCCTGGCCCGGCGGCTGGTACTGGCTGCCCCTGGCTGGGCAGCCTGGGCCTGGGATCGACGGGCCAACGGACTGGAGGATCGCCAGGGCTTCCGCACCCCCGACCCCTGGGCCTACTACCAAAACTACCGCCTACCCGAGCTGCCCTTTCTCAAAGACTGGGGCCTGCGGATACATCTAGAGGACCTCGAGCGGGTGGTAGATGAAGCCCGCCAGCAGGGACCGGTGGTGCTGGCTGGGCACTCTCTGGGGGCCAGCCTAGCCGCGCTGTTCGCCCTCCATCGAGGGGATAAGCTCAGCGGCCTAATCCTGCTGGATGGGGCCCCCCGCCTGATCCCCATCACCCGTGAACAGTACTATAGCGGCACCCAGGGGAGCTTCGGTCGGCTGGCTGGGCTCAACGAGCTGCTCGAGAACAAGGTGCCCCCCTACATCAACGCCTTTGGGTTGAATCCGGTGGGCTTTGCCCAGGCCGAGGCCCAGGCCTTCATGGCCGCCCAGGCTCCCCAGGCCGATGCGCCACCAGGCTGGAGCCGTTTTCCCAGTAGCCGGCTGGCCGCCGCTTTGGCCCGCATAGACGACCACTACGCCCTCTCCCCCATCTTTGCCGTCTCGCTGGGGCGCTCGAGCGGGCGGGAGGGCTTCAACCTCCTGGGCCTGTTGCTGGGCAACCCGGTCTACACCATCCGTGGCCCTCGGGGAAAGCGGGTGGAGTGGCGGGATACCGGCGAGGCCACCGATCCGCTCGAGTTCATCGCCCTTTACGCCAACCCCACCACCGGCTTTTCCGAATGGTTCTTCCCCTACCGCCTCTCCCTGGACATTGCCGGTTACCAGGTCGCCATGCCCGAGCTAAGGCCTAGGCCTCTGCCCTACCCGGTGCTGGCCCTGGGGGCCGGACGGGGGCTGCTGCCTCAAGAGGCCGACTTCGCCAGCACGCGGGAGTTCTTCCCCCAGACCCCCACTGAGGTGCGCATCCTGCCGGGTCTGACCCACCTCGACCTACTCACCAGCCGCACCGGGGCCGCGGTAGGGCCCATCGCGGCGTACCTGCGGAGGATTAGATGACCCTCTGGGTTCTAGGCGACCAGCTCAACCACCAGGCGGTGCGGCAGCTGGCCCCCAGGCGGGTACTCCTGGTCGAAGCCTACGAGCTGGGACGCAGGCCCCCCATGCACCCCCAGAAGCTGGTGCTGTTCTTTAGTGCCATGCGGCACTTCGCCCAAGAACTCCGGGCGGAGGGCCTCGAGGTGGTTTATCTTCAGGCCGAGACCCTGGCCGAAGCCTTGGCTCGCTTCTATGAGGGCCACCCCGGCGAGCCCCTAACCCAGATGCAGCCCGCCGACTACGGCTTTGCTGAGTGGGCTCGGAGCCTGGTCGAGAAGCAGGGCGGCACCTACCAGCTACAGCCCAACCCTTTGTGGCTGCTGCCCGCCGAGAGCTTCGCGGCCTGGGCAGGGGAGCGCCGAAGCTACCGACTGGAGCACTTCTACCGCTTCATGCGCCAACGCACCGGCTACCTGATGGAAAAGGGCCGGCCCCTGGGGGGGGCTTGGAACTACGACCGGGAAAACCGCCAAACCCCTCCGCCGGGCTACCAGCCCCCACCCCCGCTGTGCTTTACCCCCGACACCCTAACCCAAAGCGCCATACAGACCGTAAAAGAGCGGTTTCAGGGGCATTGGGGCAGCCTCGAGGGCTTCGCCTGGCCGGTCACCCGCCCCCAGGCCTTGGCCGCCTTGGAGGATTTCGTGCAAAACCGCCTGGCCGCCTTTGGCCCCTATCAGGACGCCCTGATGGAGGAAAGCTGGAGCCTGCACCATTCCCTGCTCTCCCCTGCCCTCAACCTGGGGCTGCTGCACCCCGCCGAGGTAGTACAGCGGGCCCTAAGCGCATATGAAGAGGGGGGGATTCCTCTGGCCAGCATCGAGGGGTTTGTGCGGCAGATTATCGGCTGGCGGGAGTACATCTACCACATCCACCGCCGGGAGATGCCCGGTCTAGCCCAGGCCAATCAGCTCGAGGCCCACCGCCCCCTGCCCCCCCTGTACGGGGGTGCCCCTACCCGGATGCGCTGCCTTAATAGCGTGATCCAACGGGTCTGGCAACGTGGCTATGCCCACCACATCGAGCGGCTGATGGTACTGGCCAATTTCGCCCTCCTCTACGGGGCCAACCCCCAGGAGCTGAACCGCTGGTTTATTTCCGCCTTTGTAGACTCAGCCGACTGGGTGATGGTGCCCAATGTGTTGGGTATGGGGGTGTTCGCCTCGCCCATTCTCTCCTCCAAACCCTACGCCGCCAGCGGAAAGTACATAGCCCGCATGGGCAACCACTGCGAGCGCTGCTTTTACAAGGTGCACGAAACCCTAGGGGAGCGGGCCTGTCCCTTCAACAGCCTCTACTGGGACTTTCTAGCCCAGCACCGCGCCCGCCTCGAGGGCCATCCCCGCCTAGGTGCCCTTTTCCGCCACTGGGATAGGCACTCTTCTGCGGGGCAACAAGCCATCTACCAGCAAGCCCAGAGGCTACGCCAGGGCCTTGCTCTGGGTGAGGTTTGAATGATAGCCGACTCAAGCAAACATCAATCCCCCGTTACCTGCTGAGGCTAGGGGTTAGGCTATCCTGGCCTGTGGCTTGTGCCGACGACTACCTTAGCCGTAACGGCAGGAATAGCCCTGGCGTTATCTATAGCCGTGGTGTGAATAACGTTATCGCCGGAAGGGTTTCTCATGTAGACTCTCCAAGGAAGGCCCGAAGGGAACGCCCTCCAATCAGCTAAAACCGAAGTAGTTGCCAGGGTGAGGAGGATAAGCGCTTGCAGGCTTGGCAGAAAAGTGTTCTAAAGAAGCAGGCCACGGCCTGGCTCAGGCCCCGCTGGCTCGAGCTTTCCGTGGGCTTCGGACTTCTGCTGGCTTACATATTGCTTTTTCCTGAATTTTACCGCGGTTTTGGCAAGAATCTGCTGATCTTGGTGCTGCCAGGGCTGATGTTGCTGAGCTGGGTTGGGGGTCTAGGCGGGGCGCTGCTGATGGGTCTGCTTCAAGCTCCCTTACAGATCATCCTGCTCAACTGGGTTGGTGCCCAGTGGGACCCCGGCCTGCACGAGTTTGTGTACCTAGCCATCGGAACGGGTCTGGCCGCCTGCTTGACCATAGGACTATTCCGCTACCAGTACGACCGCCGCTCGCTGGCCGAGGCCGCTATGGCCCAGAGCCAGGCCGAGGCCGAAGCGCGCAACCTCGAGCTGGCCCTTTTTTCCAAAGTACGCGACGGCCTAAGCCGCGACCTCGACCCCCAGGCGCTGATGCGGGGTGTGGTGGATGCTTTACAAGAACACCCCCGCTTCGACAGCGTGGCCGCCTATCTGCCCGAAGGCGAGCAACTCCGGCGGGTCTGGCTAGGAGGGAAACAAACCCTACCCGACCACTTCGGCCCTACCCACGAACTCGTACTGCGTGTAGCCCGCTCTGGTGAAACAGTCGTGCTTTACTCCACCGAGGAACGCAGCAAGGCCGGTCTGGTAGGAGACCGCAGCCTGATGGCGGTGCCCCTGCTGGTCAAGGGCAGTGTGCAGGGCGTGCTGGTAGTCAGCAGCGATGCCCCCAGCCTCGAGCCCCGGGACCTGGGCTTCTTAGAAGGGGTCGCGGCCCAGCTCAGCCTGGCCATGGGCCGGGCCCAGGCCTATCAGGCCCTGCGCGAACAGGAAACCCTCTACCGCACCCTGCTGGAAACCCTACCCGACGCAGTAGCCCTCTACGACGGTTCCAAGCTGCTTTACCTCAACCCAGCGGGACTGCGCGGGCTGGGTTACCCGCGCCTGGAGGAGGTGGTAGGCCGCCCTCTGACCCATTTTGTGCACCCCGAGTCGCTACCCCGGGTGGCCGAGCGGGTACAGCGTATCCTGGGGGGCGAACCCGACCGGGTAGAGGAGGTTCGCCTGCTGAGCAAGGATGGGCGTGCACTCGAGGTCGAGGCCCTGGGCGCGCTGGTAGAGTTTGGAGGGCAGAAGCAGGTTATGATCTCCATCCGCGATGTAGGGGAGCGCAAACGCCAGCAAGCCCGCATCGAGTATCTGGCCTACCACGACCCCCTTACCGACTTACCCAACCGGCGCAAACTCTGGGCCGTAGCGGAGAAGGTTTTTGTGGCCGACCGACGCCGGCGCGAAACCCCCGCTTTGATCTACCTCGATCTGGACAATTTCAAAATGGTCAACGACACCCTGGACCATCAGGCTGGCGACGAACTGCTCCGCCAGCTTGCCCTGCGCATCCGTGAGGTCTTGCGTCAAGACGACCTCTTGGTCCGCATGGGAGGGGATGAGTTTGCCGTGCTTTTGGCCTCTGCCGACCGCCAGTCGGCCCTAAGCGCTGCCCGGCGGGTGCGAGCGGTCTTTGACGAACCCTTTACCCTGGCTGACCAGTCCATTCATGTCCAGGCTAGCCTAGGGGTGGCCCTCTATCCCGAACACGGCCAAAGCCTCGACGAGCTGGCCCGCGCAGCAGACGTGGCCATGTACCAGGCCAAGCATGCCCACAGCGGCATCGCCATCTACGACCCTACCCAAGACCTCAACTCCCTCGAGCGCCTCAAGACCATCCAACTGTTGCGACAAACCATTCGCGAAGGCCGCTTCCTGATCCGCTACCAGCCCATCCTGAGCCTTCCCGAACGCAGGGTGAGCAAATGGGAAGCCCTGGTCCGCTGGGAACACCCCACCCGAGGCTTCTTGCACCCCAGCGAGTTCGTACCTCTGGCAGAGGAAGCCGGTTTGATTGGAGAACTCGACCTAGCCGTGCTCAAACAAGCTGTACGCGATCAACAGCACCTGGGGGCCGAACTCTCCATCAACTTCTCTGCCGTCACCCTAGCCCACCCCAACTGGGTCCGCGAGGTGGTGCGCTCACTGGTAGAAGAAAACCTGCAACCCCAGATGCTTTGGCTCGAGATCACCGAGTCGGCCCTTTTGCCTGAGCGGCAGAGGTGGCTGGGGGGCCTGGTGGCTCTGCGCGGCCTGGGGGTGCGGGTAGCCCTCGACGACTTTGGCATGGGCTATTCCTCCTTGGCCCACCTCAAGCAAATTCCGGTGGACCTCATCAAAATTGACAAAAGTTTTGTGGCCGAAATAGGGCAAAACCCCTCTTCGGAAAACATCCTGCGGGCCGTGCTACACCTGGCCAATGCCTTTGGCCTTAAAACCTTGGCCGAGGGAGTGGAAAGCCAGGCCCAGCTCGAGTGGCTTAGCCGCCACGGCTGCCACTTTGCCCAGGGGTACTACATCGGCCTGCCCATGACCCTCGAGCAGGCCGCCCAAATGGAAAACAAAGTTCTTTAGCCTGATTGGCCCCTAGGCTACGGTGGGTTTTTTAGAGGAAACCTAATGTTAGGGCGTGAATACCTTGGTATTAGGCGCTACCGGCGGCATCGGCCAAGCCCTGGCCAGCGCACTGGCGGCGCGAGGGGGGCAATTGTGGCTTTCCGGGCGCAATGGGCAGGCACTGGCAGAGCTGGCCCGCCGCCTGGGGGCTCGGGCTGTGCCCGCCGAGCTGGGCCATGAGCTGGAGGTGCAGGCCCTGGCTGCCGAGGTAGGGCCCCTAGACTTATTCATCTACGCCGCAGGCGCGGTCGTGCGACAGGGCCTGCGCGAACTGGGCACAAAAGACCTCGAGCGCCTGTTTACCGCCAACCTAAAGGGGCTACTCCTAGCCCTCAAGCACCTCTCCTTCCGGCCCGGGGCCCGAGGGGTGGTGCTGGGGGTCTACCCCGAGCTGGTCAGCGTACCGGGCCTAGCCGCTTACACTGCCAGCAAACTGGCCGCCGAAGGGGTGCTGCACGTAGCCCGCCGGGAGTTTCGCCGCGAAGGGGTGCGCTTCTGCCTGGTACGCCTGCCAGCCGTTGCCACCCCTCTCTGGGCCCCCTTTGGCGAACCTCCCAAAAACGCTTTGGCCCCAGCACAAGCCGCCGAGCGCATCCTCGAGGGGGCCCTGGCCGACCCCCTGCCTGAGACTCTGGAGGTTCGTTAGGGGGCAAAACCATGAGGCCATACCCGCTCATCGTCCTCCTTTGGGCCGCATTGGGCCTCGGCCTAGCCCAGAGCCAGACCTACGCTATTGAAGGCCGGGTAACCTACAAGGCCAGCTACAACCTGGGCCGTTGGGAAGGCATCAACACCAGCGTGCAAGGCAATGTGCGCTGGAACAGCCAGACCGGCGAGGCCGCTGGCCGGGTCTGTGTAGACCTAAGCCGCTTCGACTCAGGCAACCCTCTGCGCGACGCCGATGCTCGGGGAGTCTTCGATGTCAACCGCTTTCCCCAAAGCTGCTTGGAGGTAGAGCGCCTCAGCCAGAACGGCGAGGAAGCCGTGCTGCTGGGTACCCTGGAGATCAGCGGGACCCGCCGGAGCGTGCGCATCGTCGGTCGGCTGGTACAGGAAGGCAGTGGCTACCGCTTTTCTGGTGGCTTCAACACCCGTTTTTCCGAGTGGAACCTCACCCCCCCTAGCTTGCTGTTTCTTCGGGTGAACGACCCCGTCGAAGTACGCCTGGAGGCTCGAGCCAGCCTGCGTTAAGAAAAGCTAAACCGTGGTTTAGCCCCCCAAGACCCCGATTTTGCTAAGCTTTGTCCATGCGGCGCAGCCTGGCTTTGCTGGGAGGGCTGGTAGGGGTTCTGCTGGCCTGCGAAACCACCAAGGCTCTCCCACCTGGGCAGCCCACCCCTATCGCAAGGCAACACTGCCCAGAGTGGGTACACAACCGCTACACCGTTCTGGGCCCCGACGGCGAGCGGTACCCAACCTGGCACCCCCCGGTAGACCCGGATTATGGCTGCTACTTCGACCACGATCACGGCGACGACCCCCGCCGCAGCCTGGCCAACCCTGAACTACCCCCCTTCGGCTACGTGGGCAAGCTGGCCGGTATGCCCGAGGCTCACGAGGGCTTCAAGGTTTTTGTAGCTAATCGAGGTACCCTCAACGACGAAGGGCGCGTGGCCCTGACCAGTACCCGTATTGTGGCCCACATGGGCACCGGCGGGGTACGGCGCTACACCACCCGTCTGCACTCTCTCCTCTTCGACCTAGTAGCCCCTAGCGGCCACCGCCTTAGCGTGCAGGGCATGGCCGACACCGGCCTAGCGGGCTCTATCTGTGATCGTGACCGCAGCCTGAGCGACGCCGACCCCAACAACGACGTAGGCCGCACGGTGATGACCCTACCAGGTAGCGGCTGCCACGGCCCAAACCCCGGCTCGCTCTACGAAATATGGACCTTCCGGCTTCGACTGGCAGAAAAAGTTGAAGTTATCGCCTCTACCGCGGTCTTCGACCCCATCACCACCCTTAACCCTGCCAACCCCAACGAGCTGCACTACACTGAGGCGGTTTTTAGAGGATTCCAAAACCTGCGGGGCTGCCAGCGCGAGGCCTATCACGGCCCGGTCTACTGGTATAACCCCAATGGCCCTGAGGTCTTCTATACCGATACACTGGGCCGCCCCGGCGGTACCCTGCGCCAGGTGGTCTCGAGGCATAGCGATATCGGCATCCCCATGTCCCAGCGCTCCGACGGCCTGCAAAACCAGTTCAAGCTGCTCAGCCACTCTTGCGCCCCCGGCCTGGGCTTGAAAAATTAGGGGTTCGGCGCAAGCAGCACAAAGTAGTCAACCCGGCATGGCCTAGAAAATCTTACCCGGGTTGAGCAGACCCAAAGGGTCGAAGAGGTTTTTGAGTTGCTTCATCCAAAGCAAGGCCGGCCCATGTTCCTGAGCTAGGTACTTTTTCTTGCGCAAGCCCACCCCGTGCTCGCCAGTGCAGGTACCCCCCAGGGCCAAGGTGTGCTCCACCAGCCGCTGGGAAAAAGCCTCAGCCCGGGCATCCCCTGGGGGGCAAACCACCAGGGTATGGAAGTTACCATCGCCCACATGACCCAGGATGTTGCCCTGCAAGCCCATTTCCCGCAGCAACCGCCGGGCAACACTGACCAGCTCGGGCATCTTGGAGATGGGCACCGCGGTATCGGTAGAAAGGTACTGCTGGCCAGGGAAAAGATGCACCAAAGCCCAGTACGCCTGGTGGCGGGCCTCCCACTGGGCGGTGCGCTCTTCTTGGGTGTGGGCCACGTCCACCTCGAGGGCCCCCGCCTCCTGCATCAGCTCGAGGGCCAACCTCGACTCCGCCGCCAGCGCCTCAGGCGTAGAAGAGTGGAATTCCACAAACAAAGCCGGCTTCTCGGGGTAGCTGCGCCCCAGGTAACGGTTGATGGCCCGCAGGCCCATCTCGTCGACCAGCTCCAGCCGGGCCACCGGCAGACCGCTGGCCATGACCGCATAGGCGGCCTGGGCACAAGGCTCTAGATCGGGAAAGAAAACCCTCAGGGTGTGAATGTGGGCCGGCAAGGGATGAAGCCGCAAGGTCAGGCGGGTAATGACCCCAAGGGTACCCTCGGAGCCGATGAAAAGGTCCTTGAGGTCGTAGCCGGCGCTGGTCTTGCGCACACCCCGGCCTAGCTCGAGCACTTCCCCGCTGGCTAATACCACCTGTAAGGCCAGCACGTTGGGCCGCATGCCCCCGTAGCGCACCGTGGTCGTGCCAGAGGCATTGGTCGCCGCCATACCACCCAAGGTAGCGTCGGCCCCCGGATCGACAGGAAAAAACAAGCCTGTGCCCTTGAGAGCCTCGTTGAGGGCCTTGCGGGTGAGGCCAGGCTCTACTACCGCCAGGAAATCTTCCGGCTGTAGCGAGAGCACCCGGTTCATACCCGACAGGTCGAGCGAGATGGCCGGCCCCTGGGGAACCACATGCCCCTCAAGGCTGGTACCCGCACCGAAGGGAATCACCGCTACCCGCTTTTCCCGCGCCCAGGCCAGGGCGGCTTGTACATCGGCCAGGCCCTGGGCATAGACCACGGCCAAAGGAGGGTGCTGTAAGGGATAGCTTTCGTCTTTGCCGTGGGTTTCCAAGTCGGTTGGTGCTGTGCTCACCTTTCCCGGCAAGGCGTCTTTTAGGCTCTCCAGCATGTTACTAGCCTACCCCCAAGCTTGACCAAGGTAAAAGCCTCAATACCGCCTACTTTTGGAGAGGATGTGTGCGCCATGAGCGTTAAGCAACCGTTAAGTCAAGGCGGGCAGTGGCAAATGAGCCAAAAAAACCGCTCGGGCTGTTAGCCTGGCCTGTGGTGATGAGCACCTTGAGCAACTTCCACAAGCTTGCCTCGCGAGAAAACCTAGAACAACTCCTGGCCGAAGCAGAGAGCAAACTAGCCCAAGCCCCCGCTCAGGCCGCTGAACCGGCCCGACGGGCCGAGCATCTGGCCCGGCGCAAAGGCAATAATCGGGCCTGGGCACAAAGCCTTTTTATCTGGGGGGTATCCCAACTGTACAGCGGAAGCATCCACGAGGCCCTGGGGCTTTTCTCCCGCGCTCTGGCTGTGTATCGCTTTCTTGGCGATGAAGAGGGGCAGTGGGCCAGCCTGAAAGCCATCGGCCTAGCCTGGGGCTACCTGGGCGATCCCACCCAGGCCCACGACTGCCACGCCCAAGCCAACGCTTTCCCACGCCAGGCCGAGTTTGCCGCCTAAGCTACCTGGCCGCGCTGGTTTGCTGGAAACCAGACCTGACACTTTTCTAGCACAACTGTCAGAGGCCATAAGGCAAATAACCCGTCTCAGACGGGTTATTTTTGCTTGACTCAAGGTGGGGTTTATTGCAAGCTGAAGTATGGCAAGCGCCATGAAACGCGAAGTCTGGCAGGATGTAGAGGTCAATCTGGAGCTTTCCCTCGAGTTCGACCCAGAGGAGTTCCTGCGCCGCTATCCTGGGCTTTCCCTGGTGCTGGCCGAGCTCTTAATAGGGCCGCCCCGGCGCTGGCGCGACCCCGCAGAGTTGCTGCCCTATGCCGGCTGCAAAAGCCTCGAGGCCAAACTGCCCCGCCTGCGCTTCAGCCCTCTGGAAACCCGCCCCCTGGCCCAAGCCTTGGACCGGCTGTTCACTGCGCTGGAGTTCCGCATTGTGGGACACAAGGTACTGGCCGTTCCGCCTCCCACTCGAAGCGCTCGGCTGCCCGAGGGCTGGCGGGCTCGCAGTGAGGTCTGGCTGTGCCACCAACCCCTACAAACCTAGCCTTGCGGCAGCGGGCCGAGCAGTACAAAACCTCCGCCCAATGGCGGGCCCATCGTTTGCGCCACTGAAAGGGGCGACCACACACTGGGCAGACCTTGCTGGGCAGATGGGCTTTGAAGCCCTTAAGCGACCTTCTCATCAGCCCCGGCGGGTAGGGTTGGCGGTCAGGCGCAGCTCGACCTTGAGAATCTGGCCACCCCGCCGCACGGTGAGGGTTATGGCATCCCCCACCTCCTTGCTGCGGATGTAGCGCTGAAGCTGGGTCACCTCGTTGAAAGGGCGCCCATCGGCCTCGAGAATCACGTCGAACTCGAACACCTCCCGCCCGTTTTCCCGTCGCACCACAAACCCCCGCAGGCCCGCCCGCTCTGCTGCCCCACCTGGCAGCAGGCCGCGGATTAGGATGCCCTCTTTGGGGATGCCCAAAGTGGCTGCTGTCTCATCGTCAATAGGGAAAAGCTGTACACCAATATAGGGCACATCCCGCTTACGACCTGCTTTGAGCTGCTCGAGGACCTCGGCTAGGCCCAAAAGGGGCGAAAGATAGCTCTCGAACACCCCGTTAGGCTGGCCAATGGCCACCACCACAGCCACTACCCGCCCAGCCTGGTTGATCACCGGCCCTCCGGAGTCGCCAGGGGCTAAAGGAATGGTGCTGGAGATGGCAATGGAGTTGAAGAAGGGTAGGAGTTACGCAGTTGCAGTTGACTGGACATTCTTCTGTGTGCTAGGAGGAGAGTGCTTAGCCAAGCTTCTCCAAAGGGGGTGATGCCCATGAACCCACCGAAGTGCGATGACCTGGACTACATCCACTTTCTCATCGCCGCTCAGCGGGTCTTCACCTGTACCGAGGCCGCTCGCTGTAGTCCAAAGGAGAAGAGCCCTCCCGCCCATGATGCCTTT
>NZ_AUHY01000013.1 GCF_000423425.1 Meiothermus rufus DSM 22234 | reverse complement strand
TGGTACGAGGCCAAGGCGTCCATTGTTCGCGAGGCAATACGAAGTTATCTCGCCCATCCCCTCCACATCCTTCAGCCAACTGCGTAAGTCCTATCTTTGTGGATAGCCGCTCTAGTCATGCTTGGGGCGGTGTGGGCCCAGCAGACCCCCGCCGGCACTAACATTGCCAACCAGGCCTCGGCCAGCTATATCGACTCGGCGGGCCAGCCCCGCACCACCACCTCCAACCAGGTCATTACGGTGGTGCAGCAGGTCTATAGCTTCAGCATCACCCCTGATGGTAACGCCCCGGCAACCCCTGGCCAAACCCGCAGTGGGCTACCTGGGGCACCGGTTTACTTCAGTTACACCGTCAGCAATACCGGCAACGGCAGCGATACCATCAACCTGACCACCCTCCAGGATAGCGGCGATGCCTTCGATCTGAGCGGAACCGCGCTTTACCTGGATGCCAACTGCAACGGCACTATCGATCCGGGCGAGACCACGCCCATCACCAGTGTTACCTTGAGCATGGGGCAGTCGGCCTGCGTCATCCTGGCCGGCACGATTCCCCCTTCAGCCACCAACGGCCAGTTCGCCAACATCAACCTACAGGGGGCCTCAGCGGGCAGCCCTAGCGTGACCGATACCAACAACTGGGCCCGGGCTGTGGTGAGCACCGCCGCCACCCTGACCGCCACCAAGGCAGCCAGCCCCTCCGGTGCGGTGGCTCCTGGAAGCTCTATCACCTACACCATCAGCGGGGCCAACACCGGTGGGAGCGCTGCTCAAGGGGTGAGCGTACCTGGGCTTACGGGCAGCGGTATTCTGGTGGCCGATGTCATCCCTAGTGGCCTTGTGGTGAGCGCCATGCCCACTGGCAGCGCCGGGGCGGGCACGGTGAGTTTCGTCTACACCATCAACGGCACCACCTGGAGCACGCTGGCCCCAGGCAACCTGCCCCTTACCGGCAACGGCACCATTGCCATCGGGATGTTCATTGGCGGGAGTGGGGCCTTCTTCCCCCAGACCGCCTCCTACACCTTCAGCTTTAGCGCTACCGTGCCAGCCTCTGCCCCGGCGGGTACTACCTATACCAACAGCGCCACGGTGCGCTACAACAACGGCACCGATCAAACCGCCACCACCAACAGCACTCACAACACCGTGGCCGCCAGCTACAGCGTGGCGGTAGGGCCCTACGCCTTCCCCCTGGCCGGAGCCTCGGGTAGCTATACCGCAGGCGGGTACAGCGTGAGCCGCTCGGGCGATACCCAGACCATTGCCTCAGCCAATAGCGGTAGTGCGGTGGTCTTCCGCCACACCCTGCGCAATACCGGCAACACCAGTGATAGTTTCAGCCTGGGCGTGAGTGGGGCGCCTTCGGGCTGGGTCTGCACCCTGCTGGCCGACGACCTCAGCACCCCCATCTCTGGCCCAGTAGGCCCGATTGCTGCGGGCGCGGACTACAACTTTGCCCTGCGCTGCACCATTCCCGCTAGCTACACCAGTACTACTCCCGTCAGTTTGACCGTTACGGCTACCAGCCAGGGCAACCCCAGCCAGTCCGACACCACTACGGATACAGTGAGCGCAGTGGTCTCGGGTTACTCGGTGGATGCCGCCCATAACACCAATGGTGCCTCAGGGGGCGAGCCTGCTGATCCGGCCAACGACACCCGTCCTGGCTACAACCCGGCGGTCAACCCCGGCGGCGTGGCCTACTTCCCCTTCGAGGTGAGCAACACCGGGGCCAACCCCGATACGTACAACTTCACCTCGAGCCTGCCGGCTGGTTGGAGCGTGGTCTTTTACCCTGATGCAAACTGCGATGGGGTCATGGATACCCCAACGCCCGCCCCAGTGAACAGCACTGGCCTGATTAATGCAGGGGCCACGGCTTGCTTCATCGCTGCCGTGCAGGTGCCGGTGGGGGCTGCTCCGGTAGATGCGACCCCCGGCGCCAGCGACAATGTGAGCATCACCGTGACCAGCACCACCCTGCCCAGCGTGAGCGACACCATATTTGGCGCGGTGGATGTGAACTTGGTGGCCCAGATTAGCCTCGAGCCTAACCGCTCGGGCACCGCAACCACGCCTGGTACCATCCAGTACACCCACACCCTCACCAACCTCTCCAACGCAGACGCCACCTGCAACATCTCGGGTGACGGGGGCAGCTACGGCTGGACCTACCAGTACTCCACGGACGGCACCAACTGGTACTCGGCCTTGGGCAACGTCTTTGTAGCGGCCAATGGGGGTAGCCTCACCATCTACGTCCGGGTCATCGTGCCAGCGGGCCAGCCCATCGGGCGCACCGACGTAAATACCGTTACCGCTACCTGCAGTGTGGGCAGCGCCACCGCCAGCGATACTGCCACCGAGACTACCACGGTGGTGGGTGGGGAGCTGAGCCTTAGCAAGAGCGCGGTGAGCTATGTGGGTTCCACCTCCACGGTGCGCTCCGCCGATGGTAGCCAGGCCTACCCGGGCGACCAGATCGTGTACACCGTGGTGGCCCAGAACATTGGCACTGGCAACCTGACCCAGGTGATCCTCAGCGACCCGCTGCCGGCCTATACCACCTTCGTAAGCGCCAGCGCTAGCGCCAGTGGATTCAGTGGTACGTTCCAGGTGCTCTACTCCACCGACGGCACCACCTGGAGCACCACAGCGCCTTCGTCCCTGGCCCCTGGGCAGAGCCTCTACGTGGCGGTGGATACCAACAGCGACAGCACCATCACCACTGCGGATGTGATGCCGCCTGGGGCGAGCATTACCATTACCTTCCGCGTGCAGGTGCAGTAGGCCTTCTGTGGCCCGCCCCCTTTGAGGGACGGGCCACAATGGAACCCAAAGGAGTAAGGAGCTACAGTGCGAGAGTCGGTGAGCTTAGCAATGAACCCGTCGGCTCTCGCACTTCTCTTTTTCGTAAGAGTCATTAATAACATTAGAGCCATGTTTTCCCTGCCAACCCATATTTGGCCTCGAATTTTGCACGGGTGCTTTGGCGGGGCGCTGCTTTTTTCCCTCAGCCTGGCCTGGGCTCAACCGACCCCTGCGGGTACGGTGATCCGCAACCAGGCCATCGGGTTTGTAGGCGGTGTGCCGGTAGCCTCTTCCAATCCGGTGGAGACCGTGGTGCAGGCGGTTTGCGTGCCCTCCGTCACCCCCAACGGTACGCCCGACGTGCCCGCCTATGTGGTTCGAGGGTTTCCCGGGCAGAGGGTGTACCTGGCCTACCAGCTCGCCAACCTGGGCAACGCGAGCTTTACCCTGGCCCTGGGCTGGCAGCGGGACACCGCGCCCTGGACGCCCAGCAACGTGGCCTTCTATCACGACCTCAATGAAAACGGGCAGCTTGACCCGGGGGAGCCCGGCCTGACCCAGGCCACCCTCGGCCCGGGCCAGAGCCTGCAAATCCTGGTAGAGGTAGGCATTCCCCTGGGGGCCAGCGGGGTGCTACACCTTAGTCCGACGGCCACCTGCCCGGATGGAAGCCAGGATGCGGACAACTATAGCCGGCTGGTAGTGCGCAAGCCTTACCAGGTTATGTTACTCAAGGAGGTAAGCCCCTCGCGGGCCAGACCGGGCGACCGGTTGACCTATACCATCACCCTGATCAACACGGGCGAGGAAGAGGCCCTGATCCGGCTGGAAGACACCCCCGACCCCGGCCTGGTCTACCTGCCGGGAACGGCCAGCTCCGCCGAGCCAACGGTGCAGGATGGGCGGCTGGTCTGGGAGAACCTGCGGCTAGACCCCGGGCAGCGCCTGGTGGTGCGTTACCAGATGCGCATCGGTTCCGGGGGAGGTGACCTTCTGGAGAATGTTGCCCAGGCCACCGGGATAGAAGGGGCCCAGTTCCGGGTGCTGGCCCGGGCCTCGGCCCTGGTGCGCTTGGAGCCAGGGGTGTTTATCCCGCCGCACAACCTGGTGGGCCGGGTCTTCCTCGATGTCGACCGCGACGGACGGTATACCCCTGGGGTGGATGTGCCGTTGCCGGGGGCCCGGGTGGTTTTGGGCAATGGGCTACAAGCCACCACCGATGCCGAGGGGCGGTATGGCTTCCGCAACATGGTGGGGGGGTGGTGGGCGCTCCTACTGGAGCTGGCCTCGGCCCCCTTCAAGCCCCGGCCCCATCCCGGGGCCCAGGGGGAGGGCTACCACCACCGGGTCTGGGTGGAGGGCCTGACCCAAAGCGACTTCCCCCTCGAGCCGCCCGAGGGCCTGGTGCAGGCCCTACGGGAGACCACCCTGACCTTTGGCCCCTTGACCGTGCGTAAGAAGCTCCTCCCCCTGCCGCAAGGGGTGCGGGTGGTGCTCGAGCTAAAGAGCCTCGAGGCCCTCCCCGAGCTGACCCTCACCGACCCGCTGCCCCAGGGGGGAGAACGGGTCTTCCGCTTCGAACGCTTTGAGGGGCAGGAAACCCTCATCTACGACCTTCCCGGGCCCGCCTTCCTCACCGACCCCCAGGTGCGCTGGAGGTACCCATGAGCCTTTGGCCCCGCCTCCTTCTTTTCTTGTGGCCTTTGGCCCTGGCTTTGGGCCTGGCGCAAAGCCGCACCGATCTATTGGGCATCGTGCCGGGCGACCGACTGGGCTGGGAGATTCAGGCTCTTCGGGCCAGCGTGGTGGTGCACAAACCCACCCTTCTCAACCTGCAAATCTACTCTCCCGGCTTTGACCCAGCGGATTACCGCCGGGGGCTAAAGGGCCAGGAAGAGCTGGGAGACGAGCGCTACGACAAAGGCCAGGGCGAGCTACGGGCCGAGTTTGTGCTGGTGCGCGATGGGGTGGTGCTGGCCCAGGAAACCTTCGGGGTAGAGCCCCACCGCTGGGCGCTCTTTTTCCGCGGCCCGGTGGAGCCCGGGGTGTACCATATCGAGAGCCGGTTTTACGGCCTGGGTAAGAACGCCTTCCGCTACCGCATCCAGACCAGTGAGCCGGAGGCGGCGGGGCTTCTAATCGACCCCACTTCGCAGCTCTTCGATATCCGCCCCAGTCAAATCAATCTCAACGATCGCAGCTTTGAGTGGCTCGAGCCCCTGGTGCTCAAGGTAAGCCCCGAGGTGTTGCCGCTACGGGTGGGCTTCTACGACGAGGACGGCCCCAAAGAGATGGAAGCCCGGGTGCGCCTGCCGGATGGGCGCCTCGAGGCCAGAAGCATCTCGGGCGACCGGGACTGGGCCTACTACGATATCCGACAGCCGGGCGCCATCGTCTTTGGTTTCCGCCAGCCCAGGGGGGCAACCCAGCACTCGAACACCATTGGTGTGCGGATAGATGCCTGTATGGAGGTGGAAAAAGAGGCTTTCCGGGTGGTGCCGCCGCGCCCGGTCAGGGCCACGGTGGTCGACCGAGAGGGCCAGCCTTTGGCACTGCCGCTGCTTCAGGAAGGGGACAAACTCCGCACCGTGCGGCTGCCTGAGCTGCCCCAGGGCTACCGCCTGGTGCGCACCGAGGTACAGGGGGGCGAGGCTATAGACGAGCGAACCGCCCGCTTTGGCTGTGCCGGGGGAGAGGTTCGTTTTGTGGTGGAAAAGCCCTTGCCGCCCCAGGCCAGCCTCGAGCTAGAGGCCTGGCTGGTGCTGCCGGAGGGCGAACAACCCCTTGACCTACGGGTACAGGTCGGCGAACAGGCAGTGGAGCTGCGCCAGGGCCAAGCCCGTCTGACCGTGGCCCCGGGCCGCTACCCTTTGGCTACCCCAATCGAAGGGGCCTGGGTCGAAGGGCCGGACGCGGTAAGCCTGGCCAGTGGCGAGACCCAGCGGGTGCGCTTCCGGGTTTACCCGGAGGTCAGGCTTCGGTTGGAGGTGGAAAAGCCCCTGTTGCGCGTAGGGGAGACCGCCACCCTCACGCTTTGGGCCGAGACCGCCTTCCCCAACCTGCTGCCCGCTGAGCTTGAGCTGTTGCTTCCCCCCTGCTTGGAAGCCCAGGAGGCCCCTCGCCTTGTGGCCCCCTTGCGCAAGGACCGCCCGGTACGCCTTAGCCTTTCGGTTCAGGCGGTTTGTAAGGGCGAACCCCAGGTGGAAGGCCATCTTTCCCCCTGGGGCCTGCGGGATCGGGGGAGCTTGCAGATCATCCAGCCGGCCACCTTCACCTTGCGCAAGGAAGCCCTCACCCCCAGGGCCGCGGTGGGCAGCGAGGTGGCCTACCGCCTGGTGGTACAAAACACCGGCGACGAAGCGGGCCAGGTGCGGCTTCTGGACAGCCTGGCCCCGGGTTTGGAGGGAGAGCCCCTGGATCAGACGCTCACCCTTGCCCCAGGCGAGAAGCGGGTCTTTGAGCTGACCGCCCGCCTCAGCCCCGAGGCTCCCCCGACCCTGACCAACACCGCCCGGCTGTTGGATGCCCGGGGCGAGACCTTAGCCCAGGCCCAGGCCGAGGTACAGGTGCTGCGCCCGCTGGCTGAACTCTCCCGCTCGCTGGACAGGCGGGTAGTGGTACCGGGGGAAGAGGTGACGGTGAGGCTGATGGTGCGCAATGCGGGCCAGGCCCCGCTCACCTATACCCTGGAGGATACCTACCCCGAGTGGCTCGAGGTGGAAAGCCCCCCTGCCTTTATGGGCACCCTGGCCCCAGGCGAGGCCACCACCCACACCTACACCGCCCGAGTGCGCTTTGGCCCGGCGGCAGAGGGGGGCTTCCTGGCCCATCTCCGCTCCAACGGGGGCAACCCCAGCGCCCCGGATCGCCTGCGCCGGGTGCTTCTGCCCCTGGAGAAAACCGTGGCCCCCGCACGGGTACTGGTGGGGGGTGAGGCCCGTTTCACCCTCCGTCTGGCCAACCCCACCGACCACCCCCTCGAGGTACGGCTCCAGGAGTCCCCCGATGAAGGGCTAAAAGTAGAGCTGCCCGGCGAGCTGCGCTTTACCTTGCAGCCCGGCGAGGAACGGGTGCTTGAACTCAGAGGCCAGGCGGGCCGGGCGGGCCTCTTGGAAAACCAGGTTGCGGCCTTTGTGGGCAATACCCCGGCCTCCTTCCCGGTCAGGGCTACCCTGACCGCCCTGCCCATCCTGGAGCCTCAGCGTCTTTCCACCGTTCGCCTGGACTTTAGGGTAGAGGCCGAGGCCAGCGGCAGATTCGGCCAGGGCCTGCTGCTCACCCACCTTCCGCCCAAGGAGGCCCGCTACGAACCCGGCTCGGCCCGCCTGGATGGCAGGCCCATCCCCGATCCCCGGATCGATGCGGAAGGCCGGCTTTTCTTCGAGCTGCCCTACCAGGCTACAGGGGAGCTTACCTACCAGCTTCGCCACCGCGAGGCCCTGGGCGCCTTGGAGGAACCTACCCTGACCCTTTGGCTGGGGGAGCGGGAGGTTTACCTAAAGGGGCGCATCGGCAAAGCCGAGTATGCCAAAGCTCAGGGACTGGTCGTGCCAAGGCGCGAGGGCTTTATCCAGGAGCCCCTGCCGGGCACCCTGTTCCGCGTGGACAAGGCGCGGGTGGTGTTAGAGATGCCGCTGGGCCTGGAGGCCCGCCTGAGCGTGAATGGCGAGGCGGTGGAGGCTAAAAATTTAGGCCAGGCCACCTCCGATAGCGGTACAGGCATCCAGCGGCTGGAGTACTACGGCCTGCCCCTGCAACCGGGCCGTAACCTGATTGAAGTGGAGACCGCGGCAGGCTCCGACCGGGTTGAGGTTTTCCTGGTCGGCAGCCCCACCCGGCTGGAGGTGCGTCCGTTGCGCCTGCAGGCCGATGGGCGCACGCCCTTGGAGCTAGAGGTGCGGGCCTTGGATGCCCTGGGCTTGCTCTCAGGCTTTGGCCCGCTGACCCTAGAAACCTCGGGTGAGCCGCTGGACGAGGACGCCTTCCCCACCCTTTCCGGCTACCAGCTCCTCTTGCGGGATGGGCGGGTAGTTCTGCGGCTCAAACCGACCCCTACCCCCACCCTTTTGCGCCTGCGGCTGGCCTTTGGCGAGCTAGTTCAGGAGGCCGAGTTCTTTGTGGTAGGGCAGCAAAACCGGCTGTGGCAGTTCCAGGGCAGCCTGGGCGTCCGCCTGGGCGAGGGCATAGAGGGGTTTGGCCTGGGGCGGGGTTACCTGGAAGCCCCCCTGGGGGAGGGGGTGTTGCGTGGGGCTTTGGATGGTGCACTGCGCTATAGCCAGGGCCAGCCCGAGGTGAAAAGCGGCCTGCGGCAGGAGCCCGACCCTACCGGGCGCTTCCCCCTCACCGGAGCGGGCAATGAGCCCACCCTGCCTTTGCGCTCCGACGAGCCCGTAGCCCTGCGCTATGACGACGCCCGCTTCAGCCTGGGCTACTACGCCGATGGGCTCGGCGTCTTCGGGGTAAGCGGGCTGCCCCAGGCCACCGCTTTGCGCCTGGAAACCCGGGGCGACCTGGCGCTGCGGGGCTTCGTGGGCTTTGTGCCGACAAACAGCAAAACCGACCTGATCCTGCCCGATGGTACCCGCTTCTACAAGCTCTCCGGGCCTGCCGAAGCGGGGAGCGAGCAGGTGTATTTGCAGATTGGCCCGCAGGAAGTGCGCCTCGAGCGCCTCAAGGACTACGTGCTGGATGCCCCCAGCGGCACCCTCACCCTGGCCCAGCCCCTCTGGCCTACTACCTCCGACTTCCAGCCGGTGCGGCTGCGGGTGGTCTATGCCCCGCTGGGCGGGGCGCGGGAGCTGGGGTACGGGCTGGGGGCCCGCCTGAGGCTGGGCGATTTCAGCCTGGCCGCAGGGGCCGCCCTCCTGCCGAGCGAGGCCTGGCGCTACGGGGCCGAGGCCACCTACCAGGGGGCGGGCTTTGGCCTGAAGGTCAGCTATAGCCAGATGGCCAGCCAACCCCAAGGGCGGTTTGGCCTCGAGGTCTCCGGCCAAAGCGGGGCTTTGGAGTCCAGCGCCAGCCTGTCCTACGAAAATAGGCTCCAGGGCCAGGGCCGCCTGAGCTACCGGCTGAGCGAGGCCGATAGGCTTGCCCTGGAGCACCAGGCCAGCGAGACCAACCGCACCGGCCTTTTGTATATCCGCCGCCTGAGCCCGGCCTTCTCCATCGGGGCGGGGCTGGGCTACACCTGGGAAAACGCCGCCACCAGCGCCCTGGGGCGGCTCATCCTCCAGGAAGGTTCCTTCAAAAGCGAGCTAACCCACGCCCAGCCCTTTAGCCTGGCTGCCAGTGCCACCACCCGGTTGAGCGCCCGCTATACCTTCGATGCCAACCTGATGGCCGAGGCCGATCTGCTCCAGACCTGGGGGCTGGGTTTTGCCGGCACCCTGGGCCTCAAGCAGAAGCTGGGGGCGGCCAACCTGGCCCTCTCCTACCAGCTTCCCGGGGTGAGCGGAGAGGGCAACCGGGCCCGCTTTGGCCTCGAGGCCCCGCTCCCCTTGGACGCCCACTGGAGCCTGAACGCCAGCGCCGGCTACGAGCGCAGCCTCGCCAGCGGCGCAGATCAGGCCGCTTTTGGCCTGGCCCTGCGCTACCAGGCCGAGGGCTTCACCGCTACGCTAGGCGGCGAGACCGCTTTGGCAAGAGAGCCCAAGGTGGTGGTGCGGGCCGGGGCTTCGGGCCAGCTCGACGCCCAGCAAACCCTCTCCTTTGACGCCACCTACCAGCTTTTGCCCTCCCCCGAGGGCCGCTTCACCCTGGCCTATGCCCTGCGGGGCCGCGAGGTCTCGCTGCTCTCCTACCACCGCCTGCAAAGCGGGGAGGCGCGCACCCTCGAGGGGGCCCTGGCCACCAGCTACCACCCTGGCCTCTCGTTCCAACTCCGCCCCAGCCTGGCCTACCGGCTCATGCTGGACGACCCGGCGGGCCACACCTACCAGCTTGGTCTGGGGGTGAACTATTACTTTACCGAGTGGCTGGGCCTGGGGGCGGCGGCCTACTACCAGTTCCAGCCCGGCACCCAGACCGAGGCCACGGCCCTGGCCCTCGAGGCCAGCTTCCGCCTGCTGGAGGGCCTGTGGCTCAACCTGGGCTACACCTTCGGCGGCTTTACCGGCCTCACCCCCGATACCGCCCCCGGCTTGTATCTGCGCCTCGACTTCCTGGGAGGTGGATGGTGAAACGCGCACTGGCCCTTCTGCTCTTTTCTAGTTTGGCCTTCGCCCAGGTGGTCACCCCCTTTGCCATTCGCTACCAGACCAACGACCGGGGGGCCATCACCCTGATAGCCAACACCCTCATGTGCTATCCGAATGCCACCAATACAGCTTGCGATTCTGCGGTGATGAATAACCCTGCGGCGAACAATACGATTCTTACCTCATCGAACCAATTAGACACAACCCGCTCCATGCGTTTTTTCAATGCCGATGCCAGCGCCCCAGCCTGGCCCACTGGGCGGGGCGGTTCCTCTAGCGCCACCCTGAGCCTGCCCGCAGGCAGCCAGATACTCTTTGCCAGGCTGTACTGGGGGGCGCGGGCTGGTGAAAACGCGGCTGGACGCAATCAAATTTCCGTCAAACCCCCCGGCAGCGGCAGTTACCAGAGCATCAGCGGCACCTTACTGGGCACCATTACGACCCAGGGCACCAATACAAGCCGCCCCTATACTGCCTTTGCCGACCTGACCAGCCTGGTGCAGGCTGCGGGCAACGGCACCTACTGGGTGGGGGGGATTCTGGCCGCCACGGGAAACGACGGCCTGGGGTTCTACGCCGGCTGGAGCCTGGTGGTGGTCTACCGCGACACCGCCCAGTCCCTGCGCAATCTGGTGGTCTACGATGGGCTGGCCGTAGTTAGCAGTGGCAACCCGGTGACCATCACCCCTTCCGGCTTTCTGGCCCCCTATTTTGGTAGCGTGAATGCCCGGGTTGGAGCGGTGGCCTTCGAAGGAGATGGCGGGATTAATGGTGACCAGCTTCTGCTCAACGGTAGTGCCCTTAGCGACGGCCAGAACCCCGCCAACAACTTCTTTAACTCCTCGGTGTCTCTCCTGGGAACCCGCTTCAGCAGCAAAACCCCCGACTACATCAACCAGATGGCGGTGGATGCCGATATCGTAGACGCCACGGGCCGCATTCCCAACGGGGCCACCAGTGCCACCCTCCAGTTCACCAGTACCCAGGATGTGTACTTTCCCACCGTTCTGACCTTCCAGATTGACCTCTACGTCCCCGACCTGATTACCACTTTTACCAAAACCGTCCAGGACCTGAACGGGGGGGATGTCCTGCTGGGGGATATCCTGGAATACACCTTAAGCTTCACCAACATTGGTCTGGACGGGGCCACCAACGTGGTGCTCACCGATCCCATTCCGGCCCACACCCAGTACGTGCCGGGCAGTCTGGTGGTGGTTTCCAATGCGGCAACCGCTCCCACTGGCTCCATGTCCGATACGCCTGGGGACGACATCGCCGAGTACGATAGCGCCAACAACCGGGTGCGTTTCCGCTTAGGGGTAGGGGCCAACGCCACCTCGGGCGGCCTTATCCCGCCAACCCAGGGGGCCACGGTGCGCTTCCGGGTGCAGGTGCTCCCCAGTGCAGCGGGGCAGACCCTCACCAACACCGCCCAGATCAGCTACAACAGCCAGACCCTGGGTACTAGCTTCAGCCAAAGCGCCTCGGTCTCGGTTAGCTCGACGGTGGTGGGGTATACCCTTTCCGGCTTCGTCTACCACGACCTCCAGCCCAACAGCGTGCGCGACGGGGGCGAGGACTGGAGCAGCGGGGTTACGGTTTATGTGAAGCTCTTGCAGGGGGGAAGTATGGTTCAGGTGACTACGGTCAACCCCGGCACTGGGGCCTACAGCTTCCCCAACCTGGCCCCTGGCAGCTACACCCTTATTGTGGACGATAACAACAACCCTGCCGATACCACGCCCAACCCGCCCTCCAGCTGGCACTTTATCCACCCCACGGGTGGAGTGCGTAGCCTGACTTTGAATAGCAACCTGACCGGGCAGGATTTTGGTCTTTTCCGCGGTACCCGGCTTAGCGGTAGGGTCTTCTACGACGACGGGGAAGGAGGGGGCATCCCTAATAACGCCCTTCAGGATGGAACCGAGCGGGGTGGGGGTGGGGTAACCCTCGCGGCCACAGACGGTACGAACACCCGTACCGCCACCACGGACGGGAACGGCAATTACCTCCTTTGGATCCCCTACGCCTGGGGAAGCGTAACCCTCTCCCACCCCGCGCGCCCGGCCACGGGCTGGAACGATGGGAGCGCGGCCACACCGGTCACCAGCTGGAGCGCGGCCACTAGTCCCACCTCCTCTGGGGCGGTGGTGAGCCTGGGGGCAGCGAGCGGACTGCCCGCTAATCTGACCCGCAACTTCGGGTTGGTACGGCATAGCACTTTCCGGCCCGACCAGTCGGGCCAGGCCACCAGCCCTGGGGTGCTGACCTACGCCCACCTCTTCCAGCCTGGAACCCTGGGGAACGTCGCGCTGAGCCTGGCCGGTGCGCCCAGCTTCGCTTACCAGGCCCGGTTCGATGCCAACTGCAATGGAAGCTGGGACCCTGGGGAAAGCTTTACTCCCTTACCCCTTAGCTTCACCGTGGGTGCGGCCTGGCCTCGAGAAGCCGACGGTAGCCTCAAAGCCTGCGCCCTAGAGGTGCAGGTAGTGGTTCCGGCGGGGGTGCCGGATGGGCGGGTGGATATGGCTACCCTTCAGGCCAGTTTGCAGTGGACCAACAACGCCTCCGTAGTGGAGTCCCGCTCTCTGGTAGACGCGACTACGGTGGCCATGGGAACCCTTAGGCTTACCAAGGAAGTGCGCAACGTAACCCAGGGCACCCCCTTTGCCGCCAGCGCCGGAGGGAGGCCATTGGAGGTGCTGGAGTACAGGATTGCCTACCAGAACATTGGCAGCCAGCCCATCTTCAACGTGGTGCTCTTCGACCCCATCCCCTTCTTCACCGACCTGGTGCAAAACGCCTACGGGGGAGGCGGCGAGGTGGCCCTGGTCTGCCCCAATGGCACCACCGTGTACCCTGACCTGGGCCTAACCAGCACCATCAGCCTCAACCTGGCGGCCTACTGCGCTTTGAACACTGCGCCTCATCCTGATGGGACAGGCCCGGCCCCGGCCCTTCTGCCTGGTGAGGAGGGGTATTTCTTCTACCGGGTGCAGGTGCGCTAGGGCCAGGCTAAACTGGAGCTATGTCGCTGCAGGAGCTGCACGCCTCGCGAGGGGTGGTCTGGCGGGAGGGGGTTCCCTGGAACTATGGCGCAGTAGAGGAAGAACTGGGGGCCTTACAGCAAGGGGTGGCCCTGCTGGACTTTCCCGAGTATGGGCTGGTGGCGCTTTCCGGGGTGGATCGGCGGGATTTCCTGCACAACCAGTGCACCTCGGATATCCGCCAGATGCCTAAGGAAAGCTGGCTCGAGACCGCCTTTCTCAATGCCAAAGGCCAGATTGAGTATGCCGGGGTGGTACTGCCACGGGAAGAGGCCTTTTGGATCAGTACCCCGGAGGCCTCGGCCCTGGCCGAGCGCTTTGCCCGCTACATCGTTTTTGACCAAGTAGAGGTCGGGGTGCTGGAGGACTGGTACACCTTGCGTCTGCAAGGCCCTAAAGCCCCAGAACTGGCCGCTGTGCTGGGGCTGCTTCCGTCCCGCTGGAGCCTGAGCCAGGCCGAGGGATGGGTGGTGGCGCGGGACGAGTTTGGCCTGTGGCTGTTTGTGGCCGCTGACCAGGCTTTGCCCTTAGCCCAGCGGCTGTTGGAGGCGGGGGTGACCCTGGCCGGGCGCGAGGCCTGGCATATCTGGCGGGTGGAGCGTGGGGTGGCCGACCTGGCCGAGGCCCGGGGGGAGCTACCCCAGGAGGTGGGCTGGGATAGCCGGGTCAGCTACAAGAAAGGCTGCTACCTGGGGCAGGAGATAATGGCCCGGCTCGAGGCACGCGGCCAGACCCGCTACCGGCTCATGGGGCTATTGGGCCAGCGGGCCATTCCGCCGGGGGCCGAGGTCTTCCGCCAGGGGCAGCGGGTGGGCCGGGTGGGCACCGCAGTGGAATCGCCTCGGCTGGGGGCCATTGCCCTGGCCCTACTGCGCAAGGAACTGGCCCCGGGCGACCAGGTGGAGGTGGGGGGTGCCTCGGCTACCGTGAGCGCTTTGCCCATGGTATAGGCCTCCTCCTGCCGGTGTAGGATGGGGGGTGGATGTTTTTGACCTTTTTAAAGAATCGATGTAACATATAGAGGATATTATGTTTTTAGCAGAAATAATCGGCGTGGGTGATGAACTTTTATATGGCGAGACCACCGACACCAACACCGCTGAGATCGCCCAGAGCCTGAGGCCCTACGCCCTGCAGGTTCGCCGTACCTTGCGGGTCGCCGACGACCTAGACACCCTGGCCCAGGAGGTGCGCGAGGCCTGGGCTAAAGCCCGGCTGGTGGTGCTTTCCGGTGGGCTGGGCCCTACCCCCGACGATATCACCCGCGAGGCCATTGCCGCGGCCTTGGGAGAAGAACTGGTGCTCGACCCCCTGGTCTTAGGCGCGTTGGAAAAGCTGTTCGAGGCCCGGGGCTGGCGGATGCCGGAGGCCAACCGCAAACAGGCCTACAAAATTCCTTCGGCCTCCTGGATTGAAAACCCCAGGGGCACCGCCCCCGGTTGGTGGGTGCGCCAGGAGGGCAAAGACCTGGTGGCCCTGCCCGGCCCTCCGGCCGAGTGGCGGCCCATGTGGGCTTCCCTGCTGCCCAGGTTGGGCCTGCCGCAAAAACCCTACAAGCAGGTTACCTTCAAGACCTTTGGTTTGGGGGAGTCGCGCATTGTGGAATTGTTGGGCGACCTGTTTCAGCGGGGCGGGGCGGTGGAGGTGGGCACCTATGCCAAGGTAGATGGGGTAGCGGTGGTGCTGCGCGGGGAGCCAGCGCAGGTAGACCGGCTGGCCGAGTGTATCCGCCCGCTTTTGGGCCAGGCCCTGTGGGGTCAGGAGGGTGAAACCCTCCCACAGTTGGTGTTGCAGGCCCTGCAGGCCCGGCGAGCCACCCTGGCGACCCTCGAGTCGGCCACCGGGGGGGCTTTGGCGGCCCTCCTGACCGGGGTGCCTGGGGCTTCCGAGTGCTACCTGGGCGGGCTTCTGCCCTACAGCCCGGAGGCCAAAGCCCGGCTAGGCCTGACGCCCGGCCAGGGTATGGTCTCGGCGGCCTTTGCCGAGGCCATGGCGGCTTTGGCCCGCGAGGCCCTGGGGGCCACCTATGCCCTCGCCACCACCGGGGTGGCCGGGCCGGAGGCCCTGGAGGGCCAGCCGGTGGGTACGTTCTACCTGGGCTTGGCCACGCCTAAAGGCACCCGTGCCCAGCACCATCGCCTGCCCGGGGCTAGCCGCGAGGTGTTGCGCCAGCGGGCGGCCCACGCTGCGCTGGCCTTTTTGCTGAGGGCGCTTGAGGAGGGCCTATGAGGCTCTTTTACGCCATCTTTCCGCCACCGGCCATCCAGCAGGCCCTAGGCCAGGCCCAGCAAAAGGTGCGGGGCTTCAAGGGCTGGAAGCCCGTTCCGCCCCACCAGCTCCACATCACCCTGTTGTTCTTGGGGGAGCAGCCCAAGGAGCGTCTGCCCCAGCTTCACCGGGTGGGCCAGGCAGTGGCGGCGAGTGTGCCGGCCTTCCAGGTGGCCCTGGGGGGCACCGGTTACTTTCCCCCGGTGGGCTCGCCTCGGGTCTGGTTTGTGAAGGCCCGGGGGGAGGGCCTCGAGGCTCTGGCCCAGGGGTTGCAGCAAGCCCTGCCAGATATTCCCAACCCAAAGGCCTTCCACGCCCACCTGACCCTGGCCCGTAAAAAGGGGCCGGCTCCCCGCATAGGCCCCCTGGTCTTCGATCTGCGCTTTGAGGCCCGGGCGTTGTGTTTAGTGGAGTCCAGGCTCGAGCCCGCGGGGTCGGTGTACCGTGTATTGGCGCAGTTTCCCCTAAGTTGAAGGAGCACAGGACATGGACAAGGAAAAGCAAAAAGTGCTGGAAGGAACCCTAAAGGCCATTGAGAAGCAATTCGGCAAGGGCGCGGTCATGCGCCTGGGCGAGGCCCCCCGGCAGCAGGTGGAGGTTATTCCCACCGGAAGCCTGGGGCTCGATATCGCCTTGGGCATTGGGGGGATTCCCCGCGGGCGCATCATTGAAATCTACGGCCCCGAGTCGGGGGGCAAGACCACCCTGGCCCTCTCCATTGTGGCCCAGGCCCAGGCCGCGGGAGGGGTGGCCGCTTTTGTGGACGCCGAACACGCCCTCGACCCCATCTACGCCAAAAGCCTGGGGGTCAACATCGACGACCTTTTAGTCTCCCAACCCGATACCGGCGAGCAGGCTTTGGAGATCGTGGAACTCCTGACCCGCTCGGGGGCTATTGATGTCATCGTGGTGGACTCGGTAGCCGCCTTGGTGCCTCAGGCCGAGATTGAGGGGCAGATGGGCGATGCCTTTGTGGGCCTGCAGGCTCGCCTGATGAGCCAGGCCTTGCGCAAGCTGACCGCGGCCCTTTCCAAGAGCAACACCGCGGCCATCTTCATCAACCAGATTCGGGAGAAGGTAGGCACCATGTACGGCAACCCCGAGACCACCCCCGGGGGACGAGCGCTTAAGTTTTACGCCTCGGTGCGCCTGGATGTGCGTAAACAGGGCCAACCCATCAAATCGGGCAACGAGGCGGTGGGCAACCGGGTGCGGGTCAAGGTGACCAAGAACAAGCTGGCCCCGCCCTTCCGCGAGCACGAGCTCGAGCTCTACTTCGGTAAGGGCATCGACCCTTGGGCCGACCTGGTCTCGGTGGCAGTGGCTGCTGAGGTCATCACCAAGGCCGGTTCCTGGCTTTCCTATGGGGAGACCCGTTTGGGCCAGGGCAAGGAGAAAGCCGCCGAGTTTCTGCGGGGCGACCCAAGGCTGGCCCAGGAAATCCGGGAGAAAGTTTTGGCCCAAGCTGGTAAGCTATCCCTACGGACGACCGCCGAGGAGGAGGAGGATACCTCCGCTCGGCTGTCCGAGGTTTAAGGCTTGCTAGGTGGGGTTCTCCCAGTATGAAGGGCCAGGAAGCCAGTATATGGATTTGCTCGGTGGCGATCCGCCGGGCCAAGGGGCAGCTTGGTGTAGAGTTTAGCGACGATCTACCTCTGGTGGGACAGCGGGCCATGCGCTAAAAGCTTTTCTTGTCCCGGCCAGACCTGAGACTGTGAGAACCTCCTTGCAATCGAGGAGGCACCGATGGCGTTTACCCTACTGGATTGGATACTCACCCTGATGGTGGTGGTGCTGGCGGTGACGGTGGTGCTGCTCTTGCAGCGCACAGGCCGCCAGGTGGTACTGGATAAAAGCGAACTCGAGGCGGCCCGGCGCGAGGCCGAGCGCATCCTCGAGGCCGCACGGCAACAGGCCCAGACCGCTTTAGAGCAGGCCCAGGCCCAGGCCCGAACCCAGCTCGAAACCGCCCGCGCCGAGGCCCAGAGCCTGCGTCAGAGTGCCCAGGCCGAGGTGCAAAGCCTGCGCCAGAGCGCCCAGGCCGAACTCGAGCGGCTGCGCACACAGGGCGAGGAGCGGTTGCGCCAGCAGCTCAGTGAGGAGCGCGAACGGCTTCAGGCCAGCCTGCAGGCCGAGCAGGAAGGCCTGGCCCGCGAGCGTGAACGGCTACAGGCCGAGCTACAGGCCATCCGAGCGGAGCGCGAGGAGCTCAAGCGGGAGACCGAACGCCTAGCCCGCCGGGGCGAGCAGCTCGACCTCCGGGCGGCCCGGCTCGATGCGCAGGAAGAAAAGCTCGATGCGCTAGAGAAGGCCCTGGAGGCCCGTGAGGCCCAGTTGGCCCAGCGCGAGCGGCAGATCGACCTCAAGCTGCAAGAGGTGGCCGGCCTGAGCCAGGAGGAGGCCCGGCAGCTTCTGCTTTCCCGCCTGGACGCCGAGCTGGAGGAGGAGAAAGCCCTGCGGGTCAAGGCCAGCTTGGAGCGGGCCCGCCTCGAGGCCAAGCGGGAGGCCCAGAAACTGCTGGCCCAGGCTGCCCAGCGCCAGGCTTCCGAGACCGCAGCGGCCCTGGCGGTCTCGGTGGTGCCCATCCCCTCCGATGCCATGAAGGGGCGCATCATTGGGCGGGAGGGGCGCAACATCCGCACCTTCGAGGCCCTGACCGGGGTAGACCTGATCATCGACGATACCCCTGAGGCGGTACTGCTCAGCAGCTTCAACCCCATGCGCCGCGAGATTGCCCGGATGGCCCTGGAGCAATTGGTGCAGGATGGCCGCATTCACCCCAGCCGCATTGAGGAGGTGGTGGAGAAGGCCAAGAACGAGATGAAGACCTTTGTCTATGAGCGCGGGGAAGAGGCGGCCCTCGAGGCCGGGGTGGTGGGCCTCAAGCCAGGCCTGGTGCAGCTTTTGGGCCGGTTGCACTTCCGTAGCTCCTACGGTCAGAATGTGCTTAAGCACTCTATCCAGGTGGCTCACCTGACCGGCATCATGGCGGCTGAGCTGGGCCTGGATGCCGCTTTGGCCCGTCGCGCAGGGCTGTTGCACGACCTGGGCAAGTCGGTCGATCGCGAGATCGAGGGCACCCACGTGGAGATCGGTATCACCCTGGCCTCCCGCTTTGGCGAGCCCAAAGAGGTCATCGACGCCATCGCCCACCACCACGACCCAGAGAACGGCGAGACCCTGTACTCGGTGTTGGTCGCTGCCGCCGACGCCATCAGTGCGGCCCGGCCCGGGGCCCGGCGGGAAAGCCTGGAGGAGTACATCCAGCGCTTAGAACAGCTCGAGCGCATCGCCCTGAGCTTCCCTGGGGTGGAACAGGCCTTTGCAGTGCAGGCCGGGCGCGAGGTACGGGTTATCGTCAAGCCGGAGCGCATCTCCGATGCCAAGGCTACCCTGCTGGCCCGCGAGATTGCCGGGCGCATCGAGCGTGACATGAACTACCCTGGCCAGGTGCAGGTCACGGTGGTGCGGGAGAGCCGGGCAGTGGAGTACGCCCGCTGATGAGGTTCCACCTCTCGCCGGGGGGGCGCCGCCGCCTGGTAGAGCGCTGGAAGGTTTTATGGGCTGGGCTGGGGGTGGCTCCAGCGGCGCACCGGCCCTTGCTTGAGGAGCTTCTCGTCCGCCACACCGAGCCCCAGCGCTACTACCACAACCTGGCCCACCTCGAGCGGCTATTCGCTCTGCTGGAAGCCCCACCCGCGCCCATAGGGGCCCCGGCTCTACAACAGGCCCCCCATCTGGCCTTGGCGGTCTGGTTCCACGACGCTATCTACGACCCTACCCGTGAAGACAACGAACTCCAGAGCGCCCTTCTGGCTCAAGCACGCCTCGAGGGGTTGGGGCTGGCTGGCGTTCTTATTCAACGGGTGGTGAATCTTATCCTGGCTACGGCAAACCATCAGACCCAAGACCCGGACGGCGCGCTGTTTTTGGATGCCGACCTGTCCATTCTGGGCAGCGACCCCCAGACCTACCAGGCCTATACCCAGGCCATCCGCCAGGAGTACGCCTGGCTGCCTAAGGGGCTCTACCAGGAGCGTCGGGCCAGTCTATTAAAGCGCTTTTTGGCGCGTGAGCGCATCTACCAGACCGGAGCCTTTGCCCCTCTGGAAGAGCCCGCGCGGGAGAACCTGCGGCGAGAACTGGCGCAGATCGCCCTTTGAGCCCCTGAGAATGGTGGCGTCGTCAGGTAGTAGCGCACACCTTCAGGGCTTGCCAGTAGCGCTCTAAACTTTCTCCCAACAGACCCGCCTGCTTTTGCCGGTAAGCGGTGGCTACCCGTCGGCCCAGGGCTTGTACCAGGGGGTTGGGGTGGCTTTCTAGCTGAGCCAGGGCCTTTTCCGAAAGGGCGATCCACACCCGGGGGGGGTAGGCTGGGGCTAAGGGCAGGCTGAACCAGTACTCGGCTTCCTCCGGGGGCACCACCTGGGCCCCGCGGCTTTTGAACCACAAAGCACCCTCGGGGTGTACGTAAACCCGGGCTTGCTGCCCAAGGGCCTGCTTTAGGCCATGGCGCAGGGGAAGGGGAAAAGCCCAGGCCCTTAGGTGCACGGGCTTTGCCTGTTTCGATAGGGGATCGTCCTCTTCCTCCTGGGCCGGGCGGTAGGCCGCAGCCCAGAGCTCGAGGGAACGCTCGCCGTTCCACTCGTTGGCGACCAGCTCGCCGGCCACCTCCAGCAAGGCCGGCAGGTTCTCCCCGCCATCCCGCCACCGCACTACCCGCAGCCCATTCAGGTAAAAGGCCAGATGCTGCCCTTCGCTGCCCATCCGGCGTACCCGCTCGGGCCGGCCCCGTAGGAAGAACAAGGGCGGCGGATTGCCTTCCCCGGTGGGCTCGAGGAGGGTAGTGGCCCGGTACAGGGCCTCGAGGTCCTCCCCGTCCAGGGCTCCGTCCAGCCAAAGCTCGGGTACAGGTGGGGGAAACTGGGCCACATAACGTTGAATGGCCTCCTTGAAAGCGGGAACCTGGTTTTCTTCCATAGCAAAACCGGCCGCCTGCGCGTGGCCGCCAAAGCGCTTGAGGTGGGCCTGGGCACTCCGCAGCGCCCCTACGGCGCTGATGCCGGGGGTGGAGCGCACCGAACCCTTGCCCTGGGCGATGATGAATACCGGCTTGTAGAAGCGCTCCAGCAGCCGGCTGGCCACAATCCCCATTACCCCCGGGTGGCCCTCTGGGTCGTGGACAACCAGGGCCGCCGGCTCGGTTTCCAACCCGGCCATGATGCGCTTTAGCATCGCCTCTTCGATCCGCTGACGCTCCTGGTTTAGCCGGGAGAGGGCCTCGGCTGCCCGTCGGGCCTGGAGGGGGTCTTGGGTGGTGAGGAGTTCCAGGGCGAGTTCAGCCTGGCCCAGCCGCGAGGCCGCGTTGAGCCGGGGGGCGATGCGGAAGGCCACTTCGCTAGCGGTAAAGGCCCGGCAGTGCTCGGCAGCGAGCCAGGCCAGGCCCGGGTGGGCCGAGTCGCAGAGGCGCCGCAACCCTTCCATGACCAGTGCCCGGTTGAACCCTTGCAAAGGGGCTAGATCGGCCACCGTACCGATGGCCGCGAGGTCGGCATACTCCAGCGGGGGTTCTTTACCCAGGATGGCGTACACCTGCCACAAGAGCAGGAAGGCCACGCCCGCGCCGGTAGGGTGGGCCTGGTCTTTTAGCCGGGGGGAGAGGGCCGGGTGCACAATCAGACCCGGAGGCCGCACCTCCCCTGGGGTGTGGTGGTCGGTGACCAGGACCGAGACGCCGTTTTCCACCAGCGCTTTCAGCTCGGCATGATTGCTGATGCCGCAGTCCACGGTAATGAAGAGGTCGCAAGCCTCCAGGTGCTCCGGCACCCGCTCTAGCAAAACCCCATAGCCCTCCTCCAGGCGGTGGGGGATAAAGGCATGGATACTGGCCCCCAGCCTTCCCAGGCCCCCGAGCAGGAGGGCGGTGCCGCATAGGCCATCGGCGTCGTAGTCGCCGTGAACCCGGATGCGCTGGCCTTTTTCGATGGCCTCCAGTACGCGCCTCGCGGCTTCCTCCAGGCCCTCCAGGGGCAGCAGGGTGAGGGGTGGGGTTAGGTCGGCGGGTTGGCGGAAGCCTCGGTGCCACAACAAAGCAGCCCCCAAAGGGGAGAGGCCCAGCCCTTCGGCCAACGGGCGTAGGGCTTCGAGGCTGGGCCATGGGCGAAACTTCCAGACCATGCTTACTCCGCTTCCCGATCGGGGATGACCGGGAGTTCCTCAGGGTGCTGCCGCTTTAGGGCCTCGAGTTCCTCCCGAAGCTGCTGTAGCTCTCGCCGCAGCCGACGAAGGGCGGTTTGCGCGTTGACCCAGGCCACCAGCCCATACAGCCCCATCACCAGCAGGCCTAAGGCAAAAGCTCCTAGAAGGAGATAAGCCCCGTGTACCGCGCCCCAGGGTGTGCCCAACCACAGATTCGGTTCCAGGGTATACAGAGCCCAGACCCCTGCGGCCACCGCCAGCACGATTAGGAAAGCCAGCCCGTTCAGGAGTTTCATGGTCGCAGTTTACCCCTGGACCCAGCGCCTGAGGTCGATGCGCCCCTCGTACAGGGCCTTTCCGGTAATGGCCCCCTCCACCCCTAGGCGCTTTAGGCCCAGTAGGTCGGCCTCGGAGGCGATGCCCCCCCCGGCAATCAGGAAGCCGGGCCAGGCCGAGCGTACCGCCCGCACCCCCTCGAGGTCTAGCCCAGCCAGGGTGCCATCCCGGCGTACATCGGTATAGATCAGGGTGCGCAGGCCCATGGCCCACAAGGGCTGGGCCAGCTCGGGGACTTGGCGGGCCGTGGCCTCGCTCCAGCCCGAGACCACCACCTCCAGGCCTCGGGCGTCCAGGCTGACCACCACCCGCTCCGGGCCCCACTCCGCCAGCATCTGCCCCAGCACCTCCGGAGCCTTGACCGCCAGGGTGCCCACCACCACCCGGTAGGCCCCCAGGGCCAGAAGGGCTCGAGCGTCCTCCAAGCTGCGCACCCCACCTCCCACCTGGAAAGGGATGGAGAGGGTGGCCGCCACCGCCCGCAGCACCTGGCGATTCTCCCCTCGTCCCGTGGCCGCGTCTAGGTCCACCAGGTGCAGCATCCGAGCTCCCTGGGCCTGCCAGTGCAGGGCAGCCTCCACGGGGTTTTCGAAGTAAACCGTTTCCTGCTCGGGATTGCCTTCGAGGAGCCGAACCGCCCGTCCGGACTGGATGTCTACCGCGGGAATCACCAACACAACGGGATTGTACCAGAGGGTTCCGGCTTACCTGGGTGGGGTAAGGGTCAAAATACCGGCTCTCCTCCTACCTTTGGCTTATACTCGAAGTAAGGAGGAACTCATGTGGGCGTTTTGGCTTCCCCTTTTGCTGGGTCTGGCTTTGGCCCAGCCCAGCCCGCTCTACGAGCGTTGCGCGGTCTGCCACAAAACGGACGGAAGGGGTGGGGTGGGTAACTGGCCCCCGCTGGCAGGCCATGTGCCCACCCTCCTGGCCCAGCCTGGCGGGCGGGAGTACCTGATTTGGGTGGTGCTCTATGGCCTGCAAGGCAAAATACGGGTAGGCAGCCGTAGCTTCGACCAGGTGATGCCCGGTTTTGGCCGCTCCCTTTCCGATGAAGAGATTGCCGGGTTGCTCAACCATATCGCCACCCAGTGGGGCAACCGCTTCCCCAAAGGGCAAAAACCCTTCACCGCCGCCGAGGTGCAGGCCCAGCGAGGCCGCAACCTCACCCCGGCCCAGGTGCATGAGGCTCGAGGTCGGCTGGGTCTACCTTAGTCCAATGGACAGCCCAGGCCAAAGTGGGGTGGAACCCGGCGTAGCTCCGCCTGGAAGAGGCTATGGCCCAGTAGCCAGTGCCCGTCCAGCGGGGTGAGGCGCAGGGTAAGGTCGCGGTCGGGGCTGGCGGCCAGGCGCAGCTTTAGGTAGGGCCCCCCACCCAGGCCTAAACCCACCAGTTCGCTGCACTTAAGCTGCGTCCGGCTGCTCTGAAAGCCCCGAACCAGCGCGTCTTGCAGCTCGCCCAGGGTGCGGCTGTAGTAGGTACGCAGGCGCACCTCCTCCACCCCTCCTCGCAGGGTGCGGGCCTCCACCCAGGCTTCCGGCAGGTAGACCAAAGGATCGCTGCTGAGAATGGCCTGGGGTGGGGGGTTTTAGACGGGGGCGCAGGCTCCCAGGGCAATCAGACCCAGCATTAGCAAAGCCCTTTGTGCTTTATGAGTGTAGGATTAAGCCAGCTTTAGAAAATTTTCTTACCCAGTAGGCTGCCGGCCAGCTCGACCATCATTCGGGCGGTGCGGTTGGCGATGTCCAGGATAGGGTTGACCTCCACCAGGTCAAGGCTGGTGACCAGCTGGGCATCGGCCAAGAGCTCCATCAGCAGGTGGGCCTCGCGGTAGGTCAGGCCCCCGGCCACCGGGGTGCCCACCCCAGGGGCAATCTCGGGGTCGAGCACATCGGCATCGAGGGAGAGGTGCACCTTGGCAAACCCGCGAAAATGCTGAACCACCGCCTCGGCAATGGCCGGAATACCCTCTATGTCCACCTCTTTCATGGTAAAGACCATGACCCCCCGCTGGCGCAGCAGCCGAACCTCGCCGGGGTCCAGGCTGCGAACCCCGATCAGCACCACGTCTTCCGGGCGTACCTTGGCCCCTGGGTAGCCCAGGTTGATCAGGCGGGGGTCTCCCAGGCCGCACAGGTGGGCCAAGGGCATCCCGTGGATGTTGCCGCTGGGGCTGGTCTCGGGGGTGTTAAAGTCGGCGTGGGCATCCACCCAGATCACCCCGATGCGCTCCCCTCGAGCCACCCCGGTGACCGAGCCCATGGCGATGGAGTGGTCGCCCCCCAACACGATGGGGAATGTATCGGCTGGCATCTGGCCCAGGGCCTGGATGGTGTCCAGGCAGGCGGCCCGGATGGCCTCGAGGTAGCCCAGTCCCCCCGGTTGTTCCGCTTGGCGGTGCAGGCTTTCCACCACGGGCACCTTCACATCGCCAAAATCGTGTACCTGGTGGCCCAGGCTTTGCAGCACTTCTTGCAAGCGCCCGTAACGGATGGCGCTGGGCCCCATATCCACGCCCCGTCGCCCCTGGCCAAGGTCCATAGGCACTCCTAAAATGCCAATCGGCTTCATAGGCTCAAGTCTACCCTTGTTGACCTAATAACCTTGGCCGGGCTAAAGTAAGAGGCTACGCTTTGGGCGTAGACTGGCAGAAATGAAAGAGCAAGCCATTCAAAGCATCAACCTCTCGCGCCTGCTGCGGGAGGGGGGCAGCACCGCGGCCCAGGGGGAGATTTTGGAATACATTCCCCTAGAGAACGAGCGCATCCTGCTGCAGGGCCCGGCCCACTGGAAGGTGCGGGTGGCCCGGCTGGAGGGGGAGGAGGGGCAGGCTTTCTGGCTCTCGGGGGAGATTGCCGGCTACGCTTTGCTGGAGTGCCGCCGCTGCCTAACCCCTACCCCGGCGGCGGTGCGGGCCCATTTCCAGTACATGCTGCGCTACCAGCCGGGCCTGGCCCACCCCGAGCTCGTGGAGGAAGATGAAGAGGAGGTTCTGCTGTTTGGCCATCCCAACCTCGAGCTAGGGCCCATCCTCAGCGAGGCCTTTGCCCTCGAGCTGCCCTACACCGTGCTCTGTAAGGAAGATTGCAAGGGCCTTTGCCCGGTTTGCGGCACCAACCGCAACGAGGTGGACTGCGGCCACGATGAGGGCTCCCCGACCCGCTTGGGCCGGTTGTTAGGCCAGCTTATGGGCTGAGGCTGTGGCCTTGCTGTAGCTCCTCCACCCGCGTCACCACATACTCGGCAAAGGGCATGGCCGCGGTCCAGGCAGGCGAGATGGCATTGAGTACGTGTAGGCTGGTGGCGTCGCCCTCGAGGGTGAAGTCCATCACCAGCTTCTTCTCTTGGTGGTCGTAAAGCTGGGCCCGGATGCCGGGCCGGCCCCAGGTACGGTAGTTCTCTCGCCGGACCCCTTCCAGCAGGGCTGCGGCCTGGGCTACCAGATAGGGCTGGGCGTATTTCTTCAGCTCCTCCAGGGCAATCCCGCGGAAGTTGAAGTCGTTGCGCAAGAATAAAACGGCCTCATCCCGCAGAATGGATAGGGCCTCGGTGGGGTTGAAGCCCTGAAGGCCCTGGTAGTTTTCCCGCCAGAAAGCGGGGATGGCGGTGGGGCCAATCTTGACCCTGCCGTCCACGGTTACGGTGAAATGTACTCCCAAAAAGGTGTTGCGCAGGTCGGGGACGGGATAGATGTTGGTGCGCAGCGATCCTGCCGGCTCGTCGCCGTAGAGGTACAGCCCCTTAAAGGGCAGGATGCGGTAGCGCAGACCTAGGCCGAAGTCGTGGGCTACCTTGTCGGCGTAAAGGCCTGCGGCGTTGATGACGAATCCGGTGCTGTAGACCTCGTGCGGGGTGAGGATGTCCAGGCCCCGCCGGCCCTGGTAAGGGCTATCCAGGCATAGCGTGATTCCCTGATCCCGGCACTCTGCCGCTATGGCGGCCATGCACTCCTGAGGGTCTACTGTGGCGGTCTGGGGCGACCACAGGGCCAGCTCGGTGGTCTTGATCCGGGGCTCGATTTTTTTGGCCTCCTCGAGGGAGATTAGGTAGGTCTCTACCCCGTTTTGGTCGCCCCGGCGCTTGAGCTCGCGCAGCCCTTCCACCTCGAGTTCGTTTTTAGCCACCACCAACTTGCCACAGCGGTTAATGCGCAACCCCCGTTCCTCCACGAAAGCCTTCCAACGGGCGTTGCCCTCGCGGGTGAAGCGGGCTTTGAGCGAGTCGGCGCTATAGTAAAACCCAGCGTGCAGTACTCCCGAGTTGCGTCCAGAGCCGTGCTGGGCTAGCGCCTTTTCTTTTTCCAGGACTACAATCCGGGCTTCCTTCTGCCGCCGGCGCAGCTCGAGGGCAATGGTCAGGCCCACAATCCCCCCGCCGATGATCAAATAGTCACAGGTCTGCATCCCATGTATTCTAGGGCACTGGGATACCCGCCTGGGTTGTAAGCCTGTACAATAAAGCGCTATGGCTGGTTTGTTCTCGTTTCGCGGCGAAGATGTGGGTATTGACCTGGGCACCGCCTCGGTGCTGATTTACGTGCGTGGCAAAGGTATTGTGCTGCGTGAGCCTTCGGTTATTGCTATGGTCAGCGACACTAAAGAGGTCAAGGCGGTGGGAGCCGAGGCCTACCGGATGCTGGGGCGAACCCCCGGCAACATTGTGGCGGCCCGGCCCCTTAAGGATGGGGTCATCGCCGACTATACCCTCACCGAGCGGATGCTGACTTTGTTCATCAAAAAGGTGCTGCCCCCCTTGCGCTTTGCCCGGCCCCAGGTGATGGTGGGGGTGCCCTCAGGGGTCACCGAGGTGGAGCGGCGAGCGGTAGTTCAGGCCATTGTGGAGGCCGGGGCTAAGCGGGCCTATCTGATTGACGAACCTCTGGCGGCGGCCATCGGGGCCGGGATTAAGATCGCCGAGCCCACCGGTAGCATGGTGGTGGATATCGGTGGGGGTTCGACCGACATTGCGGTTATCTCCCTGGGGGGCATCGTGCGCTCAACCAGCCTGCGCATTGCCGGAAACGAGTTCGACGAATCCATCATTCGCCATGTGCGCAACAAGTACAGCCTGCTGATTGGCGAGCGCACGGCAGAAGACCTCAAGATCAAAATCGGGGCGGCCAAAAAGGCCCCTGGGGAAGAGGAAACGGTGGCCGAGGTGCGGGGGCGCGACCTGATCTCGGGCCTGCCCAAGAGCATCGAGGTGAGCGCCGATGATGTGGTGGAGGCTTTACAGGAGCCTCTGGAAAAGATCGTGCAGGGAGTGAAGGGCGTCCTCGAGACCACCCCGCCCGAGCTAGTGGCCGACATTATTGACCGGGGGATTCTGCTCACCGGGGGAGGGGCTTTGCTACGCAACCTAGACCTACTGCTGCAAGAGTCCACCGGGGTACCGGTGGTGGTGGCCGAGAACGCGGTGGAGGCGGTAGCTTTGGGCACCGGCAAGGCCTTGGAGATGCTGCACGTGTTGCGCGACGCATTGGTTACCTCGGACAATGTGCTGAAGCGCTAGAACGCCATGCGGCTCTTGGCTATTGCCCAACACCTGGGGGGCCGCCTCGAGGGCCCCGACGTCGAGGTTAGCCGCCTGGCCCCGCCCGATGAGGCCCGGCCGGGTGAGCTGGTGGCGGTGCGCAGCCCGCGCTTCCTCGAGGCCGCCATAGCCAGTGGGGCCGCCCTGGTGTTGGACGAGGCCAGCCCTTGCCCCCTGGGGCGAAGCGTCGTCCGGGTGCCCTCGGTGGAGAAAGCCTGGCCCGCTCTGCTAGCCCTTTTCGACCCGCCCGAGAACTGGGCTTTGGGGGTTCATCCCACCGCCCTCATCGAGGAGGGGGCCTGCCTCGAGGCCGGCGCCCGGGTAGGGGCTTACGCGGTGGTGTGCCGGGGGGCCCGCGTTGCCAAGGGAGCGGTGGTGGGGCCTTTTTGCTATGTGGGTGAAGGGGTAGAGGTGGGGCCTTTTAGCGTCCTCGAGCCCCGGGTCACCCTGTATCGCTACACCCGGCTGGGGGCGGGTTGCCGGGTGGGGGCGGGCAGCGTGCTAGGGGTGATTGGGTTTGGCTTCCAGGAGGGGCGTCGCCTGCCCCACACGGGCCGGGTGGTGCTGGAGGACGGGGTGGAGCTAGGGGCTGGCTGTGTGGTGCAGCGCAGCGTGGTGGGGGAGACCCGCATCGGGGCCCAGAGCAAGATCGGCGACCTGACCCAGATTGGTCACAATGTGCGGATTGGCCGGGGTGTGGTGATGGTGGGCAGCAGCGCCATCGGGGGGAGTGCGGTGGTAGAGGATGGGGTCTTGATGGGGGGCTGGGTGGTGCTCTCCGACCACGTGCGGGTGGGCGCCGGGGCCCGCCTGAGCGGGGGCAGCGCCGTTTCCAAGGATGTGCCCCCGGGCCAGACCTGGGCGGGGGCGGTGCCCGCCCGGCCCATCCGCCAGCACTGGCGCCGCCTGGCCCTCTTGGACTGGCTGGCCAGCGTGGAGCGGGGCCTGCGGCAGTTGTTGCGCTCCGGGGCATGAGCGAGGTGGTTATCCGCGGCGTCGGTCTGCACACCGGTGCAGCCGCCACGGTGCGCTTTCATCCCAGTGAGGGGCCCGTGCGCTTCTGGCTGGGAGGGGTGGCCTTCCGCCCGCTGGCCTCGAGGGTGGTGGAGACGACGCGTTCCACCGTGCTGGCTGAGCAGGAAGCCCGCCTGATGACGGTGGAGCACCTTCTGGCGGCGCTTTACATCCGGGGGGTTTGGCAGGGGCTGCTCATCGAGGTGGAGGGGCCCGAGGTACCCATCCTGGATGGCAGCGCCCAGGAGTGGTTGGCTGCCCTGGAAGGCTTAGTGCCCCAAGGTCCCCCACCCCAGCCGCTGCCGGGCAGCCTGCGGGTGGCCGAGGGCAAGAGCAGTGTGCTGGCCCAGCCCGCCGCGCAGTTTTCCCTTACCGTGAGCATCTTCTTTCCCCACCCTAAAATTGGCTACCAGCAGGTGCAGTGCCCGCCCACTCCCCTAAAGGCTTTGGCCCCGGCACGCACGTTTGGCTTTTTGCACGAGGTGGAGGCCCTGCGGGCCCAGGGGCTTATCCAGGGGGCCTCGCTGGAGAATGCCCTGGTCTATAGTCGGGAGGGGTTTGTCAACACCCCCCGGATGCTGCAGGAGCCGGTGTGGCACAAGGCCCTGGATTTTCTGGGGGATTTGTACCTGGCGGGCCGGCCCTATCTGGGCCAGTTCATGGTGCACCGGGGTTCACACCGGCTGCACGTGGAGCTGGCCAAACTACTGCAGGACCCCACATGGTAGGTGCATTGGTTATCTATAAAGGAAAACCCGCTTTGGTGGAGCAAACGGGGGAGAAGTGGCTGCTGCGCCTAGCCGATGGCAGCCAGCAGAAAGTGCGCCCTAAGGATGTCTGGCTGCTGCATCCCGGGCCGGTTTCCTTTCCCCTCGAGCCCGGGCTTCCTACCGAGGCCGAGGCAGCCTGGGAGCTATTACAGGGGGAAGAGGTGGCCCTGGCGACCTTGGCCGAGTTGCTCTACGGCCAGTACACCCCCCAGAGCGCCTACGGGGCCTACCAGCTGGCCCAGGAGGGCCTCTGGTTTACCCTCGAGGGCACGCGCATCCGGGCCCGCCGCCGGGAGGAGCTCGAGGCCCTGCGGCAAAAACAAGCCGCCCGTGAGGCCTACCAAGCAGCCATCGCCCGGCTGGCCCAGGGGGAGGATGTGCCGGAGCTACGGCGGGAGATTGAGGCCCTGGCCCTAGGCCGGCGCCAGGACAGCCCGGTGCTTAGAGCCTTGGGCCTGGCGGAAACGCCGGAGAGCGCCCAGGCCTATCTAGTCCAGCGGGGCTACTGGCGCTACCAAAACCCCCACCCCAGCCGGCTGGGCCTGCGGCTTTCCCCCCCCGACCTTCCCCTGCCTTCCTTAGCGGAGGAAAACCGCCGCGACCTGACCCACTTGCCAGCTTTAGCCATCGACGACGAGGAGAGCCAGGACCCCGATGACGCGGTCTGGGTGGAGCGCCAGGAGAAGGGGTTTCGTCTGTACGTGCACGTGGCCGATGTGGCCGCCTTGGTCTGGCCGGATAGCCCCCTGGACCTCGAGGCCCGCCGCCGAGGGGCCAACCTTTACCTGCCAGAAGGCACGGTGGGGATGCTGCCCCCCGCGGTCACCCTCGAGCTGGGCCTGGGCCTGAAAGCGATCAGCCCAGCCTTGAGCTTCGAACTGGAGGTCTCGCGGGAAGGGGAGGTGTGTTCCCTGGCCATCTACCCTAGTTGGGTGCGGGTGGAGCGCCTGAGTTACGCGGAAGCCCTACATCGCCCGGAGCTGGCTCCCCTAGCTGAGCTGGCCCAGATATTCCGGGCACGACGGCTGGCTCAGGGGGCCTTCGAGCTGGCTTTGCCCGAGGTTAAGGTTCGGCTGGAAGGGGAAGCAGTGCGCCTGGCCCCTTTGCCCCCCTACGAAAGCCGCGTCTGGGTGCGGGAGGCTATGCTGCTGGCCGGCCAGGCGGCTGCGGGGTTCGCTTTGGAACACCAGATTCCTTTCCCCTTTGCCACCCAGGAGGCTCCCGAGGTTTCGCTCGAGGCCCTGCCCGAAGGGCTGGCGGGCATGTGGGCCCTGCGCCGCCGGATAAGGCGGGCCCAGCTCAAGACCAGCCCGGGGCCCCACCGGGGGCTGGGCCTGCCCTTGTACGCTCAAGTGACCAGCCCTTTGCGCCGCTACCTGGACCTGGTGGCCCACCAGCAGCTGCGGGCTTTCTTGGCCGGGAAGCCGGTGCTCTCACGGGACGAGGTTCTTTTGCGGGTGGGTGCGGCGGAGGCGGTGGCCGATCTGGTGCGGGAAGCCGAGCGCAAAAGCCGGGAGCACTGGACCCTGGTCTACCTGCTGCAACACGGTTACTGTGGCCCGGGGGTATTGGTCGAGCGTCAGGGAGTGTTCTTGCTCCCCGAGCTGGGCCTTTCCACCAGCCTGGCGATGGGCCAGGAGCTTCCCCTCAACAGCACCCGGACGCTTTGCTTTGTATCGGCGGACCTCAGCCGGCTCAGCTCGAGCTTCCGCCTCAGTTGATGCCCTGTTGGCGGTGGTCCATCTCTACCGCTAGGGAAAGCAAGAGCTGATCGGTGGTTTTGCGGATGGTGACCGGTTCCAGGAAAAAGTCAGCCTCGGTGAGGGGTTCGAAGTGGAAGTAGCCCTTGGGTTGGTTTTCCGCCCGAAGCAATAGATGCAACACCGCGTCCTCGCCGCTTTTGCCGGCGTACTCGGCGTGGATCAGCTGGCCCTTGTTAAAAAGCCAGCTAGCCCGCTCGCCCTCAATTTCGACGCTCAGCCGTCCGGTTTTGTTGGACTTGGCCAGCCACTGGGCCAGTTCGAACAGGCTCAGGTCGCCCAGGCGCCCCTGAATGCCGTGCTGGGCCACGGGGTTGTGGGGCTCGGAGGTGTGGGTCTTGCGGGTGAGCTCGAGGATCAGCTTGTACGCTTGGCGCACTACCTCGGCTACCGGGGTACTGGGGGGCAGTACCAGGTCCAACTCGCCGGCTTGAGCCGGGGCATGTTCGTCCAGCAGAACGAAAGGTACCAGGGCTAGCTGAGGGTCGGCCCGTACCAGCTCGAAGAACTCCCGCCCGCTCAGGTCGCTGAGGGTGGCTGTACTCACGATCACATCGGGGTGGTTGCGCTCGAGCAGGGTCATCGCGTACAGGGCGCTCTCCTCGACCTGCACTTCAAACCCCGAAAGGGCGAAGCTATCCTTGAGGGCAATGCCCCGCTTGGGCTGGTTGGTTAGAATAAGCGCCTTCATCGGATAATCTCCCCGGTAGATCAAAGGCTACACATCCTGCAAGAATCGGTGCAATTCTACTTCGTCGGCAGGCTTGGTCAGGTAGGCCCTGGCTCCCAGTTCGAGAGCCAGATCGCGGTGTTTGCTGGAAGCCCGGGTGGTGAGCACCGCTACCGGCAGGTGGGCCAGGTGGGGGCGGCGGCGCACCTCTTCCAATAGCTCAAAGCCCGACATGCGGGGCATCTCCAGGTCGGTGACCACCGCCTGGAAAGGTTGCTGCTCCAAAAGCTCGAGGGCTTCCTGCCCGTCGGCTGCCGTGACCACCGGGTATCCGGCCTTGCGCAGCATCTGGCCCACCACCTTGCGTACCGAGAGAGAGTCGTCCACCAAGAGCACCGGCAGCTGCTGGGTAGGGGAGGTCTCAACCTGGGCCTGCACGGGAAGGGGATGGTTCAAAGAGAGCAGGCCGCTGGGGCTAAGCACCAGCACCACCTCGCCGGTGGCCAAAACGGTGGCCCCCAAAAGATGGGGTAGATCGGCTAGAGGGGCGGTTAGCGGTTTGACCAAGGCCTGCTCTAGGCCGATGAAGCGCTCGGCGGCCAGCCCTACCCAAGCCCCCCCACGTCCTTCCACCACCGCCAGGGCATACTCTTCCTGCTGCACGGGGGGGAGGCCCAAGAGTTCGCTCAAGCGCTGGATGGGAATCGAGCGGCCTTCGTAGGGAATTTCCAGGGCCTCGGCGGGGGCGCTAAGCAAGGTAAGCAGACTTTCCCGGGGAAGGGCTAGGGTCTGGCCCCCGGCCTCCAGCAGCAGGAGCTCCGAGACCGCCAGATTTTGCGGGATGTGCAAGCGGAAGGTGGTGCCCAGCCCCTCGCGGGTTTCCACGCTCAGATCGCCGCGTAGGCGGCGGACGGTAGCGGCCACGGCATCTAGCCCCACTCCCCGCCCAGCTACGTCCGAGACGGCCTCAGCGGTGGAGAGGCCGGACAGGAAGATGAGCTGGATCACCTCTTCCGGGGGCATGGCCTCGACCTGGGCTGCGCTTTTGAGCCCCTTTTCCACTGCTTTTTGCTTGACGGCCTTTAGGTCGATGCCCCGGCCATCGTCGCTGACCTCCAGCACCAGGGTGTTGCGCTGTTGCAGGGTGCGGATGCGCAGGGTGCCCTGGGGATTTTTGCCCCTGACCAGGCGTTCTTCTGGGCTTTCCAGGCCGTGGGCGATGGCGTTGTTGACCAGGTGGATGAGGGCTTCCGAGAGGCCATCAAGCAATACCGAGTCGATCTCCACCTGCTCGCCTTGGAACTCTAGCTGAACGGGTTTTTCCCCAGCGATCTGCCGCACCTGGCGGGCCAAGCGCTGATAGAAGCGGCCAATGGGCACCAGACGGGTGCGGCTCACTTCGGTGCGCAGCTCCTGCGAGAGCTTGCCGAAGCGCTCGGTTTCCTGCCTAAGGGCTTTGATCTGCTCGCTGAAACTGTTGCGCACCTCGGTGAGGTCGTTGGTCATCTCCTGAATGGAGCGGGCCAGGATGTTGAGGTCGTCGTAGCGGTCGAACTCGAGTTCGGTAAAAAGCTCCCGTACCGTTTTGCCCACGCTGCTTTGTGCCGGCGCCTCAGGGGCGGGGGGGCTGGCCTCGAGGCGAGGGTTGAGGTAGCGGGCCTCGAAGTCGGTGGTGGTGCGCAGAAGCCGCTGGCGGGCATTCTCTAGCAATGCATCTAGCTCTTCCAAGCGCTCTAGCAGAAGCTCCAGCCGGGCCCGGGTGACCAGGGTTTCGCCGGCCAGGTTGAGCAAGGCATCCAGGCGCTCGAGGTTCACCCGCACCGAGGCGGTGGGGCTAGGGCGGGGGCGCTCGGGGGAAGGGGTAGGGGCCTGGGCTGGCCCTGCGGGTTCGGCTAGGGGGGTGGGGGCCTCGAGGCCCAGCAAGCGGGCCAGATGGTTTTGCAGGTGGAATAGCTCGGCAGGCAGGCTTTGCGCAGCACCAGCATCCTTGCCCTCGGCGACGGCCACCATTTTGCCCAGAAGCTGGGCCCCTTCCAGTACCAGCCGGGCCACCTCAGCATCCCAGGCTAGGCGGCCCTCACGCACCGCCACCATCAGGTCCTCGAGCTGGTGCGCTAGGCTCCCGATGGGTTTACAGCCTACCGAGTAGGCTGCGCCTTTGACGGTATGCATGGCCCGGAACAAATCCCTTTGGGCTTCATCTGGCGCTTCTTTCTGTTCCAGCGCCAGCAGAGCATTGGCCACTTGGTCGAGGTTCTCCAGGGTCTCTGGGGCGAAGAACTCCCAGAACTCAGCGTTTTGCTGATAGAAGCGTTGGAGTTCCTCCACCACCCCCGGCTGGGGGTTTTCTAGGGCCAGGGTTTCCTCGGGCGAGGGCTCGAGGGCTATGTCAGCGAAAGCCTGGGGGTTCTCGGCGGTGAGCTCGTAGAGAAGCTGGGCAGCCCCCAGACGCCCTAGCTCCAGACCCACCTGGCCTTCCTTGCCGTGGATAGCGATGTTTTCCAAGGCGGTGGAAAGTACCGCGGTGAGCTGGCTCATAAACTCTACCACCTTGGCCCGCTGGGCCTCGGTGTAGTGAGGGGCCGCTTCCAGGATGCGCTCGGCCAGGGCTCCTAGGTTGGCGGTCTGGGGGAAGCCATACAGCCCAGCCGAGCCCTTGAGGCGGTGGGCCATCACCACCAAAGGCTCGTGCCGTCCGATGGCCAGGAATTCCGCGGTTTGCTCGAAGACCACCACGGTTTCCCAGGCCTCGTCGAGGAAGCTTTGCAGCAGATCAGGCGGGGTAGCAGTGGACACAAAGCCTCCTAGTTGGGCAGGCGGAAGCGGGCCAGGCCACGGGAGAGCTGCTCGGCCAGAAGGCGCATGGCCTCAGCGGAGCGGCGGCCTTCCTGGCTTTCCTGCCCGGTTTGCTGCGCGGTCTGGGCGATGTTCTGTACGGCTTCCTCTACCCGCTCCACCAGGGCCACCTGGCCTTGGGCCAGGCTGGAGATGGCCTGGGCCAGACCCGCCGAGGCTTCGGCCAGCCTGGCGATTTCTTCCAGCCGGCTCCCGGCGGTCTGGGCCACGCCATAGCCGGTTTCGACCTCGCGTACCCCTTCTTGGACCAGGCCCACCACCTGGGCGATCTCCTGTTGCACCTGCTGGATTAGGCTACCCACCCGGCTGGTTTCCCGGGCCGACTCCTCGGCCAGCTTGCGAATCTCATCGGCCACAATGGCAAAGCGGCGGCCTGCTGCTCCGGCCCCGGCAGCCTCGAAGGAGGCGTTGAGAGCCAGCAGGTTGGTCTGGGAGGCGAACTCCTCCAGCACTTTGGCGATCTCTTCGATTTCCGCCGAACGTTGCGAGAGAGCGGCAATGTTCTGGGCAATGTCCTGCATCTCCTGGCGGATGCTTTGCATCCCAGAGAGTACCTGGGCGACCGCCTGACGGCCTAGCTGGGCCGACTCGAGGGTCTTCAAGGCGGCCTGGGCTGTCTGGTTAGCGCTTTGGGCCATCTGGCGAATGTTTTGCGTGACCTGCTGGGTCTGGGCTTGCACCTGGCCGACTTCCTGGGCCTGGGCAACCGCCCCAGAGGCAATGGAGGCCGTGAGCTGGTCCAGCTGGATTGCGCTATGGTTGACCATTTGCGCGGCCTTTTGCACCTCTTTGAGCAGCTGGGCCAGCTCCTCGATGGTCAGGTTCACCGCGTCCACCACGTTCCCCAGGACGTCCTCGGTGACCTGGCCCCGCTTGGTCAGGTCGCCTTGGGCAATTTCGGTGGCGATTTGCAAAAAGGCGCTCACGTTTTGCTGGAGCTGCTGGCTGCGGCGCTGCTCCTCGGCCTGCTGGGCGAAGAAGACCTCGAGCTGGGCCATAGCCTGGTTGAACGCCTGCCCTAGTTGGCCGATCTCGTCATTGCTTTGCAGGTTGACCCGTTGGGAGAGGTTGCCCTGGCCGAAGGCTTCCACCACCTTAGCGATGGCTTGGATGGGGCGGGTGATGGCGTTTACGAAGCCTTGGGTGGCCAACAAGGCCAGCCCCACCACCAAGAGCAGCACCGCACCTAACACCAGCAAGAAGCGCTGTTGCAGTGGGCCTAGGGGGGCCAGGGCCTCTTTCAGGGGAATCTGGGCGGCCAAAGCCCAGGGGAGGTCGGCGATTCTCACCTGTTCATAGGCTATCAGCAGGTCTTGCACCTGCCCCGCGCCAGCGCCCAAGTTGGCCCGCTGCACCACCTCGGGGTCGGCCTTGAGCAGACCGGCCACACTGCCCTTGCTCAGCATGCGCTCGAGCAGGGGCTGGGGCAGGCCGGCTTGACGCAGGCTTTCTAGATAGGTATCGGTCTCCCGCAGAAAGCCCCGTTGGTTGGAAAGCATCAGGCCGTTGTTAAGGTTGAGGAGGTATACATCTCCTCGCTGACCCAGGCCCAGCTCCTCGTAGTTGGCGTTGTTGGTCAGGATGTTGTCTAACCGGCCTACCGGGGCCTCGAGGACGACCACCCCCAAAAGCTTCTGGCCCTGATAGACGGGGGCTGCCGAGAACAAAAGCAGTTCGTCGAAGGCCGGGGTGTAGAAGCTAAGGTCGCTCAGGACGGCCCGGCGATCCAGGTTTTGGCGGGCCTCGCGGAAGACCCGGGCCATGGGGGAGTTCTCCAATGGGGCTTTGAGCAAGGAGCGCCCTAGGTCAATGCGGTTGCTGTAGACCACCACCCCCTGGGCATCCACCAGGTACAGGTTGTTGAGCTCGAGGCTCTGCAATAGCTCCTGCAGCAGGGGGTGGTAGCGGGTGTAGGCCTCCCCATAGGCGCTACCCTGAAGCAGGCTGGGTTGGTTGTTCAGCAGGGCGGCTTGCAGCAGCAGGCTGCGGCTATCCAGCGAGGCCAGATAAGGGGTTAGATCGAGGCTTTGCCCTGCGTTCAGGTTCAGGTAGGTCTGTAGCCACTGGTCTTGGTAGTAGCTGCGTATGGCGCTACGCTGCTCGGTCAGGAAAGCCGGGCTAGGGGGCTGGCCCCGCTGACCATCCTGGGGAAGCTGGGCCCAGCCTTGGGAAAGGGCTTGCAAGGCGGCTACCAGGCTGGGGTTGCGCGCAGCGACCGCGCTGCTGAATAGGGTGCGCTGGAGGTTTTCCTGGATCTGCCGCTTGGTGGCGTCGCGGATGACCACCAGTTTTTCCTGCTGGGCTTGGAGCAGGCTCTGGCGCAGGCTTTGTAGGGAGAGGGCTCCTACCGCCAGGCCTACTAGTAGGATGGGTACCAGCACCAGCAGAAGGTTCCCCAGCAAAAGGCGGGTGCGCAGGCTCGAGGCCCTGGCTGGGGGAGGGGCGGCAGGCCGGCCTCGAGGGGCGAAGGGGAGGGGGAGGGCTTTGCGCATAGCGGCACTCCTTGGCTACTGGGGCAGACGGAAGCGGGTCAGGCTCTGGCTGAGTTGCTGGGCCAGCCCCTGCAAGGCTTCAGCCGCTTGGCGGCCTTTGCGGCTTTCCTGGTCGGTTTGCAGGGCGGTATCGTAGATTTCCTGCACCACCTCGGTAACCGCTTCTACCCGGCTCACCTGCTCCTGAGCGGCCTGAGCCGCGTAGCGAGCTGCCTCGGCGGACTGCTGGGCCAGACGGGCAATTTCCTCGAGGCGACGCCCAGCCTCGGTAGCGATCTGGTAGCCTTGTTCTACCTCGCGCGTGCCGCCTTCGACCGAGATCACCACGCCCTGAATCTCGCTCTGGATGCCCTTGACCAGCAGGGCTACCCGTTGGGCTGCCCGGGCCGAGTCCTCGGCCAGCTTGCGTACCTGGTCGGCCACCACCGCGAAACGAGCCCCGGCCTCACCCGCCCCGGCAGCCTCGATGGCTGCGTTCAGCGCCAGCAGGTTGGTTTGCTTGGCGATGCGAGAGATGGTGTCCACCACCTCGGAAATCTCTAAGGAGCGATCGGTAAGGCCCTTGATGCTCTTGGAGATGCTCTGCACCTCGCGGCGGATATTCTTCAAGCCGGCCAAGGTGTTTTCCACTACGGCCTGGCCCTCTTGCGCAGCTTCGCGGGCCTGGGCCACCAGTTCGCTTTCCTGGGCGATCTGGGTAGCCATAGTGCGAACCGCTTCGCTGGCGTCCAGGGCCTCGATGCGGGCCCGGGCCGAGAGCTCAGCCTGCGACTCGGCCTTTTGCAGTACGTTCTCCGAGACCTGGGCCATCTGCAAGGCCCCTTGGTTGACCATCTCGGCGGCTTTTTGCACTTCTTTGAGCAGGTAGGCAATCTCCTCTACGGTGAGGTTTACCGCGTCCACCACGTTGCCCAGCACGTCCTCGGTGACCCGTCCACGCCGGGTCAGATCGCCCTGCGCGATTTCCATGGCCACGTTGAGGAAGGCGGCGATGTTTTCCTGCAAGAGCTGGCTTTGGCGAAGCTGCTCGGCGTCGGCCTCGGCCTTAGCCTTGAGCTGCACGCTGGTCTCGTTGAAGGTGCGGGCCAGCGAGCCCAGCTCGTCAGCCGACTGTACCGGTACCTGTACCCCCAGCTCACCCTTGCGCAGGCGGTTGGAAGCGAGAAACAACTGGTTCACCGGCCCCACGATGGAACGGGTCACCGACCCGACCAGGCCGAAGGTGAGTACTAAGGCCAGGGCGATGAGGGCGAAGGTGATGAGCTGATTTCGCTGGAGGTAGTACATCCGCTCTTCCAACAGATCTTCAAGCTCAGCCAGTAGGGATGCGCTGTAGCGACCAAGGGCCTCAAAGGCTTGGGTAAAAGCAGCTTCGTAGTCTGCCACCGCCAGGCTCAGGCGTGGGGGGGCCACGATCTCGTTAATGGCCAACACGTAGGCTTCGCGTACCAAGCCTTCGGTCTGGTTCAAAGGTTCACCCAGAACAGTGGCCAGCGAGGGGTTTTTCTGACTGGCGTACTCGAACTGCTGTTTGAGTTCGGCGGCACCGCTACCCAGTCGAACGGCCAAGGCGTTGACCTCGGAGCGTTCGTAGGCGTTGGCCATGCGCTTGTTGAGGATATTCTGACCCAGGTTATCTAGCCGCTCTAGGTCTTGCAGCAAGGCGGGAATTCGGAACACCGCCGACTGCATCAGATAGTTGCTGTCTAGCTCGGGGTCCAGCGCCAACTGCGAGTTGTTGGCTACCAGCACGATCAGCCGCTGAAGGTCTGCCAGCAGGGCGGTATGCTCCTCAAAGCTGTTGATAGGATCCAGGCTTAGGGCCTGGGTCTTAAGCCGTTCCCAGCTCTGCTTCAGGCTGGCGATTTCTTGACCGACGCCCATCCGCCCCTTTAGCTGCTGATCGAGGGCCTCGAGGGCCGATACAGCTGAATCAACCTCAAGGGCCCGTTGCTGAACACTGTCGCGGCTGCCCTGGCGCAAAAGGAAGCGCTCCACTGCACGGCGGTGCTGCCCAACTTGCAACATGATGTCGTATGTGCTGCGGATATACTGCACCCCGTCGGCTTCGCGCCAAACGGTGCTCAGACGAGCCTGCTGGTTGTTGTACAGCGTGACGATAAGCAAGGCAATCGGCAGGAGGAAGGCCAAGCTAATGAGCAGCAGCTTCTGCCAAATCTTCAGCGAGCCCAGCACCCCCCCCGCCCGAAGCACCTGGGTGGGGGCGGCGGGGATAGGCCGGCGCTGGGGGCGGGCAGGTACCCGGCCAATCATACCTGAACCTCCTGCAAGCTATCGTCGGGGGTCTCGAGCAAGGAAGTCAGGAACATGGGTAGCCCCACCACCGCCACGGCCAAGAGCAGGAAGAGGTTGAGCGAAAGCAGCTGGCCGCTGGCCACCATGCTGTGGATTTGCTCGCTGTCGCTATCGGTAAACCGAACCGCCAGCATGGCGGTGTAGTGCATGAAGGGGATGGCCAGTCCGGTAAGGGTAGCAGTGAAAAGATGGCGGAAGGGAAGGGGGCGGAAGACCGGGCTGGTCAGGGTCCAGAGCCCCAGGGTGCCCAGCACCACCGCCACCAGCACCGAGAGGGCCACCAGCGCCAGGTTAAATTCCATCTGAGCGTCTAAGCGCATAGCGAACATGCCGGTATAGTGCATGGTGCCAATGCCAGCTCCCAGGAAAAAGCCCGCGCCCAGGAGCTGGGCCCGGCCCACCTGGGGCTTGCTGACCATTTGAAAGGCCATGGCCGCACCTGCGATGGCGAAGAAGACCGAGAGGAGGGTGAGGAGAGGGTCGTAGGTCACCACCCGGTCGAGCTTGAGCGCGGTCATGGCGGTAAAGTGCATGGCCCACACCCCCAGGCCGAAGGTGGTGGCTCCCACCCACAGCCAACCCTTGCCCGCGCGGGTATAGCGCAGGCGGTTGATAATGGTCAGGGCGGCGTAGGCCGCAAAGATGGCAATCAAGAAGGATAACCCCACCAGCAGGGGGTCGTGGCTCATGGGGAGATGGTTTTGTTCCATAGGATTTGCTCCTTTAGGCTTGTGACCCTGTAAGGCCAGGTGTAGGGGCAGACAGGGCGGGGGACATCTGGGCGGAGAGATGGGCCAGTAAGCGCCCCACCTCGAGGACCTGGATGGGCTGGCGGCCATCCTCGAGGACGGCGCTGAACAGGGGGTGGGTGCTGGGGAGAACCCTGGCCCCCAGCGGGGTGTGCAGCCCCACCACCTCGTCGATCGGAAAGGCCAGGGGCTGCCCTTCGACCTCGAGCAACGCCGCCAACCCCGAACTTGCTGGGGTCATCTGTAGAACCTGGCTGAGGTCAACCAGGGGCACAATCTGGCCTTGGTTGCTCAAAAGCCCCAGCAGCAGCGGGGGGGCCAGCGGAACGGGGGTGGGCTGGTTCACCTCCAATACCTCCTTAAAGGCTTTGGGCTCCACCCCGAGCAAGGCACTGCCCAGGCGCAGCACCCAGATTCTGCCTACGGTTGTGTTGGGCATGCTGCACCCCCAGGCCACCGTCGGCTAGAGCAGCTCCTGCACCGCTTGGCGTAAGGCCTCGGGGGTGTAGGGCTTGGTAAGGTAGCCGTTGGCCCCCTGGCGCTTACCCCACTCAATGTCGGTAGGCTCCCCTTTGGAGCTGATGACCAGCACCGGGATGTGCTTGGTGGCCTCGTTGCGCCGTAGCGAGCGCAACACCTCGTAGCCGTTGCGACCTGGCATGACCACGTCCAAAAGCACCAGGTCGGGTTTTTCCGCCTCGATGCGCTGTTCTACGTTTTCGCTGCCCTGGTAGAGCACCACCTGGTGGTAAGGCGCAAGGGTTTGTTCGATCAGCTTTAAATCGGCTAGTGAGTCGTCTACGGCTAGAAGTTTGGCCATGTGTTCCTCCAAGGTTGCGGCGGCGGGATAGCTCCCGCCATGTAAGGGTATGTTACGCAAGACGTTACGCAACCCCTGTGACGAATGAACGAACCCAGGGTCTCTAAGCGTTACGTGGATTTTTGGCTTTCGAGGCGAAGTGCTCGCGTAGGGCTTGTAGCCGCTGGCGCACCCGCTGTTCCCAGCCTTCCCCGGTGGCTTCGTAGAGGGTCAGACCCTCGAGTATTTCGGGCAGATAGGGCTGGGCGAAGCTGCCCTCGGGGTCGTCATGGTAGTAGGCGTAGCCCCGCCCGTAGCCAAGCTGCTGCAACAGAGCGGTGGGGGCGTTGCGGATGTGCAGCGGAATGGGGGCATCGGGGTACTGACGGGCCGCGTTCTGGGCATTTTTCCAGGCTACATAGCTGCTGTTGGACTTGGGGGCTAGGGCCAGGTAAATGACCAGCTCAGCCAGGGCCAGCTCGCCCTCGGGGCTGCCCAGAAGTTCGTAGGCTGCCTTGGCCGCTATGGCTAAACGTAAGGCGCCTGGGTCGGCCAGGCCCACGTCCTCCACGGCCATGCGGGTCAGGCGGCGGGCCAGGTACAAAGGGTCGGCCCCGCCCTCCACCAGACGGGCGAAGTAGTAAAGCGCGGCATCGACGTGGTTGCCACGCACCGATTTGTGCAGGGCAGAGACCAGGTCGTAGAAGTGCTCGCCTTCCTTATCGAAGGCCAGAATGCTGTGCCCCAAGGCTTCCTTGGCTGTGGCTAGGGTAACCTGACCCTCGCCCAGGCTGGTGGCTAGCTCGAGGGCCAACAAGGCCCGGCGTGCATCGCCCAAGGCAGCTTGGGCCAAAAGGTTTAGGGCCTCGGGGTCGGCCTGGGCTTTCAACCCCTCGGGGTGGGCTAGGGCCCGCTCCAGCACCTTGCGGATGGCCTCTTCGTCCAGCGGTTTGAGTATGTACACCCGGGCTCGGGAGCGCAACGCAGGGTTGATCTCGAAGCTGGGGTTCTCGGTGGTGGCCCCAATCAGGGTCAGGAGACCCGACTCTAGGTGGGGCAACAGTGCGTCCTGCTGCGACTTGTTGAAGCGGTGAATCTCGTCTAGGAAAAGCACCAGGCCACTTTGGGTTTGGGCCCCGGCCACGGCTTCCTTGATTTCCTTGACCCCGGCACTGACGGCAGAGAGGGCCACCATTGCCTGGCCCACCCCCTGAGCCAGCAGGCGGGCCAGGATGGTCTTGCCGCTGCCTGGGGGCCCCCACAGGATAAAGGAGGACAGGCGGCGGGCCTCGAGCATCCGCCGCAAGGGTTTTCCTGGCCCGGTCAGATGCTCCTGTCCTACGACCTCGTCCAACGTTTTGGGGCGTATGCGTTCAGCCAGCGGCACTATGTTCACAGCATAACTCTACCAGCAGGAGGAGGCCCTGACCACGGGCTATCGGTACTTTCGCCCCCGAAACGACTGTGGGGGCTACCTACCGACCCAGGCCCTTAGCTTTTATGCTAGGGATTATGGGGTTGTCCTTGTTGCCCTGGGGGTTTGTCCTTTTGGGCCTGCTGCCACTATGGCTCTTCCCGCGAAAGGAGAGCCTCTATCCCGGTGTGGTGTTTTTGCTGGCGGCTTTGCTCTTGGCTGCGGCAGCCAGCCTGTATGCCAGAGCCCCTTTAGGCCCCCGGGTGCGCTTTTTCTGGGTGTTGGGGTTGGGTCTTTTGGGTTGCATGGTGGCCGTAGCGGCTAGTCGCGACCTGGCCCAGGTGCCCGAGGACGTGGCGGTGGTGGCCTCGCTGGCGGGTCTTATGGGGACGGGAGCACTGCTGCTGGGCTTGCTTTTTTGGCAGGAAGTGCCGGGCCTACCGCTGGGCCCCTCAAAGACCGGGGTGCTGCCCCGGGCTATGCTAGAAGGCCTGGCCCCTAGCCTCGAGGTTCTTTCCAGAGCACGTCCCATCACCCTTTTATTGCTCCATGCCCCCACCGACCTATCGGGAAGCGAGCTACTGCCCTTTTTGCGCCCCTCCGATATGGTCTTTGCCTTGGCACCGGATCGCTTTCTGGTGGTGTTGCAGGGGAGCAGCCCCGAGGGGGCCCAGGTGGTCTTCCGCCGTATCCGGCAGGGCCTACCCATCCAGGCCTATGGGGTTATGCCCCTGCAAGGGGGCAGCCTAAAGCAGGCCCTGAGGCAGCTCGAGGCCGAGCTCGAGCACTTCTACCTAACCCAACCCTAAAATGCCACCAACCCGACCCGCTCCTCGAAGGCCTGTTCTAGGCCACCCTTGCCCAGTACCTCGCCCAAAGCTTTGAAGAAAGCCCGGTAGTGCTCGACCCGTGCGCTTTCTCCCATCAGGCCCAAGCGCAGCACCTGGCCTGCGGTCGGGCCGATGCCCCCAGCTACCGAGACCCCCCGGGCGTAGAGGCCCTTACGAATCTCGGCCTCGTGCCAGCCTTGGGGTGGGCGAACCACCAGCACTGTGGGTAGGCGCGCACCCGCAGCGGCATAGGGCCTAAAGCCCAGCTCCTCTAAAAGCGAGAGTACTGCGGCGTAAAGGCTCTCGGCCCGTTTTTGCCGCTTTTCCAGGCCTTCTTCCAGGGCCAGCTCGAGGGCTTCCTCTAAAGCGTAGTGCAGCAAGACCGGTGAGGTGCAGAAGTAGCCCTCCTGCTCCCAGTACACCGCCACCCGCGAGAGGTCGGAGTACCAGCCGCGCACCTGTCCTAAGCACTCCCGCCCGCGCTGGGAAAGGGCAAAGGGGGCCAGCCCGGGGGGAGCAGAAAGGCATTTTTGGCTGCCGGTGAAGGCATAGTCGATGCCCAGTTTCTGCATCGAGAGGGGCATCATGCCCGCGGTGGTTACCGCATCCAGCATGAACAGGGCTCCGTGGGCCTGTACCAAAGCGGCAATCTCTTCTACCGGGTTGAGCACCCCGGTGCTGGTTTCGCCATGTACCAGAGCGACCAGTTTATAGGGGCGGTGGTTCAACTCCTCGGCTACTGCCTGAGGGTCAATGGGCTGCCCCGGCTCGGAACGCAGCACCTTGTAGTTGAAGCGGTAGGCGTGGGCAATCTCCACCATGCGCTCGCCAAAGGTGCCGCTGACCAAGAGCAAGACCGCGTCGCCCTCGTCGGCCAGGTTGTGCAGGCCCGCCTCCATGCCCAGGCTACCCGAGCCCGGCAGTGCGGCCAGCAAAGCCCCCTCGCCGGGGTCAAACAGGCGGTTTAGATGGGCGCGGATGCGTCGGTTGGTGGCCAGTACCTCGGGATCGAGGTGGCCCCGCATCTCTTTGCCCAGGGCTTTTTGCACTCGAGGGTGGAGAGGGGTAGGGCCAGGGGTTAGGAGCACCATGGGGATTCCTCCAAACAAAAAAGGCTCCCTGCTGGGAAACCCGCACGGCCTCTTCCGAAGAAGAGCGCCGTTACTGGGTAGCTCGAGCAGAGAGCCGCATCTGCCCTGAATATACAGGGGTATATACGCTTTGTCAAAGCGGGCCGATCCGTAGGTTTCGCAAAGCGTCCTGGTGTTCTATCACACCTGAAAAATACCTAAGCCTGCTAGACTAAACTTCGATGAACGACTACTACGCCATCCTGGGTGTAGACCGAAACGCCAGCGCCGAGGAGATCAAGCGGGCCTACCGCAAACTGGCCCTGCGCTACCACCCCGACAAAAACCCTGGGGACAAGGCCGCCGAGGAGAAATTCAAGCAGATCAATGAAGCCTATGCCGTGCTTTCCGACCCCGAGAAGCGGGCCCACTACGACCGTTACGGCACCGCTACGCCAGGGGGGGGTGCGGGAGGTAGCAATTTTGGCGATATTTTCGACCTGTTTGAACAGGTGTTTGGCTTTCGCTCCCCTGGGAGTGGGGCCGGGCGAGCCCCCCGGGGGGAGGACCTGGAAGCCACAGTGGAGATGGAGCTGGTCGAGGTGCTACACGGCGCCGAGAAGGAGCTGGTGTATGAGCGCTTGGTGCCCTGCGCAGACTGTCAGGGGCAGGGGGGGCGACGCCAGACCTGCCGGGCTTGCGGCGGGCGGGGGGTGGTGGAGCAGATTCAACGCACCTTTTTCGGCAACATGGTGGCCCAGGCCTCCTGTGGGGTCTGCCGGGGCCGGGGCTACACCCTGGCCGAAACCTGCCCAACCTGCAAGGGCCAGGGCCGGGTACGGCGGCAGGAGCACCTTCGGGTACACCTCCCCGCGGGGATAGACGAAAACCAGTTGTTGCGGGTCTCGGGGATGGGCAATCTGGGGCCGGGGGGGGCAGGTGACCTCTTTGTGCGGCCCCGCATCCGCCCTCATCCCCATCTGCAGCGGGATGGGGCCAACCTGATCTACGAACTCAGGCTGGGCCTGGCCCAGGCTGCCCTGGGGGCCAAGGTTACGGTTCCGGGTCTGGAGGGGGATCTCGAGCTCAGCATCCCCCCTGGTACCCGCGAGGGTGAGGTATTCGAGCTGGAGAACCAGGGGCTGCCCCTCCCGGGCAGCCCACGCCGGGGCAAGCTCCAGGTGGTGACCCGCCTCGAGGTTCCCCAGAATCTTCCTCCCCGGGCTCGAGACCTACTGCGCCAGTACGCCCAGGAGATGGGGGAGGAGGTAGCCCCGGAGGGCTTTTGGGAAAAGGTGAAGCGGGTGTTCAGGGGATAGGTCGCTCAGCGCACCTGAGGAAAGCCTAAATCCACCTTGCTGGTACTGGGGTCGGGCCAGCGGCTGGTGACCACCTTGGCCCGGGTGTAAAACTGCACCCCTTCCGGGCCGTACATGTGCAAGTCGCCGAACAAACTGGCCTTCCAGCCGCCAAAGCTGTAGTAGGCCACCGGCACCGGTATAGGCACGTTGATGCCCACCATGCCGGCTTCCACCTCGAACTGGAACTGCCGGGCTGCACCGCCATCGCGGGTGAAGATGGCGGTGCCGTTGCCGTAGGGGTGCTCGTTGACCAGGCGCACCGCTTCCTCGTAGGTTTTGACCCGGGTCACGCCCAGCACCGGCCCGAAAATCTCGTCGTTGTAGCACCGCATGCCGGGTTTGACATGGTCTAGCAAGCTGGGCGCTAGGAAGAAGCCTTCGCGCTGGCTGATGGGGTCTTGTCGCCCGTCCACCACCACTGTAGCCCCTTCCTTGGGGGCATTTTCGATGTAGGAGGCCACCCGATCGCGGTGCTCGCGGGTGATCAGGGGGCCCATCTCCACGCCTTCCTCCAGCCCCGGCCCTACCTTGATTCTGGGCAGGCGCTGCTGGATGGCCTCGATAAGGGCTTCGGCGGTGGCATCGCCCACGACCACTACCTGGGAAATGGCCATGCAGCGCTCGCCGGCTGAGCCATAAGCTGCACTCACAGCGGCATCAGCAGCCATCTCGATGTCGGCGTCGGGTAGCACGATCATATGGTTCTTGGCCCCACCCAAGGCCTGCACCCGCTTACCGTTTTTGCTGCCGGTCTCGTAGATGTATTTGGCGATAGGGGTGCTACCCACAAAGCTTACCGCCTTGATATCGGGGTGCTCGAGCAGCCGGTCTACCGCGACTTTGTCGCCCTGCACCACGTTGAACACCCCATCGGGTAGGCCCGCCTGCTGCAATAGCTCAGCCAGGAACAGGCTAGGGGAGGGGTCTTTTTCCGAGGGCTTCAGCACAAAGGTGTTGCCACAGGCGATGGCGTTGGCAAACATCCACATGGGCACCATGGCCGGGAAGTTGAAGGGGGTGATACCGGCCACCACGCCCAAGGGCTGGCGAATCTGGTAGACATCCACCCCGCGGCTGGCCTGCTCGGAGTAGCTCCCCTTTAGGAGGTGGGGAATGCCGGTGGCAAACTCCACGTTTTCTAGGCCACGGGCCACCTCGCCCAGGGCGTCGGCCAGGGTCTTGCCATGCTCTAAGACGATTAGCTCGGCCAGCTTGCGGCGGTTCTGATCGAGCAGCTCGCGGAATTTGAACATGATCTCGGCCCGGCGGGAGAGGGGCACCTGCCGCCAGCCCTTAAAGGCTTCCTTAGCCACCGCCACGGCGTTATCCACCTCTTCTACCGAGGCGAAGTCCACTGTGGCCTGCTGCTTTCCGGTGGCAGGGTTCCAAACCACCCCGCTGCGTCCGGAGCGGCCCTCGACCGGCTGGCCTCCAATCCAGTGGGCGATGCGTTTGAGGGTTACCTGGGGTTCTTTGAGCATACCTGCCTCCTTGGCTTGGCTTCATGGTAGGCGCAAAGCCCCCTGGGCCGCAATGGACAATCTGTCCAAAGGGAAGGTCAGCCCAGCAGGAGTACCTTTAGAGCTTGATCGCGCTGCTGGGCGGTTTTGAAAGCCTCTGCAACCTGTTCAAGGGCAAAGCGATGGGTAACGAGCGAGGTCACATCTACCTTTTGCTGGGCCAGAAGGCGTAGGGCTTCGCAGTAGTCGTGATAGGTATACATTAGACTGCCCTTAAGGCCCAGCTCCCAGTCCTGGATGAGGCCAGCGCTGATGCAGGTGGGCTGGCCATATACCCCTACCACTACGATTTGGGCGCCCTTGCAGGCGCTCTTAATGGCAGCCTCGAGGGCTCTCTCATGCCCCACGCACTCGAAGAGCACCTCATAGCGATCGGCTGCCTGGGGCTGGGCGGCCAGTCCCAAAGCCTCTGCCCGGGCCCGACGGGTGGGGGATGGCTCTATCAAGCTCACTTCGGTGGCTCCGTACACCTGGGCTACCTGAGCCACCAGAAGGCCGATAGGGCCTGCCCCCAGTACTGCCACCCGGCGGCCGGCTACCGAGGTTAGAGTTACTGCATGAACCGCTACCGCTAGCGGTTCGACTAGGGCTCCGGCCTCCGGGCTTAGTCCTGGGGGTAGGCGGTGCAGGTTGCGCACTGGGCTCACGAATCGTTCGGCCATGGCCCCCGCGGCCTGGAAGCCCATCACCTTTAGGTTTTCGCAGATGTTATACCGGCCGCTGCGGCAGGCGTTGCAGCACCCACAGGTGAGGGAAGGCTCGAGGGCCACCCGAGCACCCAGCCATTCCGCCTCCACGCCTGGCCCCAGGGCCACCACCTCGGCGGCCACCTCGTGACCGGGGTAGACCGGATAGCGCACAAAGGGGTGCTGCCCCTCGAGGACGTGGAGGTCGGAGCCGCAGATGCCTACGGCCAGGGGGCGGAGCAGAACCTCTCCAGGGCCGGGGATGGGTTCAACGGCATCAGCCCAAATCACCTGGTGGGGCTCAGGTATCACCGTTTGCATCGCGCCTCCTACCAAATGGTGTAGCCCCCGTCCACCACCAGCTCGCTCCCCGTGAGGTAGCTGCTGGCCTCCGAGGCCAGAAAAAGCGCACAGGCTGCCACTTCTTCCGGTTCGCCCAGCCGGCCCAAGGGGGTCAGACCCAGCCAGTCCTGCCGCCACTCCGGGGTTTGTAAGCCTCGCTTGGTCATCTTGGTGCCGATGTAGCCGGGTGAGATGGCGTTGACCCGCACCCCAAAGGGGGCCCATTCGGCTGCTAGAGAGCGGGTCAGGTGAACTACTGCCGCCTTAGAGGCGTTGTAGGCGGCCTGGGGTTGGGGCCGGTTCACAATTCGCCCCGACATCGAAGCGATGTTGATGATACTACCCTGTTGGCGGGCCGCCATGCCCCGGCCAAAAGCCCGACTGCACCAAAATACTCCGTGCACGTTAACGTTGAAGACCTGCAACCATTCCTCGTCGGGGGTTTCCAAAGCTGGAGTATTGCGGCAAATTCCGGCATTGTTGACCAGGATATCCACCGGGCCTAAGGTCTGGGCTAGGGCTTCGACCTGGCTCGAGTGGGTCACGTCTAGGGAGTGGTATTCAGCCTGGAGCCCCTGGGCTTGGAGATGCTCGGCGCTTTTTTGGCCCTGGGGGTCAAGGTCAGCAATGACCACCCGGGCCCCAGCTTCGGCCAGGGCAGTGGCGATGGCCAGACCAATTCCTCGGGCACCACCAGTCACCACTGCGGTTTGGCCGTTCAGTTTAAACTTGTCTAACACCATAACCTACTCCGGGGTAATCAGCACCTTGAGGGATCGGGCCATGCCCGGTTGCTCTTTGTAGGCCAGGGCCTGCGCTAGTTCCTCGAGGGGCAGGCGGTGGCTGATCAGGGGTTGTACCTGTATGCGTCGGCTTTGCAGCCATTCCAGGGCCAGGGGTAGGGTGCCGTTCAGAGAAAAGCTGCCGATAATCGAGAGGTCGCGCTGGAAGATGTCGTAGGGGCTGAAGGATACGCGGGCCTCCTCAGGGGCCACCCCAAAGATCAGTAGCTTTCCTCCCACTGCGGCGTAGTGGGGCATCTGGGCTACCACGCTGGGTACACCGGTGGCCTCGGCCACAATGTCGAAGCCGTGGGGCGCCAGATCGCGCAGATGACCTTCCAGCTCGGGGCCGCTTTGTACGGTAGCCTGAGCTCCAAGCTGCTGGGCCAACGCCAGCCGTTCGGCCACCGGGTCCACCACCACCACCCGGCTAGCCCCACTGATCAGCAGGGCTTGCATCAATAGAAGGCCAATGGGCCCGGCCCCGAAGAGCAGGGCCTGGCTGCCGGGTTCGGGGCGCAGGCGCAAAAGCCCCCAGGCCACACAGCCTAAAGGCTCGGCAAAGGCAGCTTCTTCCATGCTAAGGCCCTGCACGGGATAGACATTGCTGGCAGGGGCAATCACATATTGAGCAAAACCGCCGGCCTGGGTAACCCCCAGGGCCTGGAAGGCCAGGCAGTGCTGACGCTGGCCCCGGCGGCAGGCCCAGCACTGGCCACAGGCAATTACCGGGTCGAGGGCCACCAGCTGGCCTTCCTCGAGGCCCCGTACGCCCGGCCCTACCTCGTCGATGATTCCTGCGATTTCGTGGCCAGGTACCAAAGGTAGCCGGGCGTGGAAGTGACCCTCAAAAAGGTGTAGGTCGGTACCGCAAACCCCGGTGGCCCCTACCCGAACCCGCACTTCCAGGGGGCCCGGGTGGGGGGTAGGGAGTTCGCGAACCTCGAGGTTTCGGGGTTGGGTAATCAGAGCAGCGCGCATGGGTATCCTTGTCACTTAATGGCCCCAAAGGTCAGCCCTCGCACCAACTGGCGCTGGGCCAGCCAGCCCATCACCATCACTGGTAGTACGGCGATCATCGATGCTGCCGACATTTTCGCCCAGAACAAGCCCTCCGCTGTTTTGAAGGAGGCCACATAGACCGAGAGAGGCGAGGCCTGGGCTGAGGTCAGGTTAAGGCTCCAGAAAGCCTCGTTCCAGGCCAGAATGATGCTGAGCAAGGCAGCGGAGGCGATGGCTGGCAGCGAGACCGGGAGCAAGACCTGCAAGAGTTCTTGCCGGGTACTGGCACCGTCCACTCGTGCAGCTTCCATAATCTCGTGGGGCACCTCCCGGAAGTAGGCATAAAGCGTCCAGATGACCACCGGCAGATTCATCACCGCGTACATCAGGGCCAAAGCCCAGATGTTATCCAACCAGCGTAGGTCGCGGAAGATCAGATACACCGGGATCACCACCCCTACAGGGGGCATCATCTTGGTGCTGATAATCCACAATAAGGTGCCCTGAGTTCGGCGGGTGGGGTAGAAGGCCATGGCATAGGCCGCCGGTACAGCCAGCAGCAAAGCTAGGAAGGTGGAACCCAGTGCCGAGATCAAGGAGTTGATGACATGGAGGCCATAGTCGCTGCGGGTCAGAGCTTCTTGGATGCTTTCCAGGGTTGGGGTGAAGAAAAGCCGTGGGGGAATGGCAATGGCTTCACCCTCGCTTTTGAAGCCGGTTAGAAACAGCCAGAAGATGGGGAAGAACATTATGCCGGCAGCCAGGTAAGCCAGCAGGCTGAGTTCCCAACGCAGGCGCTGGCTGGTCATGTGCGCCCTCCTTGCAGGTTACGCCCAATCATACGTAGCACAAAGATAGCTACGATGTTGGCCAGAATGACCGCGAAAACGGCCCCTGCTGCTGCAGCGCCGATGCGATACTCACCGAAAGCCTTGAGGTAGATCAGGTAGGGCAGGGTAGTGGTAGCTAGACCCGGCCCGCCTGAGGTGGAAGCGTAGATTTCGGCAAAGATGGTCAGCAGAAAGATGGTTTCCAGCATCACCACTACCGAGAGAGTCTGGGCCAGGTGAGGCACGATGATGTAGCGGAACTCCTGCCATGGGTTGGCGCCATCAATCTTGGCAGCCTCGAGCTGCTCCTTGGAAAGCGACTGTAACCCGGTCAGGATGAGCAGTAGGGCAAAAGGGGTCCACTGCCAGGCCACCATGATCACGATGGACTGCATGGGGTAGGCGGCCAGCCAGTCGATGGGTTCTTGCCCTAGGCTTTGAGCAATCCAGGCGAAGATGCCATGCACCGGATGCATCAGCATGTTCTTCCAGATGAGTGCCGAGACCACCGGCATCACGAAGAAGGGCGAGATGATCAGGGTGCGGGCTAGAGAGCGGCCAGGAAAGTCCTGGTAAAAGAGCACTGCCAGCAGGAGGCCCAGCACCACCGTTATCAGCAGTACCGAGCCCACCAGCACCAAAGTGTTGAGGATGGCTGTCCAAAAGACTGGGTCGCTCAGCAAAGAGGCGAAGTTCGTCAGACCGACAAAGCCTTGGCGTTCGGGGTTGAGCAGGTTGAAGCGGCGTAGAGAAAAATAAATGGTTAGGGCAAAGGGAATCTGAGTCCACAACACCAGCACGGTTATAGCTGGTGCCAGAAGCCAGAAGGTGTTGGGACGAAGAGTGCTGCGGCGACCTTGATTTAGAGCATGTATTTGCACCATGGTAAAGCCTTCGAGAGGGGGCCGGGGGACACCCCGGCCCCTTTGCGCTACCTAGCGGAGGTATCCCGCATCGCGCATGATCCGCTCTACTGCGGCCTGGGCTCGAGCTAGCCCAGCATCCACACTCGCCCGGCCCGCTACGATCCCAGCAATCTCCTGGCCCACACGGGTTCCAATGGCCTGGAACTCAGGGATGGAGACGTACTGGATTCCCGTATAAGGCACAGGCTTGAGGGTAGGCTGGTTAGGATTGGCTTGGCTGATCAGGTTAAGCACTGTGCGGGCGAAAGGAGCTGCTTGCAGGTAGTTGGGGTTTTCGTAAGTGGAGCGGCGGGTGCCTGGAGGTGCTGAGACCCAGCCTTGGGTGCGCCCTACCAAGGCGATGTACTCCTTGGAGGTGGCCCAGGCTATGAAGGTTTTGGCTGCGTCAATCTTTTTGCTGGACTTGGGAATGGCCAGGGCCCAGGCCCACAGCCAGTGGGAGCCTCGAGGGGTAACGGCCACCGGAGGCCGGGCATAGCCAATTTTGCCAGCCACCTTGGAGGTGCGGGGGTTTTCCAAGAAACCGGCGGCCACCGTGGCGTCGATCCACATAGCACACTTGCCTTCAGACATCAGGGTTAGGTTCTCGGTGAAGCCGTTGCCCGTCACCCCCGGAGGGCCATAGCGCGTGACCAGCTCTACATAGCGCTGGATGGCCTGTTTCCACTCTGGGCTGGTGAACTGGGGCCGCCAGTTCTCGTCGAACCAGCGCCCTCCGTAGGTGTTAACCAGGGTGCCGATGAAAGCCATGTTCTCACCCCAGCCGGGCAGGCCCCGCAGGCAGATGCCATAAAACCCTTGGCGGGGGTTGTGCAGGGTACGGGCCCAGTTCAGTACCTGATCCCAACTTGGTTGGTTCGGCACCGTTATTCGGCGTTGCTCGAAGATGTCCTTGCGGTAGTAGAAGATAGAACTTTCCGCGTAGAAGGGCAGGGCAAAGAGTTTCCCCTGGTAGGAAAGAGCATCGCGCACCGACTTCAAGACATCGTTGAGATCGTAGGATTCCGGCAGGTCGGTCAACTCTACCAGCCAGCCGTTCTTACCCCACATGGGCGTTTCGTAGGTGCCGATGGTCAGAATGTCGTAGGAGCCTGCGTTGGTGGCGATGTCGGTGGTTACCTTTTGCCGCAGCTCGTTTTCCGGCAGGATCACCCAGTTGACCTTAATGCCCGGATTGGCTTTTTCGAACTCCGGGGTCAGCTTTTGCATGGTGATCATGTCGGGGTTGTTAACGGTGGCAATGGTAATGGTGGTTTGGGCCAGGGCCAGCGAGGCCAGCAAGGTGCTTCCTATCAGCAAGGTTTTGAAGCGCATAGGTACCTCCTTAGGGAAGTGCTTAGGGCCGAGGTGCCGAAGCGTTTTGTGTAGGATGATCACCTCCTTCTTGCGAACGACCGAAATAGTCGACCAGCTCGAGGTATTCAGCGTAGGAAGCTTCATAGGGCCAGCCTCGAGGTTCAAAAATGCGTAGGGCTGGGGCTGGAGGCAGCTCGAAGTTGGCAGCCCGTGCACCGTACAGGGCGGCTCCCCGGGCCGAGGCCTGGGGCGTGGTGGCTACCTCTACGACCGAGCCCAGCACGTCGGCGTAGAGCTGCACAATAGCCTCTACTCGGCTCAGCCCCCCGGTAAGCACTACCCGGGGCAGGGGGCCGGTAGCCTTTTCCAGGGTCTCCCGCACCAGCCGGGTGCCCATGGCGCTGGCCTCCACCAGGGCCTGGTAAAGACGGGGAGGGTCGGTGGCCAGGTCGAGACCCTTGACCATCCCTTTGAGGCGGGCGTTCATCAGGGGTGTGCGGCAGCCGTTCCACCAGTCCAGCACCACCAGTCCGGAGGGTCCTGCTTGCTGCTTCAGGGCGTGGTTTAAGCGTGTAAAAAGGGGAGCCTCGTCGCTGCTGCTAGCCCAGGCTAAGGTGCGCACCCACCAAGCCAGCATGTCGCCACTGGCGGGCTGACCACACTCGTAACCGAAAAAGCCAGGCCATATACCGTCAGGTACCACCCCGGCTACCCCGGCCACGGGTACGGCCTGAGAGCTCAGGGTCAGGTGGCAGCTCGAGGTACCCAGGATAGCCACCATCGCTCCGGGCTCCACCACCCCTACACCCGGCAGAGCGGCATGGGCATCGATAACCGCGGTACTCACCGGTAAGCCGGGTCTTAGGCCGCAGGCCTGGGCCCACCGAGAAGTAAGCCCCCCGGCCTGATAGCCTACTGGCCGGGGAGGAGCCAGGCGGTTTAGCCAACCCTCGAGGCCCGGGCAAAGGGCTCGGAGTGCCTCGGGTGAAGGATAGCCTTCAGGCTGCCTGTGGGCCTTGTAGCCAGCTTGGCAGGCTGAGCGAACCTCATTGCCGGTAAGCTGCCAGACCAGCCAGTCTCCAACCTCAATCCAGCGGCTGGTGGCTTCCCAGACTGATGGGGCTTGTTCCAGCACCTCCCAGGCCTTAGCTAGCGACCATTCCGCGCTGGTTTTTCCCCCGTACATGCGTAGAAAGCCAGGCTGGGCCTGGTTGATGGCTTGGGCATAGGGCTCTGCAGCGTGGTGCTTCCAGAGCTTTAGGTAGGCGTGCGGTTCTTCGCGAAAAGCTTCCTTCAGGGCCAGAGGGGTGCCTTCCCCATCGGTGGGCAAGGGGCTAGAAGCGGTGGTATCTAACCCCAGGGCTACTACCTCGCCGGTATGTTTCCGTGCGGCTTGGGCCATCTGGGTCAACAAGATTTGGGTAACCTCGAGGTAGTCGGCAGGGTGGTGTAGCGCCCATGCTGGGGGTAGGGGTTTTCCCGAGGGCAGACAACGGCTGAGCACCCCATGGGGGTAGGGGGCCACGGCGACCTCGAGTTCCCGGCCCGTTTCCAGTTCGAGCAGCAAGGCCCGGGCCGACTCCGTGCCGTAGTCTAGTCCAATCGCTAGAGGTTTCATGGTGAAATACGCTCCCCAAGGTAATGGTCACGTGACCATATATCGCCCTAACAACCGAATCGACTCACGAACCTGTTGTGGTGGCGTACAGCTTTATGGTCTCGTGTCCATAAATCTACGGGTACCCCCCTGGCCTTGTCAAGTCCCTTCTTGTTACAATAGTCACGTGGCCAATATCCTCGACGTTGCTAAAAAAGCGGGGGTGGCCCCCACCACTGCCAAAAGGGCCATCCACGAGCCCCACCGGCTGGCTCCAGAAACCCTGGCCCGGGTACGCAAAGCCATCGAGGAACTGGGATATGAGCCGGATCAGGTGGCCGGGAGCTTGCGCCGAGGCCGTACCCGCACCCTAGGGCTGATGGTGGGTAACATCATCGAGCCTTTTTTCGCGGCCCTTATTCGTAGTGTTTCTATTGCTGCTCGTACCCGTGGTTATGCTCTGATGATTGCCGACAACGAGTATGACTCGAGCCTCGAGCTGCAAAACCTCAAAACCTTCAGCGGCCAGCGAGTCAGCGGTCTGATTTTGCGCTCGGCCTTCGGTAAGCCCAACCTCGAGTACCTCGAGCGCATGCACAAGCGGGGTACCTATATCCTGGAGATCGACCACCGCCATCCCCAAAGTCCCTTTAGCTACGTCATGCTGGATGGCCGACAGTGCGTTTTTGCTGGGGTTTCGTACCTCTATAGCTTGGGCCACCGCCGCATAGCCACCTTGGGCGATTACGACCCTGTGCTCACCCCCGATGAGCGCTCTCAGGTCTTCCCTGAAGCTATGCAGGCGGTGGGGCTAAGCCCCGACCCTCGCTACCAGCGGGTCATAGAACGCAGTGAGGTGGCGGCTTATCACCTGACGCTGGATCTTATGCGCCTGCCCGAGCCACCCACAGCCCTGTTTTCCCTTACCGGAAGCGAAGCCGCCGGAGCCTTTCGCGCCTTGCGGGAACTGGGTTTGCGCATCCCCACGGATGTCTCGCTGCTTACTTTCGACAACTACTCCTGGACCAGTCTGGTAACCCCACCCCTCGACGTGATCGAACAACCCGTTGAGGAGATGGGCAAAGCTGCGGTGGAAATTGTGCTGGATGCGATAGAAAACCGCACCCTGGACAAAGTGGTGCGCAAACGCTTTCCGGGTCGGCTCATCCGACGGGGAAGTTGTGCGCCTCCAAAGGAGTAGGGATACAATACCCCCGCATGAAACCTATTGCCCTAGACGCCATGGGGGGCGACCGAGCCCCCAAGGTTACGGTAGAAGGCGCTTTACAAGCCCATAGGCAAGGGATTCCCGTAGTGCTGGTGGGCCCTACCGACCTGCTAAAGCCGGAGCTAACGGCCCAAGGGGGCTGGCTACCCATTGTGGAAGCCCCCGAGTACATCACCATGCAGGATCATGCTACCGATGTGCGCAAGAAGCGCCGAGCCTCCATCAACGTGTGTATGGAGTTGGTCAAGCAGGGGCAGGCCTCGGCAGCGGTATCCATGGGCCATACCGGGGCTACTCTGGCCGCGGCCCTATTTCATCTGGGGCGCATCCAGGGGGTAGATCGGCCTACCTTGCTCATCGAGCTGCCTAGCGAGAAGGGCCGCACCTACCTGGCCGACGGCGGGGCTAACGTGGACTGTAAGCCGCACTGGTTGGTGCAGTTTGCGGTAATGGCCACCGCCTATGCCCAAGCTCAGGGCCTCGAGCACCCCAGCGTGGGGCTGCTCTCCATTGGGGAGGAGGAGGAGAAGGGCAACGAGCTAACCCTGCAGACCTTCCCTTTGCTGAAAAACGCTCCCGGGATTCGCTTTTACGGCAACGTGGAAGGGCGGGATATCTTCCGCGGCACCACCGATATTGTGATTACCGATGGCTACACCGGCAACGTGGTGCTCAAGCTGGCCGAGGGGGAGGCCCGCACCCTTCTCCAGTGGGTGCGCGAAGCCCTAACCCATGGCTCTTGGCTGACCCGGCTGGGGGCCTTGCTGGTGCGGGGTGCCTTGCAGGGTTTGCGGGCGCGGGTGGATCCTGCGGAGTATGGGGCGATGCCCCTACTGGGGGTAGAGGGGCCGGTCTTTATCGGGCACGGCTCGGCGGATGCCCGGGCGGTGTATAGTGCCCTGCGTAAGGCCAAAAGCGCGGTGGAGGCAGGCTTGGTGGAACGGGTACGCGCAGGGATGGCCCGCTTGGCAGAGTAGGGGGCATTATGGAGACCTCGAGCCTTTCCCTTCAGCTTCTAACCAGCCTGGGCCTGCTCCTCTTGGGTTTCTGGCTGGGGCGGGCGGGGGCCGCCCTCTTGGGCTGGCTGGGTCGGCTTACCCCCGAGGCCCGCGACGACCGCTACTGGCGCCTGGCCGGCTGGCTTTGGTGGGGCCTGATTGGCCTAGGGGTGTTTTCGCTGGGGGTGTTTGTCTGGCAGATGCCCCTCGAGCCCTTCTACCCCTGGGGCCAGCGGCTGTATGGCTGGCTGGGGGAGCGGGGCCTGGCCGTGCTGCTCATCCTGGGGGCTACGGTGTTTTTCTACCGCTTGGTACCCCGGCTGTTGCAACGCCTGCCAGCGGGCACCTCGCAGGAGTTCACCCGCGAACAGGTGCGGGCCCAAACCCTGAAGAGCGTGCTGGAGTCGGTGTTGCGGGTGCTGATTGTGGCTTTAGGGGTGCTGCTGGTGCTTTCCAATTTGGGCCTCAACGTCACCGCCCTGCTGGCCGGGGCAGGGGTAGTAGGGCTAGGCATCTCGCTGGCTGCGCAAAACCTGATCCGCGACGTGATCAACGGCTTTTTCATCCTCCTGGAAGACCAGTATGGGGTGGGCGACGTGATTACTGTGGGCCAGCTTTCCGGGGGGGTGGAGCGCTTCAACCTGCGCGTCACCGTTTTGCGCGACCTCGAGGGCCGGGTGCACTTCATCCCCAACTCCACCATCCAGCAGGTCACGGTGATGAGCCGTGACTGGGCCCGGGCGGTGGTGGATGTGTCCATTGCCTACGAGGCTCCGGTGGATCGGGCCTTAGAGGTGGTGCGCGAGGAGGTGCAGGCCTTCTACCAAGACCCTGATTGGCACGACAAATTCACCGAGAACCCCCCCGAGGTGCTGGGGGTGCAGCAGCTCGCCGACTCAGGGATAGTCATCCGGGTGCTCTTGAATGCCAAGCCCAAGGAGCAGTGGGCCATCGGGCGGGAGTTTCGCCGCCGCATTAAGCTGCGGCTGGATGCCGAGGGCATCCCCATTCCCTACCCCACCCGGCGGGTCATCCAGGGTTAGGGTAGGTCTTGGGGGCGGTTGGCGTTGAGGAAAAGCTGGGGGCCAAAGCGCGCCTCCAGCTCGTCTTTAGGCACCGTCACGTGGGGGACGCTTCGCAGCAGGGCTTGCAGTCCCAGCTGGCCAGCCTCGAGGCGCCAGGCTACCTCGGCCTCGAGGGACTTGTGGTATAGCCCTCCCAAGGGCTCGAGGAAGCCCTCCGAGGCGGCTATTACGGCCTGGGCTTCCGGTAGGATTCGCTTTAGGATGTAGCACCAGTAGTCCTGTTGCAAGAAGGGCTGGTCGCAAGCGGCCACGGCCACCCATTCGCAGCGGGCACGGGCTAGGGCGGTGTGTAAGCCCGAGAGGGTATCGCCGCCGGGGCGCAGGTCGGGGTAGATGGGCACGGCTACAGGGTAGGCTTGGTTGGCCACCACGAAGCGCTCGGAAGCCTGCTCCAGGCCCTCCAGAACCCACTGCAGCAGAGGGCGGCCCCGGTAGCAGTAGCGGGCCTTGTCCTGACCAAAGCGCCGCGACTGCCCTCCGGCCAGCACCGCGCCACTCCACTCCATGCCCATTAGGATACACGGCTTTTCCTGGGGATGGGAAAAAGCCATTTTCATCTGGTTAGGACTTACGCAGTTGGCTGAAGGATGTGGAGGGGATGGGCGAGATAACTTCGTATTGCCTCGCGAACAATGGACGCCTTGGCCTCGTACCAGCTCACCCCCCTGCGCAGCCGGTAGACCTCCAGCCGGAGGAAGGCCCGCAAAGCCAGGAGGAGGTGCCGCAGGATGGAGACCGCCTTCCTCACCTGGGCCCGCTCCCCCCCACAGCACTGCTTGAGCCCCCGATGGTACACTTCGATCCCCCATCCTTGCCGCTCTAACTCCGCCCGCTTCTCTTCGCTCATCCCCAGATGGTTCGTGGCCCAGTACTCCGCCTCCCCGTCCTTGGAGAGCG
>NZ_AUHY01000012.1 GCF_000423425.1 Meiothermus rufus DSM 22234 | reverse complement strand
ACCAGGTCCTGGATCTCCTTCCAGCTCTTTTTACTTTCACGCAGGGCTTTGACCAGTCGGAGCTTGCGCAGACGTTCCTTGACCTCTGGGTCGCCTGCTTTGGCCTCGGCCAGCCTCTGTGCTTGTCTAGCGCCTTGCCATATCTCTCGGCCAACGGTGGTAAACTGCACCTGGGGAACCTCCTTTCTTGGTTGGTTCCCCTCTTTTTATCCCAGCTTAGAGTCTCACATGTGTCCGTCCAGGTTCAGTCAACTGCAACTGCGTAACTCCTAAACCTAAAGAAGAAGGTGGAGGCCGGGCTGGATTTAGTGGTTACCCAGCTATTCTTCAACAACGCCCTGTACTTTGGCTTCGTAGAGCGGGCCCGCCGTATTGGCATTCGAGTACCCATCGTACCGGGTCTGATGCCCATTACCGACCTAGCCCAGATTCGCCGCTTTATGGACATGTGTGGGGCCAGCATTCCCGGGCCTCTGCTGTCGCGCCTGGAAAAAGCCCGGAGCCCGGAGGAGGTTCTGGAAATCGGGGTAGAGCACACCACCCGGCAGGCCCGGGAGCTGCTCGAGGCGGGGGTTCCCGGCCTTCACCTCTACACCCTCAACAAGTCACCAGCCACCCGGCGGGTGGTGCAGAACTTGCAGACGGTTTTGCGCTAAATAAAAAAGCCCGCTTTTGCGGGCTGATATGTTCAATATACACCCATATACATTATGCGTCAAGCCTATACGATGATGTACGGTCAGGCTGGGGTTTTTCTGCAGTACCGGGCAGCTTGTGATATAAGAAGGCTCGGATGATACGCGGACGCTTTGCCCTAGTGGTGGCTTTGCCCAAGGGGCGCAACTTCAGCGACGGGTACCGGGCCCTGGCCCAGGCTGGCCTCGAGCTTCCCCCCATCGAGAACGAGCGGGCTTTGCTGCACGGCAGGGAGGGAGGGGTGGCCATCCTCGAGCTGCGCAACCACGACGTGCCCATCTATGTAGACCTGGGGATTGCCGATGTGGGGGTGGTGGGGCATGACGTGCTGCTGGAGTCTGGCCGCGATGTGTACGAACCGGTAGACCTGGGCAGCGGGGCCTGCCGTCTCTCCCTAATCCGCCATCCCCAGGCCAGAGGCCCCATTCGCCGGATCGCTACCAAGTACCCCAACTTTACCTCCCGGGTGTTGCGCGAGCGAGGGATGGTGGCCGATATCATCGAGCTGGCCGGCAACGTGGAACTGGCTGCCCTTACCGGGCTGGCCGATGCGGTGGTGGATGTGGTGCAGACCGGGGCTACCCTGAAGGCGGCGGGGTTGGTGGAGCTCGAGGTGTTGGCCCATTCCACGGCCCGTTTTATCGTCAACCGCCAGGCCCTCAAGCTCAAGCGGGCCCTCATTCGCCCCCTGATTGAGCGCCTGCGTGAGCAGTCCAGCAGTAGGGGCCCGGAGCGGGCACCTGGAGAAACGGAGTAGGGCCAGACAAGATCGGCAGGGTCATCTGGCCCAAAAGCCAGTACAATCAGGCCCATGACCTATCGCAAACTGGGAAAATCTGGCCTTTTCGTCTCTCCGTTGGCCCTGGGCACCATGCAATTTGGTTGGACCGCGGACGAGCCGACCGCGTATGCCATCCTGGACGCCTATGTGGAAGCTGGGGGTAACCTAATTGATACCGCCGATATCTACTCCAACTGGGCGCCGGGCAACCCTGGGGGGGTTTCGGAAGAGATTATTGGGCGCTGGCTCAAGAGCCGGGGGTACCGTGACCGGGTGATCGTGGCTACCAAGGTACGCGGCGCCATGGGGCCAGGTGGTTCGGAGGGGCGGCGCCACCCTTTGCAGCGCGAGGGGCTGTCGCGCCGGTGGATTATGCGCGCGGTAGAAGACTCCCTGCGTCGTTTGCAGGTGGATTACATCGACCTTTACCAGGTGCACTGGGTAGACAACCAAGTGCCCATCGAGGAGACCCTCTCGGCCCTGACCGACCTGGTACGCCGGGGGTATGTGCGCTACATCGGCTGCTCTAACTTTTCGGCCTGGCGCTTGATGCAGGCCCTGTGGGCTTCGGACAAGCACGGCTTAGAAAGCTTTGTTTCCCTTCAGCCGGAGTACAGCTTGGTGCAGCCCACCCGGCAGAACTTCGAGCGCGAACTGGCCCGGGTCTGCGAAACCTACGGCCTGGGCGTGATTCCCTACAGCCCCCTGGCCGGCGGTTTCCTGACCGGCAAGTACCGCCGCGACCAGCCCCTGCCCGAGAGCGTGCGGGCCCAGGGTATTGCTAGTGGGCGCTTCACCGAGCAGAACTGGAAAATTCTGGACAAGGTGCTGGAGATTGCCCAGCAACGAGGGGTACACCCAGCCCAGGTGGCCCTAGCCTGGCAGTGGTCGCGTCCCTATGTCGCTGCGCCCATTGTCGGGGCCAACAGTGTGCAGCAGCTTCAAGACCTCTTACCGGCGGTAAAGCTACAACTCAGCCCAGAGGAGGTGGCCGCCCTGGACGAGGCCTCGAGCTGGCCCCTTTCCCGTACCGAGCGGGAAGTCTAGGGGTATAGCAGAATCTTCCCCATGCTCTGGCGGCTTTCCATCAGGGCGTGGGCCTGGCTGGCTTCTTCCAGCTTGAACCTGGCACCAATCTCGAGGCTGACCTGACCCGAGCGCAGCATCTCGAAGACCGCCTCGACGGTGGGCCTGAGCGCCTCGGGGCGGCTGCGGCGGTAGTGCCCGCTGCTATAGCCAATTACGGCTTTATTTTGTCGGTGCAGCGGCTTGGTGTCGAAACTTCCGGCCTGCCCGTCTGCGTGCCCGTACACCACCAGCCGCCCGAAGGGGGCCAGGCACTTCATCCCTTGCTGGAAGATCTCACCTGCTATGGAGTCCAGAATCAGGTCGGCCCCGGTGTTGCCGGTCAGCTCGAGGACCCTCTCGGCGAAGCCGTGGTAGGTCAGAACCGCATCGGCCCCCAGGCGGCGCACCCAGTCGGCTTTGGCTTCGCTGCCGACTGTGGCGATGATTTTTCCTGCCCCCAGGGCCCGGGCCATCTGTATGGCGGTGCTACCCACCCCGCCGGCAGCAGCGTGCACCAGCACGGTCTCGCCTTTTTGCAGCCGCCCGGCCCAGGCCAGAATGTTGTAGGCCGTGACCAGTACAGTAAGGCCCGATACCGCTTCGTCGGGAAGCTCGGGGGGAACAGGGTAGGTGAGCACCGCTTTGGCCACCACCTTTTCGGCGTAGGAGCCTCCCGCAGCAAAGGCCACCACCCGTTGCCCTACCCTAAGGCCCTCCACCCCCTGGCCCAGGGCCTCAACCACCCCCACGGCGTCCAGGCCGGGAATGAAGGGGGGTGGGCTGCCCGCCTCATAGCCTCCCCGCCGGGCCTGGATATCGGCAAAGTTGAGGCTGGTCAGGCGGGTGCGCAGTACGACCTCGCCGGCCTGGGGGGTGGGGTCGGGCACCTCGCGGTACAGCAGGTTTTCTGGTGGGCCGTTTTGTTCTACTACGATGGCTTTCATGGGCTTATTTTCTCACGGTACAATAGGCCCTCGTGACGCCGGAACGCCTGGCCCGAATTCGCGCGGTGCTGGACAAGCGCCAGCCCGACCTGACAGTGCTGTTGGAGCGGGTGCACAAGCCCCACAACCTTTCGGCCATTCTGCGCTCCTGCGATGCGGTGGGGGTGCTCGAGGCCCACGCCATCCCACCCGCGCAGGGCGAGCTGAGTCTCCAGGGCAGGACCTACAATGAGACCTCCGGCTCGGCCGCCAAGTGGGTGGGCCTACGCCTTCACGACGATACGGCTTCGGCCTTCGCCTTCTTGAGAAGGCAGGGGTTCCAGATGTTGGCCGCCCATTTTTCCCCGCAGGCCGTGGATTACCGCCAGGTGGACTATACCCGCCCGACCTGCATTCTGCTCGGCACCGAGAAGTGGGGGGTCTCGCTCGAGGCGGCCCAGCAAGCAGACCAGCACGTGATTATTCCCATGATGGGCATGGTGCAGAGCCTGAACGTTTCGGTGGCGGCAGCGGTGATTCTGTTCGAGGCCCAGCGCCAACGCCTCGAGGCCGGCTTCTACGACCGGCCCCGGCTTTCACCAGCGCGCTACCAGGAGGTGCTGCAGTACTGGCTAAAGCGCCACGAGCAGGGGGAGGGTTAGGGTCAAAAGCGCACTATTTTTTCGCAGGATTGGCGTAAAGTGGCTTTATGAGGTTCATAATACCGGCCATTTTTCTCTGCATTTCTCTGGCTTTGGCAGGGCCAGACGGCGTTTTCTACGCTCTGGAAAACCGCATCGAAAAGGGCCAGATGGTCACTGTGGGCGTACTGCAGCGCATCAAGGTGGGTGGGGTGGGCCAGCTCGAGGTTCTGCTGGCTAAAGCGGCCCGCCCGCCCCAGGCGGCGCGCTGGCGTTACGACCCAGCCCTAAAGGACTGGGTGATGGCCGACCAGATGGGGCACCACTTCGACCTAGCCGAGGCTAAAAAGCGCTACCTCGAGGCCCTGCGAGCCGGGCAGGAGGAGTTTTTGCTGCCTGTAACCCACACCCTGCACCCGGAAGGGGCCCCCTTCTACTACCGGCTGGGCATCCGCCAGCTTCTGGCCGAGGCCACCACCTCCTTTGCGGGCTCCTCCTACGAGCGTGGCTACAACATCGCGCTGGCGGCCAGCCTCCTGAACGGGGTGCAAATTGCCCCCGGCGAGACCTTCTCCTTTGCCAAAGCCATAGGCGAGGTCTCGGAGCGCACCGGCTTCAAAAAAGCCTTCGTGATTTCCGGCGAGCAAACCCTAGAAGGGGTGGGTGGGGGATTGTGCCAGGTCTCGACCACCCTTTTCCGCTCGGCCTATTTTGCTGGCCTGCCCATTGTGCAGCGCCGCCCGCACAGCTACCAGGTGCGCTACTACCAGCCCACCGGCCTGGATGCGGCGGTTTTTCTGCCCTCCCTCGACCTACGCTTCAAAAACGACACCCCCGGCCATCTGCTCATTCAGAGCGAGGTTAGAGGTAACCGCCTGACCTTCCGCCTTTTCGGCAGCAAAGACCGCGAGGTGGCCTGGAGCCAGCCTGTGATTCTCAGCCGCACCCCACCCTTGCCGACCCGCTACATCGTGATTCCCGAACTCAAGCCGCAGCAGTTCGTACAGGTAGACTGGGCTGCCGAGGGAGCCACCGTGCAGGTTCACCGCACCATCCGCTTTACCGATGGCCAGGTCAGCAGGGACACCCTTTCCAGCACCTACCGCCCCTGGGGCGCGGTATACCTGGTGGGCGAGGGCACCCGGCTGCCCGATGGGCGGGTGCTCACTGCGGCCACCGACGACGCCCCCGACAACCACGGCTACCGCCTGCCCACCCAGACCACCCTGCGACCGGCCCGCAACCGCTAGGCCCCGTACTTTTGCAGTTTGCCGGCGTGGGCCAGCAGCAAAGGCATCAGCTCCACCCCGCGCAGGTGGCCTAGGCTGCCTTTGGCCGCTTCGTCCTCGGTGAAGCGTTGGGCGGCGTCGTTGCGCAGGTAGGGACCATACAGCAAGAGCGGTACCGGGTGCCAGGAGTGGGCCTTCAGCACGCTGGGGGTGGAGTGGTCGCCGGTGATGGCCAGCACATCGGGTTTCAGGGCCAGTAGCTCCGGCAGCAGATGGTCGAAAAGCTCAATCTTGTGGACTTTTTCCGCGAAGTTGCCGTCTTCGCCGGTGGCGTCGGTTTTCTTGAAATGCAGGTAGAAGAAGTCGTGCTTGGCCCAGTTTTCCTGTAGCGCCCGCAGCTTGCCCTTTGGTGCGTCTTCCACCCCCTCCACCGGCAGCACCTTCATGCCTACCAGGCTGGCCACCCCTTTGTACATGGGGTAGCTGGCGACGCAGGCCGGGTTGAGCTTGTAGACCTGGGCCATGCTGGGGAAGCGAGGCTTGAGGGAGATGCCGCGGAAGAGCGCGCCGTTAATCTGGGGCTCGTCTTGCAATACCTCTCGGATGCGCCGGCTGAGGGCGTTGAGGAGGCGGGCCGTCTTACTGCTGGCGGCGTCGGTGGGGTCGTGGGGCTGGGAGGGCAGGGGGGCTACCCCGGTTTTCTGGGGGTCGGTGTCGCTGGTTTTTTCTCCCAGGCCTGCCCCGCGCAAAACCACCACAAAGCGGTGCTCGGACTCGGTGTAGAAGTGCACCTGTACCCCTTCCACCTCCTGGATGGCGGCTTTGAGCTTGCCCACTACGCGGGCGTTTTCCGCATCGCTGGGGCGGCCTGCGCGGCGATCCTTAACCAGCCCAGCCGCATCGAGGGTGGCGAAGTTGCCCCGCACGGCCACATCGCCGTCCTGGAAGTCGGCCCCAATCCCGATGGCCGAGAGCGCCCCCCGTCCGACCAGATACCTGAAGGGGTCGTAGCCAAAGAGCGCGAGATGGCCGGGGCCAGAGCCAGGGGCCAGGCCAGGGTAGACTGGGGTGAGCAGTCCCAAAGCGCTTTGCTTGGCCAGCGCATCGAGGTGGGGGGTGTGGGCCGCGGCCAGCTCGGTGGGGCCGCCGGGTGCTTGGGGCAGGCCCCCTACGCCGTCCAGCACCACCAGCAGAATCTTGGAGGGGGTTTGTTGAGATAGTTCCTCGAGGATAGGGAGCATGTCCATAGCCGGATTAGTTTACCCTTCCTGCCAGGACTAGCGCTGCTGTTAGTAAAAAATCGGCGGCCGGCTCGACAGCCACTCCTCCGGCAGCAGGCTGTACATGTAGAAGTCCCACGGCTCCCCGCGAATCCAGCGCCAGCGGCGCAACAGACCTTCGCGCTGGAAGCCCAGCTTCTCCAGCGCCCGCTGCGAGCGGGGGTTGTGCACATGGGCGATGGCCTGGATGCGGCGCAGGTCCCAGGGCCCAAAAGCGTAGTCGAAGAGCACCACCTTGGCCTCGGTGTTGAGGCCTTTGCCCCAGTAGGGCTGCCCCAGCCAGGTCTCGGTCTCGCCCAGCTTGTTGGCCCAGTCCAGGTGCAGCCCAATGACCCCTGCGGGCTGCTCCCCCGCCTCGATGACGAAAAAGCCCTCCTTGGTTTGCAGGTGCTCGAGGTATTGGTAGGTCTGGTGGGGGTCCTGGTGGGGCTCCCAATAGACGAAAGGGGCCAGCTCCGGGTCGGACATCAGGGTAAACAGGGCCAGGGTGTCCTCTGGGCGAGGGGGCCGGAGCCGGATGCGGGGGCCGCACAGTTCCATCTGCCCATAGCATACGAAAAAAGACCCGCTTCGGCGGGTCTTTCAGGTCGTGTTGGGGGTTAGGGCCGGGCGATGGTGATGACCGGTGAGATCCAGCTTTCCCAGTCAGCGGGGTTGGACATCTTGCCGGTGGGCTTCAGCACCCGAATCTGCAGCTTGTACTGGCCATTGGGTACAGCCTGGAACTCGGCAGGCACGGGAATTTTATTGCCGTAGACGTCCTCTTTGGCGTACTTGCTAATGCGAGTACCATCCCAGGGAATGGCAAAGAAACCGTTGGCGCTGGTGTTGCGCGGGATGTACTCGGCGTAATCGGCCCGGCTGTACTTGGGGTGGATGGGGGTGTTGGTGGCAGCGTTGAGAATGACCACCTCGTAAACCCGAGCGCCGTGCTCGAAGTGCACCAGGAGGTAGGGCAGGTCGTTACCCTGTAGGGTGAAGGAGCCACCGCTGGGCAGAACCTCGTAGCCGGTGCCCGCATCGTTAAGTTTGGCCAACAGGGGGAAGCCAAAAGCGGCTGGGGTGAGAATTTGAATAGCCTGATAGCCACCTTGCATGCCCACATAGGGCACGTTGAGCTTCAGGCCAGCTCCTACCGGCTCGAGCTGGATGTAGCCGCCGTAGAGCCCCTTGTTGGGTAGACTGGCGGGAGGAGTGATGGTCACGCTCAGGATGGCCTCGCCCCGAGCCGGCACGGTGATTTGCGAGTGGCTGAAGCTGACTGTGGCCGAAGCGATAGCAAAGCTCGGGGTGTGGATACTGCCAAAGGCGGCAGGCCCTGGCAGGTGGATCGGTTTGTAGATAAGTGGGACATTGCTACGGTTTTTCAGCACCAGCCGCTCGGTATGGGCACCGGCCTTGGCCGCGAAGGAGATGGCCGAGGGGGTTACGGTCACTCGGTTCTGCACTGCCGCCACGATGTCGATCATGCCAGCTCCTTGGCGGTAGCTGGTTTCGGGCAGGCCACTGCTTGGGGCCAGAGCAAAGGCCTTGGGCATGGCAGTGTTTTGCAGGTACTTGCGTACCTCGCTGGGCCGCTGTTGCCGCCAGAAGGCCGGGTTCCCCTCCAGCAATAACGCTACCGCACCGGCCACGTGAGGCGCCGACATGGAAGTACCGCTCAGGATGGCGTAGCCGCCCTGCTCCAGCGGTACCGCCGAACGAATCAGGCCGCCGGGAGCACCCAGGTCAGGCTTGAGCTCGAGGTCCTGACTCAAACCCCAGGAGCTGAAGCTAGAGATGAGGTTCGCTGTGGGGTTGGCCACGGCGGTGGTCTCGGAGGTCCAGGTCAGGGTGGTGGGGGTACTCAGGGCCCGCAGAGCTAGCCCATCGGCCTGGGAGATGCTAATGCCAAACTTACCGGCTACTCCGGTCACGCCACCGCCGGCAAACAGGCCGGTGGCGTTGTTATGGATGATGACCCCTAGTGCACCGGCACTAATCGCCCGCTGGTACTTCTCGTTGAAAGTGCAGGTACCACGCTCAATAAGAGCCACCTTGCCCGTGGGGTCGGCCAGCAAGGTATCGGCGTTACAGGCCCGGCCAATCCAAACCACCTCGGCGCTTTGGCCGCTGGTGGGGGGAGCTTCAGCCCCGCCCAGCACCAGGTAGCCCAGTGGGGCCCCGGTAGCGTTCACAATGGCTTTTTGCGCATTCACGGCGATATTGTCGAAGGAGGCTACGCTGATGACCCCTTCGGTGGCAGCGGGGTCACCGGTGGCAAAAAGGCCCAGGTTGCCGTTGTTGCCCGCCGAGGCCACCACCACCGTGCCACGCTTGACCATCTTGGTGAGGGCCTTGCCCAATACGCTCCAGCCGAAAGGTGAGCCTAGGCTCATGTTGACCACGTCCATGCCCATGCTCTCTGCTCGCTCGAGAGCTGCCAGGATTACGTCGTCGCTGGTGGAGCCCTCACAGCCGAACACCTTGTAGGCCCCAAACAGCACTCCAGGGGCTACCCCGGTAATCTGGCTGTCTTTGCCCCCCACGATGCCCGCTACGTGGGTGCCGTGACCGTTGCAGTCGTCGGGGTTGGGGTCGGGTACCGGGGTAGATTTGGCTGGGTCGGAGGCGTCGTAATCGTCTCCTACAAAGTCATAGCCATCCGCGATGCGCCCTGCAAAGGCAGGGTGCTGCAGGTCGATGCCGCTGTCAATGATCCCCACCTTAACGCCCCGCCCGGTCAGGCCCAGGTCGTTTTGGGCGATATCAGCCCCGGTCTGGGTGAGTGCGGAGGCCAGGTCGGGGTTGGCAACCTCACGGGGTGGCAACCAATAGGTGCCAATGGGGTAGACACCTTCCACCCCTGGTAGGGTGTACAGCAGCTTTCGGTTATTGCTAGCTACTTCTACCGAGAAGCCGTTGAAGAGGTCGGTGTAAGCGAAGAGAATTTTGACCCCTGCGGCTTGGGCAGCCTGACGGAAGGCAGCATGCTGAGCCTGGATACTTTGCAGGCTAACACCATCGCTTTGAGTCCCACCCGATAGCTCTACAAACCAGCGGGTGGGGGTTTCATCCACCATACTGCCGAAGGTGGTCTGAGGGGGCAGGCTGGCAATGACCTCGAGGTTGGGCTGGCTACCTGTTTTGTTCCCACAGGCTGCCAGGAAGGCTGCTAAACCTAGTAAGACAAGATATTTCCGCATAGTTGCTCCTGCGCTCTGAGAGCGTTGGTTTTTGAAGCTAGATAGGAGTACCTTATAAAGCTTAAGGATTGTTTTTCCTTTCACCCCCCTTCGCCTGCTTGTCCAAAAGACGCCCACATCATAGAACCATCAAGGAGACTTAGGGGTAACCTAAAAAAGTTACTTAGACGTTTCCTAGCGTTACCCATTGGGATTGGCCCAAACGGGTGAGTCTGGGCGAGCCATCGGCTATGATGGGTCGGTATGGCGAAGGACAAAGGCTTGGTTCCGCAATCGCAGGATTTCAACGAGTGGTACAACGAAGTGGTGCTCAAGGCCGACCTGGTGGACTATGGCCCAGTGCGCGGCACCATGGTGGTCAAGCCCTATGGCTACGCCATCTGGGAGAACATCCAGCGTGAACTCGACCGCATGTTCAAAGAGACGGGCCACCAAAACTGCTACTTTCCCCTATTCATTCCCATGAGTTTCCTGCAGAAGGAGGCCGAGCACGTGGAAGGCTTTTCCCCCGAGCTGGCGGTGGTGACCCAGGCCGGTGGTGAAACCCTGGAAGAGCCGCTGGCGGTGCGCCCGACCTCCGAGACCATCATCGGCTACATGTGGTCTAAGTGGATTCGCACCTACCGCGACCTGCCGCAGCTTTTGAACCAGTGGAACAGCGTGGTGCGATGGGAGCTACGCACCAAGCTCTTCCTGCGCACCACTGAGTTTTTGTGGCAGGAGGGCCATACCGCCCACGCCACCCAGGAGGAGGCCGAGGAGGAAGCCCGGCGCATGGCCGGGGTCTATGCCACGGTGCTGCGCGAGTGGTGCGCTATACCGGGGTGGGAGGGGCGCAAGACCGAGTCGGAGAAGTTCGCTGGGGCGGTCTACTCCATCAGCTACGAGGCCATGATGCGCGATGGAAAGGCCCTGCAGTCGTGCACCTCGCACTACCTGGGCACCAATTTTGCCAGGGCCTTCGATATCCAGTTTCAAGACAAAGACCAGCAGAACAAGTACGTGCATACCACCTCCTGGGGCTTTACGACGCGGGTGGTGGGGGCCATCGTGATGACCCACGGCGACGACAAGGGCCTGATTCTGCCCCCCCGGCTGGCCCCGGTGCAGGTGGTGATTGTCCCGATCTACAAAGCCGACACCCGCGAGGTGGTGCTGCCTGCGGCGGTGGAACTGGCCCATACCCTCAAGGCCGCGGGCGTCCGGGTCTTCCTCGACGACCGCGACCAGTACAGCCCTGGGTATAAGTTCAACGAGTGGGAGCTGAAAGGGGTACCGCTGCGCCTCGAGGTGGGGCCGCGCGATGTGGAGGCCAAAACCGCGGTGCTGGCCAGCCGGCTGGGGGGCAAGGAGACCGTAGCGGTGTCTGCCCTGCCCGAGCTTATCCCGGCTCGCCTCGAGGCCTTCCAGCAACAGCTTTACCAGCGGGCCCTGGCCTTCCGCGATGCGCACACCTGGGAGGTAGACAGCTACCAGGCCTTCCAGGAGAAGGTGGAGCAGGGCTTTGTCAAGGCCTTCCACTGTGGCGAGGCAGCCTGCGAGAAGCAGATCAAAGCGGAGACCACCGCCACCACCCGTTGCATTCCCTACGACGAGCCCGAGGCGCAAGGATACTGCGTGCGCTGTGGTAAGCCCAGCGCCTATGGCAAGCGGATTCTCTTTGCCAAGGCCTATTGAGCTATGGCAGGTACCAAACCCAGAGTCGCCCGTGGCCAGCGCCAGAGGGCTTCTTGGCGGATCATAAAAAAGCGGGCGCTTAGGGTGCTAGAGGTAATGGAGGTTCTTTATCCTCAAGCGGCCACCGAGCTTTTTCATCGCAATCCCTTTGAGCTGCTGATTGCCACCGTGCTCTCGGCCCAGGCTACCGATGCTTCGGTGAACCGGGCCACCCCCGCCCTTTTTGCCCGCTACCCCAACGCCCAGGCCCTAGCCCAGGCCACTCCCGAAGAGGTCGAACCCTACATCAAAACCATCGGGCTATACCGCAGCAAAGCCCGGAACATCGTGCAGCTGGCCCGGCAGCTAGTGGAAAAGCACGGTGGCCAGGTGCCCGCCGATAAAGCCCAGCTACAGGCCCTCCCCGGGGTGGGCTGGAAGACCGCCACGGTGGTGCTGGGGGCTGCCTTTGGCATACCGGGGATTGCGGTGGACACCCATCTGACCCGCCTGGCCCACCGCCTGGGGCTTTCCCAGGAGAAAAACCCCGAGAAAATCGGGGCTGACCTGGAAAAGCTTTTCCCTCGGGATAAGTGGGTTTTTGTCCACCATGCCCTTATCCTGTTTGGCCGCTACCGCTGTACTGCCCGTAAGCCGCGCTGCCAAGACTGCCCCCTCTATACCGAGTGCCGAAGCCAGGGGGCTTGGTAGCCTTACAGCACTTGCAATAGGGCAAACTTAAGGTAGTGGGTCTCGGGTACGTTGAGCAAAACCGGATGATCCCAGCCCTGGCCGCGTTTCTCCAGGACTCTTACCGTGCGCTGGGCATCGGCGGCGGCCTCGGTGAGCATCTGGTAGAAGAGGGGCTCGCCTAGGTGGTGGCTGCAGGAGGCGGTGGCCAGGATGCCCCCGCGCCCTAAGAGCTTCAAGGCCCGCAGGTTGATTTCTTTGTAGGCGGCGTAGGCGCGCTCGAGGTCGCGTTTGCTTTTCGCGAAGGCGGGGGGGTCGAGGACGATCAGGTCGTAACGGGCCTGGCGCCGCTCTTCCTTTCGCAAAAAGTCAAAGGCGTTAGCTTCGTGTAGGGTGAGATTGTCAAAGCCGTTGAGCTGCGCGTTTTCCTGGGCTCGCTCTAGGGCGGCGGCAGAGCTATCTACGGCGGTGACCTGGGTGAAGCCCCGGGCTAGGTGCAGGGCAAACGAGCCGTGGTAGCTAAACACGTCGAGGGCCGATTGGCCTCGAAAACCTTCCATGCGCAGACGGTTGTCGCGTTGATCCAAAAAGGCCCCGGTCTTCTGGCCCTGGTAGAGCTCTACCTGGTAGCGGATGGCCCCTTCCTGCACCACCACCTTCTCGGGCACGGCTCCCTGGAGCACCCGAACCTCCAGGGGTAGACCCTCTAGAAGCCGGGACTTCTGGTCGTTTTTGGCCAGCAGGCTGCGCAGGGGGATCTCCTCTAGGATGACCTGAACCAGCCGGGGCATAAGGGGCTCCAAAGCCGCTGAACCTATCTGCAAGACCCCGTGCCCGGCGTAGTAGTCCAGTACCAGACCGGGCAGCAGGTCACCCTCGGCATGCGCCAGACGGTAGCCTCCCTCGGGTTCCTGGGCCAAGGCGGCCTGACGCTGGCGCAAGGCCTGGCGCAGGTTGGCTAGCCATACCTCCAGGGGGTCGGGAGATTCCTCGAAGCTAAAGGCCCGCACGGTGATCTCAGAAGCAGGGTTGTACAAGGCCAGTCCCAGGGTCTTTCTACCAGCCTGAACGGGGTAAAGGCCGGGGTTAGCGGGGCCCTCGAGCACATCGCTTTTGTACACCCAGGGGTGGCGGGCCAGGAGCCGGGCGGCTCCTTTAGGAGAGATGCGTACCTTCACCTAAAGAGTCTACACAATACCCCTTGCTTGCTTGTATATGAATATTTTCCAGACAATACCTTTTATCTTTGTTTTGTTTCGCAAATAATCGCTAAAACACCACTTTTCTTTGCTAAAGCCGTATCCACTCCTTATAGTATGCTGTTTCGCGTTGACACGAATCCTGAGAAGTCGCTATGATTCTTGGGGTTCAGTTTGAGCAAGTTTTCACTTGCTCGCTTTTAGGATGTACCAAGGTGTAGCGGCGCCAAGAAAGGAGGGTGTGTGGCAGGATCAGGACTTATCAAAAGCCTTGCTGAGCGCGAGCAGGCCCTAGCCCGGCAGCTCGAGGAGGCCAGGCAGGCTGCTTTGGCCAAGGTCAAAGAAGCCGAGGCCCAGGCGGCGCAGATTCTGGCTGAGGCCGAGCAAGCCGCGCGGGAGATGGAAGCCCTCTTCCGTAGGCAGATTGCCGAGGCTGTGGCACAGATCGAAAGCGAGGCCAAGGCCAAAGCCGAGGCGGAGGCCCAGGCCATCGCGGAGGGGTCGGCGGCCCGGCTAACTGAGGCGGTAGAGGTGGTGTTGCGGGAGGTACTGCCTTGATAGCTCCGATGGAGAAGCTGATTGTGGCCGGCCCCAAGCGGCTGGCCCGGGAGCTTTTGCGGGAGCTGCAGCAGGCCGGAGTAGTGCACATCGACCCTTTGCGCCCCGACGAGTTAGACGAGTACCGCCTTTCACCTTCTGAGGAAGCTGAACTCAGGCGTTGGGAGGCGGTGGTGTCGCAGGCCGAGCAGGCCCTTTTGGTGGCTGGCCTGGCCGTGGCCCCGGGAGAAAAGTTCTTTGAGGGCACTTTGGAGGAGGCCGAGGTTACCCTAAAGCCTGTGGCAACGCGGGCTGAGGTGCTGGGTAAGGAACGGGCTGCCCTCGAGGAGGAAATTCAGACCATCGAACTCTTCGGTAAGGCCGCCGAGCGCCTGGCCGGGCTGGTGCAGGGGTTGGATCAGAGCCCCTGGCTGGCGGTGATTCCCTTCCTGGTGGCCAAGCCCGAGGAGCTCGAGGGGGTGCGCGCCGCCTTGCGGCAAGCCTTGGAAGATCGCTTCGTCCTCGATGCCGAGGCCCTGGATCACCAGGTGGCAGCGGCGGTGGTGGTGCGGCGGAGCGAGCTCGAGGCTGCCCGCTCAGCCCTTTCCCGCCTGGGCTTAGCCGAGCTGCGCTTCCCTGGGGCCTATGGCCAGATGCCTTTGGCCCAGGCCAGCGCCCGTATGAAGGAGCGTGCCCGCCTAGCCCCCGAGGAACTGGTGGGCATTCGGGAGGAGATCGCCCGGCTGGCGCGGGAATCGGAAGGGGTTTTGCGAGCCTTGTGGGCTCGAGGCAAGGACGAGGTGGCCCGCTACCGTACCGCAGCGGATATGGCCGCAGGTAAGTATGGGGTGGCGCTGATGGGCTGGGTGCCACAGAAGGCCAAAGCTCGAGTAGAGGAGGCCCTGAACCGCCTGCGTAACCAGGTGGTCTACACCTTTGAGCCGGTAGATGAGCACCACGAGGGGCACCAGGTGCCCGTTACCCTGGACAACCCGGCTTGGGCCAGGCCCTTTGAACTCATGCACAGCTTCCTCAATACCCCAGCCTACGGGGGGTACGATCCCACCCGGATGATTGCGCTGTTCTTCCCGTTGTTTTTCGGGATTGTGGTGGGCGATATTGGTATTGGGCTGCTGTTCTTGCTGGCCGCGCTTTGGTTGGCAGGGAAGTCCCAGCGGGGTGAGACCCTGCGCATCGACTTCCTGGGGGCTGCTTTTGGCCCGGATGTGCTAGGCAAGCTAGCCACCATCGGTAAGTGGATGGCCGGCTGGGCCATGTTTTGGGGCGTGCTGTACGGGGAGTTTTTTGGTACCTTCCTGGAAAAACTCAAGGTGTTGCCAGGGGGTGGAACCATTTTCTACGACCCCAACCACGGCGGCAGCGGCTTGATCCCCATCCTCATCAACCGTCTGGACTTCGCCCAAACGGCCAACGGGCTGATGGTCTTCGCCATTTTGTTTGGGGTGTTCCAGGTGCTCTACGCCTTCTTCCTGCGCATGCGCCTGGGGCTGGCCCACGGGCATATGAAGCACTTCTGGGAGGGCTTCGGCTATTTTTCGGGCCTGGTGGGCTTGGTGGCCTTTGCCTACAACTTCCTCACCCAGGCCAACCTGCCCCTCCTCAACCTGATCTTCGGGGTGGGCTTGCTCCTCTTCCTGGTGGGGGTGGCCCTGTCGCGCGAGGTGCTGATGATCGCTGAACTGCCGGGCAAGGGCGGGCAGATTCTCAGCTACATCCGTTTGTACGCGGTAGGGGTGGCCGGTGGGGTGCTGGCCAGCCTGGCCAACCAGGTGGGCTTTGGCCTGGCTGAGCGCTTCGGCTTTATCGGGGGGGTGCTGGGCTTTGTGGTGGGCCTTATTCTGATTCTGGCCATCATCGTCATCACCACCCTGGGGCATGTGATCCAGCCCATCCGTCTCTTGTGGATTGAGTTCTCGACCAACTTTGGTTTCTTCGAGGAGAGCGGCCGGCCCTACAAGCCGTTCAAATCGGTTAAGTCGGAAAACGCCTAAGCAAACCGTCCATGATGTGCCAGAGGCACGTGGAACCTTAAAGGAGAAAAACCCATGAAGAACGCAAAGCTGACCAAGACCCTGTTGATCATCGCCATCGTTGTTCTAGCCACTGTGGCCTTTGCCGCCGAGGAGGCCGCAGCGGGTGGGGCTTCCTTTGCCGCTATCGGCAAAGGGTTGGCCATCGGTTTGGGTTTGTTGGGCACGGGTATGGCCCAAAGCGCCATCGGGGCGGCGGCTGTGGGTGCGGTGGCCGAAGACCGCCGCAACTTCGGTACGGCCCTGATCTTCTTCCTGATTCCTGAGACTTTGGCCATCTTCGGTCTGGCCTTCTCCTTCCTCATCAACTAGTTCTGGCTCATAGAGGAGCCCCATGTCGAAACTGGAAGATATTCTGCAAAACGAGGTGGCTGCCGAAATTGCTGCCGTAGCTGCCGAGGCCGAGAGCAAGGCTAGGGCCATTGTGGAAGAGGCTCGGGCCAAAGCCGAGGCCCTCAAGGCCAGCAAGGAGCGGCAGCTCGAGGCCGAGCGCACGGCAGCCCTGCGGCGTGCACAAAGCGCAGCCGAGCTGCTGCTGAGCCAGACCCGGATTGCCGCCAAGGGGCGGGTTATGGAGCAGGTGCGGGCCGAGGCCTTGCGGCGCTTGCAGGCCCTAGCCACCCAGCCCGAGTTTGGCCCTATCCTGCAAAAGCTGGCCGAGGAGGCTCTCCAGGGCATCGGTAAGGCCGAGTCGGTATTGGTCAACCCCGCCCATGCCGCCTTGCTGAGCGACTGGGCCCGGGACAGGGGGCTAGAGCTCAAGACCGATGATGCCATCCGCGATGGGGTACGGCTGGTAGCCGAAGGAGGGCGGGCCTTTGTGCAGAATGCCCTTTCCGAGCGCCTCGAGCGGGCCTGGGATGCGCTTTCGGCCAAGGCGGCTGGGGCCCTTTGGGGCTAAGTACCCTGTGGGGAAGCGCTGCGGCGCTTCCCCAAGGAAGGAACAACGGGAGGGTTAGGTGCTGACACGAAATACCTTTGCCTACCTGAACGCCCGGGTGCGCTCCAGGCGGAGCCAGATGGTTCCAGAGCCTTTTTTCCAGCAGGCCCTAAACCAGTCCTTCGCCGAGTTCGTGCGCATGCTCTCCGAGACGGTCTACGGGGCCGACCTGGTGGGCGATACCCTGGCCGATGTGGATCGGGCGGTGGCCAACCACCTGGCCCGCACGGTGCACGATCTGCCTACCCTGGTCTCGGGGGAGCTGCGCGAGCTGGTGCGCCTGCCCTTGCTGCGGGCCGACCTGGTCAACCTGAAGGCCATTTTGCGCGGCAAGGCCATGGGCAAGACCCCGGAGGAGATCAAGGCGGGCTTGTTGGGCGGAACCTTCAAGGAGCCGCTCTTGAACGCCATGCTCCAAGCCCCCGACGCCGCCAGCCTGGCCCAGCTACTGCAGCTACCGGGGCATCCCCTGGCCAAAGCCTTGCGCCAGGCAGTGGCGGGTAGCCCCGACCTGCTGGCCCTCGAGGTGGCCCTCGACCGCGAGTTCTTTGCCGCCTGCTTCGAGAAAGCCAAGCGCCTGCGCCAGCCTCACGTGGCGGCCTACTTCGCCCTCGAGGTAGACGCCACCAACCTGGCCACGGCCTTCAAGCTGCGGGCTTTGGGGGTGGGGGAGGCTAACCTGGATGGCTACTTTGTGCCTGGGGGCAAGCACCTAAGCCGGGTGGTCTTTGGGCGGATAGCGGCAGGGGACCTGGCGGCCATGGATGCCCTTGGGGGTACCCCTCTGGCTCCTGCGGCCAGCGCGCGTACCCTCGGTGAGCTCGAGCGCGCCCTGCGCCGTATCCTGCTGGATAAAGCTGCTAGCGGGGCCACTGATAGCCTGGGGGGTGGGTTGGTGCTGGACTATATTCAGCGCAAGCTGTGGGAAGCCAGCCGTATCCGCTTACTGGCCCGCCGGGCCTACTTCAATCTGCCTGCGGACGCGGTGGCGAAGGAGGTCGCGTGAAAATCGGTGTTCTGACCGATGGGGAAACCGCCGCTGGCTACCGCATGGCCGGCCTCGAGGCCGTGGTGGCCACCCCCCAGGAGGCCGTGCGTAGGCTTTTGGAGATGATAGAGTCTAACCAGTATGCCCTGGTGGCGGTGGACGAGCGTCTGTTGCCTGATCCCAACAAGGCGGCTGAGCGGGTGATGCGGGGGCGCAGTGCCCCGGTGTTGCTGTCCTTGCCCAACCTGCTCGAGGTCTTTAGTGGAGGGGGCGACCCCAAGGCCTACATGCGCCAGCTGGTACGCCAGACCATTGGCTTCGATATAAAACTGTAAGAAGGAGGGGGCCACCCGCCCCCACCCTTACTGCCAAACCTCCAGAGGAGGAGATGTGGGAACGATCAAAAAGATAGCAGGTCCAGCGGTCATCGCTGAGAACCTTGAAGGCGCCAAGATGTATGACATCGTGCGCGTCGGTCATGAAAAGCTGGTAGGAGAGATCATCCGCCTGGATGGGAATACCTGTTTTATCCAGGTCTATGAGGACACCAACGGGTTGAAGGTGGGCGAGCCGGTGGTGAGCACCGGGCTGCCTTTGGCCCTGGAGCTGGGGCCGGGGCTTCTCAATGGTATCTTCGATGGTATTCTGCGCCCCTTGGATAAGATTATGGCCGCCTCGGGCATCTTTATCTCCCGGGGGATCGAGGTTTCCTCGCTCGACCGCAGCAAGAAGTGGGACTTCACCCCTATGAAGGGGGTAGGGGACGAGGTTTCGGGCGGGGATATTTTGGGCACGGTGCCTGAGTTCAGCTTCACCCACAAAATCCTGGTTCCCCCCGACAAGTCGGGCCGCATCAAGAGCATTGTGGGGCCAGGCCAGTACACCATCGACGATACCATCGCTGAGCTCGAGGACGGTACCAAGCTGCGCCTGGCCCACTACTGGCCGGTGCGCAAACCTCGCCCCTTCCGCAAGAAACTCGACCCCAACGAACCCTTCCTGACCGGGATGCGCATCCTAGATGTGCTTTTCCCGCTGGCGGCGGGGGGTACTGCTGCCATTCCAGGTCCCTTCGGCTCGGGTAAGACCGTAACCCAGCAGTCCATTGCCAAGTTCGGTGATGCCAACATTGTGGTCTACGTAGGTTGCGGCGAGCGTGGCAACGAGATGACCGATGTATTGGTGGAGTTCCCCGAGCTGGAAGACCCCCAGACGGGCCGGCCCTTGATGGAGCGCACCATTCTGGTAGCCAACACCTCCAACATGCCGGTGGCCGCACGTGAGGCCAGCCTCTATACCGGCATTACCCTGGCGGAGTACTTCCGCGACCAGGGCTACAAGGTCTCGCTGATGGCGGACTCCACCAGCCGTTGGGCTGAGGCCCTGCGCGAGATTGCTAGCCGCTTGGAAGAGATGCCCGCCGAAGAGGGCTACCCGCCCTACCTGGCCTCGCGCCTGTCCAGCTTCTACGAGCGGGCGGGCAAGGTGATCACCTTGGCCGGTGAACAGGGGGCGGTCTCGGTGATTGGGGCGGTCTCGCCCGCTGGCGGCGACTTCTCCGAGCCGGTGACCCAGTCTACCCTGCGCATTACCGGTGGCTTCTGGGCGCTGGATGCCCAACTGGCCCGGGCTCGCCACTTCCCGGCCATCAACTGGGCCCGCTCCTACTCGCTCTTCTTGAACATTCTGGAGCCCTGGTACCGCCAGAACGTAGCCCCCGACTACCCTGAGGTACGCACCCAGATCATCACCTTCCTGCAGCGCGAGGCCGAGTTGCAGCAGGTGGTGCAGCTGGTGGGCCCCGATGCCCTGCAAGATGCCGAGCGGCTGGTGCTGGAGATTGGCCGTATCGCTCGCGAAGACTTCCTGCAGCAAAACGGCTTTGACCCGGTAGACGCCTCCTGCTCGATGGCTAAAGCCTACGGCATCATGCAGATGATTATTGCGGCCTACAAGCAGGGCGAGGTGGCCCTTTCCAAAGGGGCCACCATCGCCGACATCCTCTCCGATCCGCTGATCGAGAAGATTGGGCGGGCCCGCTACGTACCGGAGGCCGAGTTCCCCGCTTACAAAGCCGAGTTCGACCAGATGATCAAGACCGCGTTTTTGGGGGCGGTGAAGGCGTAAGGAGGTAGAGATGCTAAAGAAGGAGTACAACGCCGTAACTTACGTCTCGGGGCCGCTGTTGTTCCTGGAAGGGGCCGCTGACCTGGCCTATGGGGCCATCGTAAACATCGACGATGGTACGGGGCGTATCCGCGGCGGCCAGGTGATTGAGGTCTCCGACCAGTACACCGTGCTGCAGGTTTTCGAGGAGACCTCGGGGCTGAACCTCGATAGGACCACGGTTTCGCTGGTCGAGGACGTGGCCCGCCTGGGGGTTTCCAAGGAGATGGTGGGCCGGGTCTTCAACGGCATTGGTCGGCCCATCGACGGCCTGCCTCCGGTGGTGGCCGACAAGCGCCTGCCCATCAACGGGGCGCCCATCAACCCGGTGGCTCGGGAGAAACCCGAGGAGTTCATCCAGACCGGCATCAGCGCCATTGACGTCAACATGACCCTGGTGCGGGGCCAGAAGCTGCCCATCTTCTCGGCCTCAGGTCTGCCCCACAACGAACTGGCGGCTCAGATTGCCCGCCAGGCCAAGGTGCTAGGGGAGGGCGAGGGCTTCGCGGTGGTCTTTGCGGCCATGGGTATTACCCAGCGCGAGGTCTCCTACTTCATGCAGGAGTTCGAACGCACCGGGGCCCTTTCCCGCTCGGTGCTGTTTTTGAACAAGGCCGACGACCCCACCGTGGAACGCCTGCTGACCCCTCGCATGGCCCTCACCGCGGCTGAGTATCTGGCCTTTGAGCACGACTACCACGTGCTGGTCATCCTGACCGACATGACCAACTACTGCGAGGCCCTGCGCGAGATCGGCGGTGCCCGTGAGGAGATTCCAGGACGGCGGGGCTACCCCGGTTACATGTACACCGACCTGGCCTCGATTTACGAGCGGGCTGGGGTGGTGCACGGCAAGAAGGGGTCGGTGACCCAGATCCCCATCCTCTCGATGCCTGGTGACGATATTACCCACCCCATCCCCGACCTCACCGGCTACATCACCGAAGGGCAAATTTTCATCGCCCGCGACCTGGCGCAGCAGGGTATCTTCCCGCCCATCAACGTTCAGCCCTCGCTTTCCCGCTTGATGAACAACGGTATCGGCAAGGGCAAGACCCGCGCCGACCATAAGGAGCTGGCCGACCAGCTCTTCAGCGCCTACGCCCGTGGGGTGAACCTGCGCCGGCTGGTGGCCATCACCGGTGAGGATGCCTTGACCGAGATGGACAAGAAGTACCTGCGCTTTGCCGCCAACTTCGAGCAGAAGTTCATCAACCAGGGCCAGAAGGAGCGCTCCATCGAGGAGAGCCTGAACATTGGGTGGGCTCTCCTGGCCGACTTCCCCGCTTCCGAGCTCAAGCGCATTCGGCGCGAGTACATCGAGCAGTACCACCAGAAGACGGGCAAGTTGGAGGAGTTGGTGGGGGCGTAGGGATGGTGCAGGCCGAAGGCCAGGGCCCTTAGTCTTCGGCACGCACCCTACTGGAGGTGCCAATGGCTGAACCTGTTTCACCGACCCGTTCCACCCTGCTGGCCAAGCGCGATCAGAAGCGCCTGGCCCTGCAGGGGGTGGAGCTTTTGAAAAACAAGCGGGACGCCTTGATCGGGGAGTTTTTTGCCCTGGTGCAAGACTCCTTGAAGGCCAGGGAGGCCCTCAACAACGCGGCCAAGGACGCCTACTTTAGCCTGCTGATTGCCAAAGCCTTCGATAGCCCCGAGGCGGTGGAGTCGCTCTCTGGAACCCCCCTCGAGGTGAGCCTGGAGGTACAGAGCCTCTATGGGGTCAAGGTGCCCCGTATTGTAGCCCCTGAGGGCAGCGGGGCGCTTTCCTTTAGCCCCATCGGGGTGGGAGCCAAGACCCTCGAGGCCGCGGCGGCCTTCCGCCGGCTGGCTGAGGCCATCGTGGCGGTGGCCAACACTGAGAACCGTTTGCGCAAAATCGGCGAGGAGATCAAGAAGACCAACCGCCGGGTGAACGCCCTGGAGCAGATTTCCATCCCCGAAATCAACGAGCAGATCAAGTTCATCACCGATACCCTCGACCAGCGGGCTCTGGAAGAGGTTACCACCCTTAAGCGCATCAAAGCCGCTATCCTGCGCCGTGAGGCGGAGGAGACCGGGGAGGTCTCGGCCCACATCGAAAAGGGGGCCGGGCTGTAGCCACGGCCCTGCACGGGCATCCCCTGTGAGGGGATGCCCGTGCGCATTTTTGCTCAGATGTGAGGGGTTTGACTAACCGACGGCTCGGTATTACGGGAAGGCGGGTTGCCTGGGTGTTTTTCCCGGCAGCGGGGGCAGAGGCCTTGGTACTCCACCTGGACCCGTTCGATGCTCAGCTCGGGGTACTTGGCCCTGACCTCGCTCACCAGGTCGGGTAAGGGGTGCACGATGTCGAAGTACTCGTGGCAGTGGCGGCAGAGCATGTGCAGGTGCCCGTCCAGGTTGGCCTCGTAGCGCAGGGCCTCGCCGGGGCGGGAAAGGGGCAGCAAGTAGCCTTCTTCAACCAGAACCTCCAGGGTACGGTAGACCGTGCCCAGACTGATGCGGGGTACCCGCTTGCGCACCTCGGCGTAAACCCAGGCCGCGTCGGGATGGTAGCCCTTGGCCTGGCGAACCACCTCGAGGACAGCCTTACGCTGCTTGGTCAGACGCTTCATTCCCATAGACCTGGGGCGGCTGCTGAGCTTCCCCTGCCTAAGTCTAAAGGCGTAGGGCCAGGACAATCGTGAGCCAGGCAGCCTCTCGAGGCTACCGGGCCGATACCGCCCCCAAAAGCTCCCTTCCCCCTTCGGCCAGCAGGTCTTGGGCTAGCTCAAGGCCCAGCTCAGCGGCCTCCTCCGCATCCCCTTCTATCTCAGCCCGGATCAGCTCGCGGCCATCGGGTGAGCTGATGAGCCCATGCAGCACCAGGGTGTCGTCGCCCTCGAGGGTGGCCAAAGCGGCAGCGGGGCACTCATCGCCTGCATCCAGGGCCCGCAGGAAGGCCCGTTCCGCCGTCACCCGGACGAAAGAGGGGCGGTGATTGAGGCTGTAGGCCAGCTCTTCGGCCCAGTCGTCGCCCCGGCGCACCTCTAGGCCCAAGGCCCCCTGGCCCGGCGCTGGCAGCATCACCTCGGGATCGATGAGCTGATCGATGCGGTTGCGCAGGTCGAGCCGCAGTAGGCTGGCCGCACCCATGATGACCGCGTCGAACTCACCAGTGCCGATGGCGCTTAGGCGGTCATCCACGTCGCCCTCGAGGGGGCAGGGGTTCAGGTCGGGGCGGTAAGCCAGAAGCTGGGCCTTGCGCCGCAGGCTGTTCACCCCGACCATAGCCCCTTTGGGTAGGTCTTCTAGGCGCTTGCTGCTACGGCCTACTAGGGCCTCGCGGGGCTCGACCCGCTTGGGAACAGCGACCAGATGGATTCCGGGTACCTCCTGGGTGGGGAGGTATTTCAAAGAGTAGACGGCAATGTCGATCTGCCGTTGGCTCAGCGCTTCCCGCAGGGCCTCGGCAGCACTTTGTTCAGAGGCATGTTTAGCCTGTATGGTGCGTATTTTGAACTCGGTTTCCGGCCAGTTTTCCTTTAGGCGCTCCACCACCCAGCGGGTCTGGGCTTGGGCCAGCAGACTTGCCCTGGCACCAATCACAATAACGCGCATAACCCCAGTATATTAACGGGAAAACCCTCGGGAAGGAATACAACTCAAGCGGGCAGAGGCTGGGCTTCTTCTGTGAGGCGTAGGAAGAACTCCTCTAGGTCGCTGCTGCCGTGCTGGCGCAAAAGCTCCTGGGGCTTGCCTAAGGCCAGCAAGCGCCCTTGGTGCACCAGGGCCACCCGGTCGGCCACCTGCTCGGCTAGGTGGAGCTGGTGGGTGGCGTAGAGCACGGCCCGCCCGTTTTTGGAGTAGTCCCGCAGCAGGTCTTTGACCAGCCTCGAGGCATGCGGATCGAGGCCCACCATGGGCTCGTCCAGGATGAGGGCTGGGGGGCTGTGCAGCAGGCTTAGGGCCAGGGAGAGTTTTTGCCGCATGCCGTGGGAGTAGGTTTCAATCAGGGAAGAGGCAAAGCGCTCCAGGCGAAAGCGCACCAACAGTTCTTCGATACGGGCCTCGGCCTGTGCGCGGGGCAGCCGGTAGACCCCCGCGGCAAAGCGCAGAAGCTCGAGGCCGGTGAGCTTACCGTAGAGATAGGGCCGGTCGGGCACGTAGCCGAACTGGGCCTTGGCCCGCACCGGTTCCTTCCACACGTCTATCCCGCCCACCAAGGCCCGGCCCCGGCTGGGCCGCAGCAGCCCGACCAGGGCCTTGATGGTGGTGCTTTTGCCAGCCCCATTAGGGCCCAAAAGGGCCAGGGTCTCGCCTGGGGCTATCTCCAGGCTGAGGCCCTCTAAGGCCACAAACCCACCATAGCGCTTGCTGAGGTCCTCGAGACGGATCATCCTGTCTAGCGAAGCTCTTCCAGCGCCCGGCGCAGAATGGCGTCTTTGTTCAGATCCACCTCAGCCTGGCCGCGTTCGGCGGGCAGGTTGACCGCAGGGCGGGGCTGGCTAAAGCTGAACTTACCCTGGGCGTCGGCTTTGGTGGTGAAGGTCTGACCGCCAATGCTTAGGGTTACGGTCTCACCCGGCTTAGCCCCGGCCCCCTCAAAGGAGACCGGCACCTCGAAGCGGGTGTCTTTGACCTCGAGGTCGGGCTTGATACCCTGCTTGTGCACACTGCGCCGCTTGGGGGTCAGCCACTCGAAGGTGACCAGGGTCAGGTCGCCCCCATTGGCCAGGCTAACCACGTTCTGGCCTACCCCCTTACCGAAGGAGGTCTCGCCGATGACCTTGGCCCGCCCGGTGTCCTGCATGGCCCCGGCCACAATCTCCGAGGCCGAGGCGGAGTTGCCGTTGATCAGAACCACCATAGGCCCGCTCCAGACCACCTGGCCGGTGGCCTCGCAGTAGAGCCGGGTCTCGTTCCGGGTGCGCACATAGACGATGGGCCCCTCGCGGATAAAGGCCCGGGCCACCTGGCAGCCTTGGTCTAGCAGGCCGCCACCGTTGTCGCGTAGGTCGAAGATGAGCTTTTGCACCCCTCGCTGCTTCATCTCGTTCAAAGCAGCGTTCAGCTGCTCGATGACCCGTACATTGCCAAAGGTCTCGAGGGCCACATAGCCCACGTTGCCGGGCAGGATGGTTTTGGAGACCGAGATGATCTCCACCCGTTGACGGATCATCTCAAAGCGCAGAATGGCGTTGGTGCCCTCGCGGCGGATGCCGATGACCACCTTGGTGTCGCGCGGGCCACGGATTTTGGCCACAATCTCGTTGATGTCCAGCTTGGTGACGTCTTCGTTGTCCACTTCGACGATGACGTCCCCCACACGAATACCGGCGTTGAAGGCCGGCAGCCCCCGGATCACCCCCTGTACCCGGGCACCCCCCCCGTTTTCGTTGGGGGAAAGGGTGGCCCCAATGCCGAAGAACTCCCCTTGAATATCCTGGTTGCGCAGGTTGGCCCGCTGGGGCGGGGCGTAGCTAGTAAACTCGTCGTCCAGCGCGCCCAGCATGCCCCGGATGCCCCCTTCCAATACCCGGTTGAGCTGGTTTGGCTCGAGGCGGTTGAGGTACTGGTTTTGCAGTAGCTGGTAGGTCTGCATTAGGGCCTGTCCGTAGGGATTGCGGCCGAAGGCCTCGGCACCGCCCCCAGCCAGTTGGGCGTAGACCAGGGCAGCCAGAAGGCCGCCCACCACGATTAGCCAAGCTCTGCGCTTCATGGTTTCGTTCACCTAACTTGTAGTGTAGCCGGAATGAATGAGAAGGGAGTGTTCGTTGGGGGACAAAGCCCTTGTAGTATGAAGGGCGATGATTCACTTCCACCGGGTAACCCTGGAGTACCCCCGTACCCGGACCAAGGCCCTCTTCGACCTGAGCTTGGAGATTAGGAAAGGGGAGTTTGTTTTTCTGGTGGGCCAGTCTGGTGCGGGCAAATCGAGCCTGCTCAACCTGATTCTGAAACGCCTCGAGCCCACCTCAGGGGCGGTTTATTTTGCTGGGGAAAACCTCAGGGCTCTGCGAGGGGATCGCATTGCTTGGCACCGCCGCCGGATTGGGGTGGTCTTCCAGGATCATCGGCTGCTCAAAGAGATGACCGTAGAGGAAAATCTGCGCTTTGTGTTGCGGGTCTGGGGAGTGGCTCAGGGTGAGTGGGAGGCCCGCATCACCCGGGTGCTGCGGCAGGTGGGCTTGGCGCACAAGAAGCGGGTCTACCCCGAGGAACTCTCGGTGGGCGAGGCCCAGCGGGTGGCTATTGCTCGGGCCTTGGTGGGCGAGCCTCCGGTGCTTCTGGCCGATGAGCCCACGGGCAACCTTGACCCAGCGAATGCCTTGTCGGTGCTGGAAATTTTCAAAGCCGCCCATGCCCGGGGGACCACCGTGCTCATGGCTACCCACGCCCGCGACTTGGTGGAAGCCTACCCGCAGCGGGTGGTGCTGCTCAAGGCAGGGCAGCTCGTCCGCGACGAGCGGGAGGGCCGCTACAGCCTGGACTAGGCCTAGGGCGGACATCTATCCCTTGGGCGGAGGTGGTAGGATTGAGCTACCAGGCGGTGGGGTTCTTTGAAAGCCAGCAAAGCTCCTGGGTCGGCTGGGGCTATACATAGCCTTTACTCCCAGACCCGCCTGGTCTGCCGACCCGGGCCAATTCGGAGGGCAAGTATGAACGTCTATAAGCTGGTTGGTCGTCAAATCGAGATCACCGAGGCCCTCAAGAACTACCTGAATAAAAAGATGGCCCGTTTGGATCGCCACTTTGAGGGCAACGCGGAAGCCCGGGTGGTTCTCTCGATGGCCCAGGGGCCGCGGATCGAGCGCAGGGCCAAGGCCGAGATTCAGGTTAACGTGCCAGGGGGTATGGTACGGGTGGAGGAGGCCGACGCCGATATGTATGCGGCCATTGACCGCTCCATCGACCGCCTCGAGTACCAACTCAAGCGCTATAAAGAGCGCCACTTCCGGCGCAACCGCCAGGCTCTCCCAGAACCAGCGGTAGGGGCTGAGCCAGAGGGGCTGGAGGAGGAAAGCACCCCCCAGATCGTGCGCACCAAGCGCTTTGCCATGAAGCCCATGACCCCCGAGGACGCGGCCTTTGAAATGGAGGCCTTAGGGCACGACTTCTTTGTCTTCCGCAACGCGCAAACCGACCAGATCAACGTGATTTACCGCCGCCGCGACGGCAATTATGGCCTGATAGAACCCACCCCTTGAGTGGGCTTGGGTTCGGGCTGGCTTTTCCTCTGCCGGCCTGGGCCCTATGCTTTTCCTATGCGACTGCCCATTGGTTTTCGTGCAGGTGCAACCCGGGCGGGTATCAAGCCTTCGGGCAAACCCGACCTGGCCCTTCTGGTCTCAGGAACCCCGTGCAACTGGGCTTTTGTAGGTACCCTCAACCGGGCTGCCGCGCCCTGTGTGGCGCGAGGCCGCGCCCTACTGGCGGGCGGAGGGCCCCTGCAGGCGGTGGTGGTCAACGCAGGCAACGCCAACTGCGCCACTGGCCCAGAAGGCCTCGAGGCCGACCGCAGGATGGCCACTTTAGCGGCGGCCCGGCTAAACCTGGGGCCTGATGTGGTTCTCACCGGTTCGACCGGGGTGATCGGCCAGGCCTTGCCGGTGGAAAAAATCGCAGCAGCCCTGCCCCAGATTCATCTGGGCCCAGAGGCCGACCCCTTCATGGAAGCCATCATGACCACCGACCTAGTACCCAAGATGGCCGAGGCCACCCTCTCCAGCGGGGCAAGGGTGGTGGGGGTGTGCAAGGGTAGCGGGATGATTCAGCCCAACATGGCCACCATGCTGGCCTATGTGGTTACCGATGCAGCGGTTGCGCAGGAGGAGCTGCGGCGGGGCTGGGGAGGAGTGGTGGAGCGTAGCTTCAACCAGGTTACGGTGGACACCGACACCTCTACCAACGACATGGCTGTCATCCTGGCCAATGGGGCAGCGGGGCCAGTAGACCTGGCTGAGTTCTGGCAGGCGGTAGAGCAGGTTTGCGTGGCTTTGGCCCGCAAGTTGGCCCGCGATGGCGAGGGGGCTACCAAGCTTCTCACGGTGAAGGTTACCGGTGCTTTAAACGATGCCGAGGCCCGCAAAGCCGCCCTCTCGGTGGCGGCCAGCCCTTTGTGGAAAAGCGCCCTGTACGGTAACGACCCCAACTGGGGGCGCATTATGATGGCCTTGGGCAAGGCGGGGGTGGCCCTCGAGGTCGACCGGGTGCGCATTGTTCTTCAGGGGATTCCCCTCTACGCGGGCCGGGCGCTGGACTTCGACCGGGCCCAGGCCAGCCAGGCCATGCGGGCCGAGGAGGTGCTGGTCGAGGCCGACTTAGGGCTGGGCCAGGGCCAGGGCATGGCCTGGGGCTGCGATCTTACCGAGGAGTACGTGCGGATCAACGCACTTTACACCACATAAATAAGGCAAAAATCGTGCGGGCATGTTAGACTGGGCTTGGAGGTGAGAAAAAAATGAAACGTATCGCCCCCTTGATCGTGTTGTTTGCGTTGCTGTTTGGCTCTCTTGGCAAAGCCCAGTCGGATGGTTTTGGCATCTACTCGGGCTTCCCCACCTGGATCGGTGTGCAGTACCAGGTCAGCAACTTCCGCCTGGGTGCCGGTCTGGCCTTTGCCGGGCTGGGCGGAGGGGTAGACTACATGTTTCTCGAGCAGGCTATTCCCGCTGCGCCGGGCTTTGACCTGAGCTGGTATGCCGGGGCGGGGGCCTCGGCAGGTTTTTGGACGGTCTTGGGTAACAGTGGCATCTATCTCTTCCCTCACGGCCTTGCGGGTATCGAATATGCTTTCCCCGGTCAGCCCTTTAGCCTATATGGTGAGCTTCAGGTGGGCTTTGGTATTGCTCTGGGCTCGCTTTCCGGGGTCATTGGGGGTATCGACTTCAACGCTCGAGCTGGCTTAATTTTCAGGCCCTAAATCCTGCTAGGATGAAGGGGTGCGCTTTGCACCCCTTCTTTTATTACTTCTGCTGGTGGGCTGCACGCGGCCTGGGGATACCCAGCCGCCCCTGATTGGCATTACCCAGCCCAAAAGCGGGGTGCTCTCCCAGCGTTCGTTGCAGGTGCAGGGGTATGCCCTCGATGATGTAGGGATCCAAAGTGTGAAGGTGGAGGGCAAGGAGCTGCTTCCCGAGCCCGAGCGAGGGCAGCGGCTGGTGCGCTTTAGCTTTCGCGTCCAGGCTCCGCAGTCGGGGCAGGTGGAGATCAGGGTAGAAGCCACCGATACCAGCGGCCAGACCCGCACCGTGCGCCTGCCAATGGTGCTGGATGCCCGCCCGCCGCAGATTGTCATCGAGCGGGCTGAGCGGGTGGTGACGGTGGTGCAACCGGCCCGCAAACGCACCCTGCCCGACGGCAGTGAGGAAGAAATCCCGGCCCGCACCGAGTCCACCCTGCAAATCTCCGGACGGGTGCTAGACGATACCGGGGTGGATCGGGTTACCCTGCAGTACAACCGCACCTTCACCCCCTTGTCGCTGCCCAAGGGCAAGGAGGTTAGTTTTTACGTTGAGCTGCCGGTGCGCCAGGTGACCCTGATTGCGGTGGACGCCGCAGGCAACCGGACCAGCGTGGATGTGCGCCGCTAGGGCACCGACGGCCCCTGGCCCAGAGCCCGCCCCCTCGAGGTCGGCCAGAGGCCCTCGCGCCGGGCCTCGAGCCACCCCGCTTGCAGGGCTTTTTCCCTGGCCTGCCGCAGGAAGCGGGGGTGCCAGCCAAACTCTGCCATAATCTCCTGCTCCGAAACCGGCTGGGGGTGGTGGGCCAGGTGGGCCACCAGCAGCCGGGCGGCCACCTCGAGGCGCTGCCGCCGCCGGCGCAGGCGGGTGGTCAGGAAGCCCTCCAGGGGCGAGAAAAGAAAGGCCAGAGCAAAGCAGACCCCGGCCACCGTGGCCATCATGCCGGCGATGGAGGCATCCAGCCAGATGGCCAGCGCGTACCCCCCCAGGCTGGCCACCACCCCCACCCCCACGGCCAGCAGCAGCATGGTGGGCAGGCGCCGGGTGAGCAGGTAGGCGGTGGCCGGGGGAATGATCAGGAAGGCCACGATCAGAATGGCCCCCACCGACTGGAAAGCCCCCACCGCGGTGAAGGAGACCAGGGCCATCAGGGCGTAGTGCAGCACGCCGGGGGCAAAGCCCAAAGAGGCGGCCAGGCCGGCATCGAAGGTCGAGAGCTTGAGTTCTTTGTAAAAAAGCAGCACGAAAAGCAGGTTCAGCAGGGTCAGCAAGCCCATCACCAGCCACGACTCGGGCAACTCTAGGCCCCAGAGCCACAGGGTGTTGAGGGGGGCGTAGGCTATCTCGCCGTAGAGCACGGCGTCGAGGTCCAGGTGCACCTGACGGAAGTAGAGCGAGACGGCCAGCACCCCCAGGCTGAAAAGCGCCGGGAACACGATGCCAATGGCGGCGTCGTTTTTAACCCGGCCCGTGCGGGTGAGCCACTCCACCAGGCTGACCGTGACCAAGCCTGCTGCTGCGGCCCCCAACAAGGCCGGCAGGGTGGCCCGTGCCCCGCCCGAAAGCCAGTAGGCCAGCACGATGCCCGGCAGCACCGCGTGGGATATGGCATCACAGAGCAGGGCCATGCGGCGCAGCACCAGAAAGGTGCCTACCAGGGCCGAGGCGCTAGAGACCAGAATGGCGGTTGTGACGATGACCAGATCGGGGTTCATGGCGAGGGAAAAACGCTGGGTTGGCTGCGCAGGGCCATTTGCAGCTCCAGGGCCTTCTGCTGGCCTGCGGGGGTAAGCCGGTAGCCCTGGGGGCCGGGCCGCACCCAGCCCTGGGCCTCGAGGGCCTCGAGGTGCCGGGTGGCTGCAGCCAGGCTTTCGCGGCGGTGCTGGGCCAGGGCCTGGGGGGTGAGTGGGCCGTGCTGGAGCAAGGCCAAAGCATCCAGCAACAGGCGCTCGAGGTGCACGCGCTTGCGGTTTTGCCGGGTGCGGGCCCAGTCCCATACCAGGCCCCGCTGGGGGGCAAAAAACAGTGAGACCAGCAGAATGGCGCTCACCGCGAGTACCACCAGAGGGCCGGTGGGCAGGTTCTCCCGGCTGGCCGAGATTAAGGCCCCGCTCACCCCGGCCAGCGCGCCAAACAAGGCCGAGAGGGCCAGCATCACCCCCAGCCGGTCGGTCCACTGACGGGCGGCCGCGGCAGGGGCAATCAGCATGGCCGCCATCAGCACCACCCCCACGGTTTGCAGCCCCACCATCACTGCCAGCACCACCAGCGAGGTCAGGAGAGTGCCCAGGCCGCGCACCGGCAGGCCCAGGCTCTGGGCATACCCGGGGTCGAAGGTAGTCAGCTTGAACTCCTTGTAGAAAAGCCCCAGCAAAGCCAGGGCCATCCCGGCCAGCAGGGCAAAATTGGCCACGTCTGCTGCCACGATGGTCGCGGCCTGGCCGAAGATGTATTGATCTAACCCGGCCTGGTTGGCGTTGTCCCGTTGCTGGATAAAGGTCAGCAGGGCGATGCCAAAGCCAAAAAAGCTGCTCAGCATAACCCCTAAAGCGGAGTCCTCCGGCAGCCGGGTGTGGCGCAGTACCGCCAGCGCCAGCCAAGCGGCCAGCCAGCCTGCCAGCCCCCCGCCTACCAGCAACACCAGCGGCGCTTTGGCCCCGGTGAGCAAAAAGGCCAAGCAGATGCCCGGCAGCGCTGCATGGGCCAGCACGTCGCCCAGCAGGCTCTGGCGGCGCAGCATGGCAAAGGTGCCCAGGGCCCCGCCCACCACGCCCAGCAAGGCCGAGCCCAAGGCCACGTTGCGCAGGGTGTAGTCGGTGAAGAGCTCGAGCACGCCCTACCCTCCTGTCCGGGCCTTTGCGCCGTAGGTTCGCCGCAGGTTTTCACTGGTAAAGGTTTCCTCCATGGGCCCGCTGGCGATGACCTGCACATTGAGCAGGGTCAGGTGGTCAAAGTACTCGCGCACCGTCTCGAGGTCGTGGTGCACCACCACCACGGTTTTTCCCTGGCTTTTTAGCCCGTGCAGCACCTGCAAAATGGCCTCCTCGGTTACGGCATCCACCCCAGCGAAGGGCTCGTCCATAAAGTACAGGTCGGCGTTCTGGGCCAGTGCCCGGGCCAGGAAGACCCGCTGTTGCTGCCCGCCGGAGAGCTGGGCAATCTGCCGGTGGGCCAGGTCTTGCAGCGAGACCTGTTCCAAGCAGTGCATGGCCGCCTCGCGCTCGCGCTTGCCGGGCCGGCGGAACCAGCCAAGCTGGCCGTACAGCCCCATCATCACCACGTCCAGTACGCTGGTGGGAAAGTCCCAGTCCACCGTGTTGCGCTGGGGAACGTAGCCGATGCGGGCTCGAGCCTCGCGCAGGCTCTGGCCGAAGAACCAGACCTGGCCCGAGGCCCTGGGCACTAGGCCCAGCACGGCCTTGAGCAGGGTAGACTTGCCCGCTCCGTTGGGGCCCACAATGGCAGAGAGCTGGCCGGGGGGTATGGCCAGGTCCACGTCCCAAAGCACCGGTTGTTCTCGGTAGACCACGGTGAGGTCGCGCACCTCCAGGGGCAGAGTGGCGGTTTGGGTCAGGGTCATAGCGCTCCTCCCAAAAGCCCAGCCACGATGGTGCGGGTGTTGTGCTCCATCATGCCCACGTAGGTTCCCTCGGGGGTGCCGGGGTTGCCCGCCGAGTCGGAAAAGAGCGCCCCCCCCACCGCCACCGTCCAGCCCCGGGCCCGCACCGCCGCCACCACCGCCTCGATGGCCCGCCGGGGTACGCTGGACTCCACAAAGATGGCCCGAATCCTGCGCTGGATGATGAAATCGGCCAGTTGCTGGATGTCGCGGGTGCCGGCCTCGCTCAGGGTAGAGATGCCCTGTAGCCCGCGCACCTCGAGGCCATAGCGCCGCCCGAAGTAGGCAAAAGCATCGTGGGAGGTAATCAGCACCCGCTGCCCGGGGGGAATCCGGGCGATTTGCTGCTGGATGAAGCGGTCGAGCTGCAGGAGCCGCTGGCGGAAAGCCTCGGCGTTGGCCCGGTAGAGGCTGGCCCCGGCCGGGTCCACCCGGGAAAGGGCCTCCTGCACGAGGGGTATGGTGAGCTGCCAGAGGCTGGGGTCGTGCCAGATGTGGGGGTCGTACTCACTGGGGCCAACCGGGATCAGGCGCTCGCGCGGAATGGCCTCGCTGAGGGCGATGGCTTTGGGCAGGCGCTCCAGCAGCTCCACCATCTTGCCTTCCAGGTGAAGGCCTCCGTAAAAGACCAGGTGGGCCTGCAACAGCTTGCGCACATCGCCCGCCGAGGCCTTGTAGAGGTGGGGGTCCACCCCGGCGGCCATCAGGCCCTCCACCCGCACCCGCGCGCCCCCTATCTGGCGCACCAGGTCGGTGATGAAATTAACTGTGGTGACCACCCGGACGGGGCCCTGGCCCACGGGCTCTAGCTGGGCGATTTTGTCGGCAGCCTGGGCCTGGGCGGGTAGGGCCAGCAGTAGTAGCAGGGCAAGTCTAGGCAGGGTTCGCATGGTTTTCCTCCTCGAGGTGTATCCACAGCACCTGGGCCAGGCTAGCAGGCAACAGGTAGCGCTCTTTCCCTACCCGGATGCGGCTGCCCTCAGCGGCGTGCTCGAGCAGCTCTACCCGGGCGCCGGGTTTGAGGCCCAGATGGGCGAAGAGGTTAAGCGAGTCCTGGTCCTGGGTAGCCACCCGGGCCACCCTACCCGTGGACCCGGGTTCGAGGCCGACCAGGCGGCGGTTGGGGAGGCTCTGGGGTAACTCGAGGGTCGCGCTGGGAATGGCGTCGCCGTGGGGGTCGTGGGAAGGGTGGCCCAGCCACTGGGCAATGCGGGCTTCGAAGGCCTCGGAGATATGGTGCTCGAGTTTTTCTGCCTCACTGTGCACCTCTTCCCAGCCGTAGCCCAAAGCCTGGTGCAGGTAGGCCTCGATCAGCCGGTGGTGCCGCAGCACCTCGAGGGCAACCCTATGGCCAGCCTGGGTTAGCCGCACTCCCCGGTAAGCCTCGTACTCCACCAGGCCCAGCTCGGCGAGCTTCTTGAGCATTCCCGTCACTGAGGCAGGCCGGACCTGCATGCGTTCGGCCAGGGCCTGGGTAGAGACGGTGGTGGTGTCCTCGAGCCGGTCGGTGCCACGTCCCTCGCTACCTAGGAGCAGTACCTGCTTGAGGTAATCCTCCTGGGCCTCGGAGAGAGGGGGACGCTGATTGGCGGCCAACCGGTCAGCAGCATATTTTAGGCTACCCATAACAAAATCCACTATAAGTTTAGCCTAAACTAAAAAATGGGTCAAGCCAAACCAGACCCCGATTGGGCCACCGGTTGCTGAAGGCGGTCTACCCCTCGCGCCGTAGGGCAAAGCGCCAGGCGGTTTCGACGATCTGGTCGATATCCAAATACTGGGCTTTCCAGGCCAAAATCTGGTGGGCCTTGCTAGGGTCAGCTACCAAGGCGGGGGGGTCTCCAGCCCGGCGAGGGGCTTCCCAGCTTTCTTCAGGCTTTTAGCGCTGTGACTGCCGATATAGCCTGCACCGCCCACAACCAGCACATTCATGACGATACCTCGGGTGATGTGTATAACAGCTCCCTAAAGTAGGCGATGGTACGGGCTAGCCCCTCGCGTACCGGTACACGGGGTTCCCAACCCAGCAGGGTTTTGGCCCGGGTGATGTCCGGACGGCGCTGGCGGGGATCGTCCTGGGGGAGGGGTTGGTGGACAAAGGGCAGGCGGGAACCCACCAGCTCCTGCACAAGTTGGGCCAGCTCGAGCATGGTGTACTCCTCGGGGTTGCCTAGGTTAACGGGTTGGTGGTACTCCACTTCCATCAAGCGGCGGATACCCTCGATAAGGTCGTCGACGTACTGAAAGCTACGGGTCTGGCACCCATCGCCAAAGATGGTGAGGGGTTGGCCTTTCAGGGCCTGCACAATGAAATTGGTCACCACCCGCCCGTCCTGAGGGTCCATGCGGGGGCCATAGGTGTTGAAGATGCGAATGATCCGGGTAGAGACCCCTCGGGCCTGCTGGTAGGCCGTGGTGAGGGTTTCGGCGTAACGCTTGGCTTCGTCGTAGATAGCGCGTGGCCCCACTGGATTGACGTTACCCCAGTAGCCCTCAGGCTGGGGGTGCACCAGTGGGTCACCGTAGACCTCCGAGGTGGAGGCTAGGAAGAAACGGGCTCCTTTAGCCACAGCCAGGTCCAACAGATGGCGGGTGCCCTCTGCGTTGACTAAGAGGGTTTCTAAGGGCAGTTTTAGGTAACGCGGGGGAGAGGCGGGTGAGGCAAAGTGCATTACCCAGTCAAGAGGCCCGGCAATATCCAGCGGTCTAGAGGCATCGGCTTCAAGAAAGTGAAACCGAGGCCATTCGGATAAGAGCTCTATGTTTCGCCTTTGGCCGCTGCTGAAGTTGTCTACCCCGATGATCTCGTGCCCCTCGAGGAGGAGCCGCTCAGCCAGGTGACTACCCAAAAAACCTGCCGCACCGGTGATGAGGATGCGCATAAGACCCCTTAACCTTCAGCTGTGACCAGCTGAGGATTGCTGCCGGTACCCACCCCTACATGCTGGAAACCAGCTTTGATCAGGCGCTTTTTATCCAGGAAGTTGCGCCCATCTACCACCAGGGGGTTTTTCATGAGCTGGGCCAGGCTTTCCCAGTCTAGCTCACGGTAGATGGCCCAGTCGGTGACCAGCACCAACGCGTCGGCTTCCTCGGCCAGCTCCAGCACGCTTTGATAGTATTCAACTGCTAGGTCGGGGTTCTGCTGTTTGGCTTTCTCCAGGGCTACTGGGTCGTGCACCCTTACCCGCACCCCATGCCGCAGCAGGCGCTCAGCTAGGTCGAGGGCGGGTGAGTCGCGCAGGTCGTCGGTGTTGGGCTTGAAGGTCAGGCCCAGAAGACCGATGGTGCGCCCCTTGAGGATCTTCAACTCGCGCTGGAGCTTTTCGATGATGCGCTCTCGTTGGCGGTAGTTGACCTCGCGAGCCGCCTCTACGATGGGCATGGAGAGGCCGTACTCCTTGGCAGTGGCGATTAGCGCGGCGGTGTCCTTGCCAAAGCAGCTCCCTCCCCAGCCGATACCCGCTTGGAGAAAGCGGGGGCCGATGCGGCTATCCAGGCCGATGCCACGGGCAATCTGGGTGATGTCGGCTCCGACCCGCTCGGCCAGGTTGGCAATCTCGTTGATGAAGCTGATTTTAACCGAGAGAAAAGCGTTGGCTGCGTATTTTATCAGCTCGGCTGAGGCTAGGTCGGCAGAGATCAATGGTACGGCCTTCATGGTGTTGGGGCGGGGCTGGAAGGCAGGCTCGATAAAGCTTTGCTCGAGGATAGGGCGGTAGAGGTTGTACAGCACCTCGAGGGCCTCGGTGCGCTCAGCCCCCACCACGATGCGATCCGGGTAGAGCGAGTCGTAAATGGCAGAGCCTTCCCGCAAAAACTCGGGATTGGAGGCCACGGCGAAGGTGCCCTTGGCCCGCTTGCCGTGCCGGGCTTCGTAGGCAGCCTGCACCAGCGACTCCACCCAGTTGCCTGAGCCGATGGGCACGGTCGACTTGTTGACGATTACGGTAAACTTTTCGCTCAGGTGTTGTCCAATGCCTTCGGCCGCGGCCTGCACGTAACGCAGGTCAGGGCTACCGTCGGCGGTGGGTGGGGTACCCACCGCAATGTAGATCACGTTGGCTTCGGGAACAGCCTCAGCGTAAGTGTCGGTAAAGCGTAGGCGTTCGCGCGCCAGGTGCATCAACTCCTCTAGGTTTGGCTCGTAGATGGGGGCCTTGCCTGCACGCAGCAGGGCTAGCTTTTGCGGGTCTACGTCTACACAAGTGACCTGGTGGCCCACATAGGCCAGGGTGACCCCGGTGGTAATGCCCACATATCCTGTACCAATGACCGCAACCTTCATAGCTTTCATGCCCACCTCGCTACATCTTCATGCCTACAAAATGCTATCTGGCTACCTAGTTTACGAACGATTGTTCTGGTTTCCGCTAACAAACGTCACGGCCCCTCGAGGCCCGAGGCTTCTAGAGGCACTTTTTACGCCATAGCGTTACGCCCTGTAAACCAGGAAGCTTTATACCAGGCTATCCAGCCGTTCTACATCCTCTTCCCCTAGGTACTCCCCGGTTTGCACCTCGATCAAAACCAGCTCCAGAAGGCCGGGGTTGACGATCTGATGGGCAACCCCGGCCAGAGCGCTAGCCGACTCGTTGGGGCGGAGAAACCGGGCTTGGCCCTCCAGCCAGACCTGGGCGGTGCCCCGCAGCACGGTCCAGTGTTCGCTGCGGTGGTGGTGTCGGTGGTTGGAAAGGGCCTGGCCGGGTCGGACCACCACCCGCCGGATTTTGAACCCGCTGGTCTCTTCCAGGGTTACGTAGCTGCCCCAGGGCCGCTGGATGATGGGGTGGCGCTGCACGGTGTTGTGCTTGGCCTGGCTGAGTTGCTCTACCACCCTCCTTACCTCCTGCACCTTGTCGCGCCGGGCCACCAAGAGGGCATCCCGGGTGTCCACGATTACCAGGTCGCTGACGCCGATGACCGCCACCAATCGGTCTTCGCTTTGCACAAAGGTATCGGTGGTCTCGAGCAGCACCGCCTCCCCTAGCACCCGGTTGCCCTGGGCGTCGGGGGGCACCAGCTCGGCGGCGGCGTCCCAGGAGCCTAGGTCGCTCCAGCCTAGGTCAGCCGGCACCACCGCTACCCGCTGGGCTTTTTCCATAATTGCGTAGTCTACCGACTCGGCGGGCACCTGCTTGAACAGGGTTGGATTCAAATAGACCACCGAACCCTTCTCGCTGTTTTGCCAGCAGGCCAGGGCGTTTTGATACATCTGGGGTTGAAGTGTTTGCAGAGCCTCTAAATAGGCTCCAGCCTGGAAGCAGAAAATACCGGCGTTCCAGTAATAGCGCCCAGTTTGTAGGTAGCCTTCAGCGGTAGATCGGTCGGGTTTTTCCACGAAGCGGGCCACCTGGTAGCCCCCGCAGGGCAAGGGGGGGCCTTGCTCGATATAGCCAAACCCGGTGGCCGGGTAGGTGGGTTGTATACCAAAGGTGACCAAGTAACCTTCCTGGGCGATGGGCAGAGCCTGGCCAACGGCCTGGATGAAGGCTGCTTCGTGCTGGATCAGGTGATCTGCGGAGAGCACCAGCATGGGCTCGAGGGGGTCTTGCTCGGCGACCCATAAGGCGGCCATGGCAATGGCCGGGGCGGTGTTGCGGCGCATTGGCTCCAAGATGAAGGCGGTGGGCACCTCAGGCAGGCCCAAGGTTTGGTACTCGTGGACGGTACTGAAGTAGTATTCCTGGCCGGTTACGGTGAGCACCTGCCGGGCTTTTGTCCCCACTGCCCGCAGATAGGTTTTCTGCAGCAGGCTTTGCCCGTCGGGTAGTTTCATGAAAGGCTTAGGGTACTGCTCCCGCGAGACCGGCCACAGCCGGGTACCTGCCCCTCCCGAAAGGATGACGGCAACCATGCTTCACCTCAATGGGTGGGTTCCATTCAAAACCCGCCTTGAAGCATACTGCACGCACCCCTACTCGAGCGTGGTTATCTGGCCTCAAACCCTGGTTCCCTCACTGCCCCAGCTCGAGTAGGCGTAAAAACGGCCCCGTTCACCGCGCAGGTAGTCCATGAGTGGTTCCAGGAGAGGGCGGTGTTCGTCCAGCTTAACGGCCACCTCCTCTAGGGTGAAAAAGCGGGCCTCTACGATGTGCCCATCGGGGTCTTTAGGGTTGAGCAGCCCCTCGTAGTCGGCGCGGAAAGCCAAGGCCAGGGTGCGCTCGCTTTTGCGCAGGTCTTCGATCTGCACCACGTAGGCCAAGTGCTGGATGGCCTTGATGCGCAGCCCGGTCTCTTCCCGCACTTCCCGATAAATGGCCGCGGGAACGGTCTCACCCGCCTCGACCATACCCCCAGGCAGGGTGTAGCGTACCCGGCCTCGCCGGCTCCAGTCGTTGGCCACCAGCAAGACCCGCCCTTGTCTGTCCACCAGGATGGCTGCAGCCACCAATAGTTCACGTCGCAATCCGTGCATCGAGTCCGCCTTTCTTCCCTAAGCGGACTGGGAGGAAAGGGCCTCGAGCTGGCGTTCCTGGTCAGCCTTGCGCAAAGCCTCGTGCAGCTTGGATAAATCGCCAGCCAGCACCCCTTCCAGGTCGTGGGTGGTGAAGCCGATGCGGTGGTCGGTCACGCGGGACTGGGGAAAGTTGTAGGTGCGGATTTTCTCTGAGCGCTCTCCTGCGCCGATCTGGGCCAGGCGGTTTTCCCGGCGGCGGGCCGCCTCCTCCGCCCGCTTCATCTCCAAAAGGCGGGTGCGCAGGATGGAAAGGGCCTTTTCCTTGTTCTTGATCTGGCTGCGCGACTCCATGCAGGAGACGATCAGGCCGGTGGGCTTGTGCAAGACCTGTACCGCCGAGTCGGTGGTGTTGACCCCCTGCCCACCGGGGCCCGAGGCCCTCGAGACCGTTATTTCCAGATCGGCAGGATCGATTTGCACATCCACTTCCTCGGCCTCAGGCATTACCGCGATGGTGGCGGTGGAGGTGTGGATGCGGCCCTGGGTCTCGGTGGCGGGCACCCGTTGTACCCGGTGTACCCCGGCCTCGTACTTCAAAAAACCATAGGCTCCGGGCCCGGTTACTTCGAAGACCACCTTCGAGACCCCACCCAGATCGGTATAGGCGGTGTCCAACAGGTTGGTTCTGTAGCCGTGGGTCTGGGCGTACTTGATCAGCATGTCGCGCAGCTCGGCGGCGAACAAGGCGGCCTCTTCTCCACCGGTGCCGGCGCGGATTTCCACAATAGCGTTCTTCTCGTCCAGGGGGTCTTTGGGCAAAAGCAGTCGTTCTAGTTCGGCCTCGAGGTCGCGAATGCGGGGTTCCAACACCTCTATATCGGCCCGGGCCATCTCGCCCAACTCGGGGTCGGACAAAAGTTCCCGGGCTTCTTCCCGGTGGGCTAGGGCCTCTTTGTACCGGCGGATGGTCTCGATCAGGTGGCCCATCTCGGCATAGCGCTTGCTCACGCGCTGGTATTCCGATGGATTGGTGAGTACCGCCGGGTCGGCCAGCTGCCGCTCGAGCGTCTGGTACTCGGCTTCTAGCGATTCAAGCTTCTCCAGCATAAGCGGTCACTATCTAACAGGATAACGCGGATGGCGGCCTGCGGATGAGGGTGGGCAGGGCTCTATTTGGGCTTGAGCTGGATAGGGCTTTGTTTGCTGGGGTTGCGGCCCACTTTGTCGGCATAGTAGGCTTTGATCTGCTCGAAGTCGGCCTCGAGGTCGCCGCTGGGGGTCAGGTAGCCCCCAATGCCCACCTCTTTTTTGCTGTAGTCAATGTAGGCCAGGGCAATGGGCACCCTGGCTTTCAGGGCCATGTAATAAAACCCGGTTTTCCAGTAGGGGGCGCGGCTGCGGGTGCCCTCGGCGGCCACCACCACCCAGAGGTTGTCGTGTTGGTCGAAGATGCGGGCCACCTGGCTCACAAAATCGCCGCCCGCCCTGGAGCGGTCTACCGGGATACCCCCCAGCCACTTCATCACCACCCCGATCACCGGAGGGAACAGCTCTTTTTTGCCTACCTAGCGAAAACGCGTTCCAGAGGCCACACCCCACAAAAGGGCATACAGAAAGTCCCAGTTGGAGGTGTGGGGGTAGCCCACCAGCACGAACTTTGTCCCTGGGGGCGGGGCCATTACAGCTGTCCAGCCCAGCATGCGTAAGGCCCCTATCCCGAAGCGCTGCCAGGGTGTCTGGGGCCTAATCGCATAAGGATGTGCCATTACTACTGGTATACCACACCGGGCCAAGGTACCCTTTATAAATCAACCCCTTCAAGAGTGGATGCAAACGAGAAAGGCGGCAATGGACATTCCTCCTCGTCTGTCGTTCCGGGCTTTACCCTCGCAGCGGGCGACCAGAGTGCGGTCGTAGCCCATCCGGGTGGAGAGGCCCTTGATCCGGCAACGCTGTCTAGGCGGGCGCTTGGGAAGCGAAGTCCTGAGCCTGTGACCCAGGGGCATGGTGTCCAAGGCTTTATCTATCGCCAGATGCTCCAGGTGGAGGGAGACGCCGTCTCCCATACCACCAGGGCGGCTCGGCGTGCATGGGTACTGGCCGGGTACACCACCGCTACGGGAAGGCCCTGCCCTTCGGTGAGGTGCCACGGTACAGCCATTGGGCTCCCAACTCCCGATCTTCTTGTCGGCTGTCCAGGTGCTCGTCTGCCCAGACTCTGTGGCCATATCTCGTTCTGCTGTCTTTCCTTCGCCCGGTGGTCGGATCAGCCAGGATTGGTGCTTCTCGCCACCAAGACCCCGCCTTCAAGCGGCGTGTGTTCCGCGCAACGCCTCGGTGAAGCCGCTTCAGCGGCCCGGCGATACCAGTATTCAGCGATCCGGGCTGCACTTACGCCCCTCACTGCCCACGGTTCATCGCTTTGTCAATGGTCTTCCACAGCCTAATCTACAATGGCCCCCCATTCTTGACCCCTGGAGAGGTAGCAGCTTGATTGAGTTCGGTATTACACTCTGAGGTACCGAGGAGGGCGCCTTGGCCGGGCATTGCCTGCGGCTGTTGGGAGAGGCCACCCTGGAGGTGGAGGGGAAAGCTCCCGTGCGCCTGGAGCGCAGGGCCGCCGGGGTGCTGGCCTATCTGGCCCTGGAGGGCCCCACCCCCCGCTCGCGGCTGGCCGGCTTGCTCTGGCCCCAGACGCCCGAGCGCGCCGCCCGCAACAACCTGGTCCAGGCCCTGCGCCGGCTGCGCCAGGCCACGGGGGGATACGAGGTAGCGGGCGGGGACGAGGTGCTTAAGCTCGCCGAGGGCCTCGAGGCCGACGCCGCCCGGCTGGTGCTGCTCGCCTTCCAGGGCCGCTACGCCGAGGCGCTGGCGCTGGAGGGCGAGCTGCTCACAGGCCACGACTACGACGACTGCCCCGACTTCGCCGACTGGCTGCTGGCCGAGCGGGAGCACCTGGCGGGGCTGCGGCGCGAGGCTTTGCAAGCCGAGGCCGAGCGGCTTTTGCAGGAGGGCGAGCTGCGGGGCGCTTTGGCCCTGGCCCTGCGCCTCCAGGAGGCCGACCCCTTTTCCGAGGAGCACCTCCGCCGGGTGATGCGCCTGTACTACCTGCTGGGCGACCGGGGAGCGGCCCTGGTGGCCTACCATCAGGGCCAGGCGTGGCTGCGGCGCGAGCTAGGGGTAGACCCCCTGCCCGAGACCCAGGCCCTGGCCCGCGAGATCGAGCGCGGGGCTATCCTGCCTGCGCAAAGCCCGCCAGCGCGGCGGGAGATTCCGCTTTCGCTGCTGCGCCCGCCGGTGCTTTCGGGCCGGGAGCGGGAGTGGGCCCTGCTGGAGGAAGCCTGGGAGAGTGGGAAGGCCATCTTCATCTCGGGCGAGCCGGGGGTAGGCAAGAGCCGGCTGATGCTGGATTTCGCGGCCTCCCGTGGGCGCTCGCTCCTCGTCGAGGCCCGCCCCGGCGACGCGGGGGTGCCCTTTTCCACCTATGCCCGCGGCCTGGAGCAGGCCCTGCGCGAGCACCCGGCGCTCTCCCTGAAGGGCTGGGTGCGGCGCGAGCTCTCCCGCCTGCTGCCCGCCTTGGCCGAGGAACCCCCGCCGCCCTTGCGCGCGGCGGAGGACAAACTGCGCCTGCTCGAGGCCCTGGGGGAGGTGGTGCGCCTGCTCCGCGAAGCCGGGGTGGTGGCCCTGGTCCTGGACGACCTGCAGTACATGGACCCGGCCAGCCTCGAGGCGGCCATCCACCTGATCCAGCGCCCCACGGGGGCTTTTCCCCGCCTCATCGGCAGCTTTCGCGGCGGTGAGCTGCCCTCAGAGGCCCTGGCTACCGTCCAGCGGCTGGTGGAGGCCGGCCTGGCGGTTCGGATCGGGCTCGAGCCCCTCACCCCCCAGGCGGTGGGCCACCTCCTGCAAACCCTGGACCTGCCCGGCCTGGACGCCGCCCGCCTGGCGCCGCTCCTCAGCCGCTACACCGGCGGCAACCCCCTGTTCGTCCTGGAAACCCTGCGCACGCTCTGGGAGTCGGGTGGGCTGCAAGGGACTCCCGAGCGCTTCCCGGCTCCCCGCCGGGTCAAGGAGCTGATCGCCCGCCGCCTGCAAGCCCTCTCCCCGGCCGCTTCCCGCCTGGTCCGGGCCGCGGCCATCGCCGGGGAAGACCTGGCCCTGGGGTTGGCCGCCGGCGTTCTCCAGAGCAACCCCCTGGACCTGGCCGAGCCCTGGGCCGAGCTCGAGGCCGCCCAGATCCTGCGGGAGGGCCGCTTCGCCCACGACCTGCTCCGAGAGACCGTGCTGGAGGGCATCCCGGCCCCCATCCAGGCCCACCTACACCACCAGGTAGCCCTCGCACTCGAAGAGGCCGGGGCCCACCCCGCCCGCATCGCCCAGCACTGGCTTTTGGCCGGCCAGGAGGAAGCGGCGGCCCGCTCTTGGCTGGCCGCAGGCCGGGACTACCAGGCGCGCGCGCTTTACGCCGAGGCCCTGGCCATGCTGGAAAAAGCCCTGGCTTACGGCCAGGAAGAGGCCATGCGGGCCGAGGCCCGGCTCCTGATGGCCGACATCTACCGCGAGCAGCGGCGCTACTGCGAGGCGGAGGCCCTGCTGGAGACCCTGCTCGAGGGCCCCACCCCCCTCAGGGTCCGGGTGGAGGCCCTGCGAACCCGCACCTACCTGGCCATCGGCGACCACCCGAAGGCGGTGCGGTATGCCCAGGAGGCCTACCTCCTGGCCCAGGAACTGGGGGACGAAGAGCTCACCCACCTGACCCTCACCGCCTACGCCGCCGCTTTGTGGGGGGTGGGCCGGGCCGCCGAGGCGGCGCGCCTCTTAGAGCCCGAACTCGCCCGCGACCACCCTGACCCCCGCCACCGCATCCGCGCCTTCGCCTACCTGGGGGCCCTGCACGCCCACCGGGGCCGCTTCGCCGAGGCCTATCCCCTCCTCGAGGAGGCCCACCGCCTGGCGCTAGGGCAGGACCCTTACTGGCAGGTCCTGGCGACGGCCTTCCTGGTGGGGGCCGACGTGGAGCGGGGGGAGCCCCTGGCCCACCGGGAGCTGGCCCAGGCCGCCCGGGCCCTAGGGCCTTTCGACGTGAGCGAGTACCTGGCCCTGGTGCTGGTTCGGGCCTACCTGGAGGCCCAGGAGCCCCAGGCCGCTTTGGAACTCCTGGAGGAGCGCCCCGGCGAGCGCTTGGGCCCGGCGTGCGCCACCTGGGGCCTACTGCCCAGGACTTCAGGGCGGCTTTCGGGCTGGGTGAGGACGACCGCCACATCAGCACCGTGGACGCCGACGGGGTGGCCCTGGCCGCCATCCAGGCGCTGCACCAGGAGAACCGGGAGCTGAAGGCCCGGCTCCAGGCCCTCGAGGCCCGGCTGGCGGCGCTGGAAAGGGGCAAATAGTGAAGCGGTTCGCGGCTGGGGCTGCCCTGCGGCTCCTGCTCCTGCCGCTCGTCTGGGCGCAGGACAACCCCTTGGCCTCGCTCCAGGGGTCTATCGTCTACATCCGCGAGGGCAACGTCTGGGCGTTCACGCCCTCCACCGCACAGCGGCGCCCGCTGACCCTGACGGCGGCTACCGCAGCCCCTCCCTGGCCGACGACGGCACCCTTGGCGCGGTCCAGGTGATCGCGGGCCGTTCGCACTTCGTGACCATCCGCCCGGACGGGCGCAAGCGGGTCTTCCCGCCGGGGGAGCTCATCAACCTGGTGCACGCCGAGCTGTCGCCGGACGGGGGCCTCTTCGCCTTCGCCTACGTGGTCGTAACCCCCCTGGGCCCAAACCCCGCCCGTGTGGGCCTGACTTTCTCCGACCGCTGGGCCGCCGCCGGGGTGGCCGGGGGCAGTTGGGGGCGGTTCAGCTCGAGCTACTACCACGCCCGCTGGATGACCGGCGAACGCCTGATCCTCTCGGGCGGCGGGTCGTACCCCTACCTGGTACGCGGGGCGAAGAGCGGTTGGGAGGGCGAGAGCAGCCCCTACCGGTTCGGGATCCCGGGGCTTCGCGACGAGGTCTACGACGTCGCCCAAAGCGGTGCGCGCTTCGTGGTGATTGGGGCCACCTATCGCGTCGTGGGTTACGAGCAGCAAATTACCGGCTGGCACGCCATCGCCTACCGGCCGGCCCGGCCAGAGGAGCAGGGGGTCTATGCGTTCAGCCTCGAGGAGATGCGCGCCTGTCGGGGCGACAGCACGGCGCGCTTCGGCGGCGGGAAGTGTGTTCCGGGCTGGATCCCCGAGGCAGGTTTCCCGTTGCAGGGCGAACCCAAGGGCGGCGCGATCTCGCCCGACGGCCGGGCCATGGCCTTCGCCGACGCGCGCGGCCTGCTGGTGAGCGGCCCCATTGGCCCTTCGGCGCGGGCGTTCGTCGTGGACCCGAAGGGCTCGGAGCCGGAGTGGTCGCCCTTCGCGCGATAGAAGGAGGCTAGAGCCATGGGAAAGCTAGGCTACCTGGCAGGGGTGATTCTCCTGGGGTTCTTAGGGGCCTGTAGCGGGGGCTCGAGGCCGGTGGCGCCGGAACCCACCCTCAAAGGCACCCCCACCGGCGATCCGGTGACGGCCACCATCGGGCCCGAAGGGGGCAGCCTGGCTTCGGCGGATGGGGTGCTCACCCTGAGCGTTCCACCCGGAGCCGTGGACAGCCTCGTAGAGCACTTTCCAGCCCTGCTGGACGAAGACTAGTCGGGCCGTCCCCCGGCGGGTGTAGACCACGCCCTCTTGGGAAACGACTACCTCGAAAGCGATCGTGCCCCGGTCGCCGCTGAGCCGCGTTTGCAGGCCCCTCAGCTCGAAGCCGTCAATCCTGGGCGCGGCTCCGAAGCTGGGAGGAGCGCCCTCGAGGAACTCCAAGCTCCAGCTCGTCTCGCCGCACCTCAGCCCCTCGAAGACCTGCCGCAGGGCGTTTTCCGCCAGCTCGCGCGCGGTGGCTGGATACCCCTGAAACAACCCCCTGGCAGCCAGCACCCGCACCGCCTCCGCCGCCCAGTGGCACGGCGGCACATCCACGAACCTGCCTCGAGGGGCCCCCTGGGCCAGCGCCATCCCCAAAACCAGCAGCAACCGCATGGCTACAGAATGCCGCGAAAACAGGGCATCGTGGATTAAGTACCTCCAACCCCTGGTTGCCCTTTGCCTGAGGCCCCCGAGTACCGGCTTTCCAAGGGCCGCGGCTCTTCACTGTGTCGAGCGTAAGTCCGTGCTGAAGCCAGCAAACAGCTTTGCTTGCGTATGGTCAGAGGCAGCGACTTCCGCAGGAAGTTTATTTTCCTACCGGCACCACCAGCGCTGCCCCAGCAGGCAGTTCCCCGGCGGCATAGGCCTTGAGCTTGGTGTAGGTATTGCCGCTGAAGGTGCCGAGCTCGCCCGAGCCGTCGGCCTTGTAGAAGAGCACCCCGGCCGGGGTGCTGACCACCTGCTCCCAGCCCTTGGCCAGTTGCCCCGAGACGTAGGTGCCGGTCTGGGTCGGCGCCCCGTTGGCGGCGAAGGTGACCAGCGCGCCGATCCCGTCGCTCTGGCGGTAGAACAAGACCCCGCCCGGGGTGCGCAGGATGTGGCTCCAGTTGGTGCTGAGGCTGTAATTGGAGTAGACGTACGACCACTTGCAGGCCGCGTCGTAGGTCCCGTAGCCCCCGGTGCCGGTGGGCTGCTTGTAGAAGAACACCCCGTTGGCGTCGTTGACCCGCACGACGAGGTTCCAGTCCTTGGAGTAGCCGGCCTGGGTCACGGGGTTGCTGAAGCCGTAGTCGGGGCCGTAGCTGCCGCAGAGGGTGGTTCCGGTGGAAGCCTTGTAGAACACCAGGCGGTCGTTCAGGCTCACCATCTGATCCTGGGCGGCCGGCAGTTCCCCGGTGGCGTAGGCGCGCAGCTTGCGGAAGACGCCTGTCCCGTCGAAGCTACCCAGCGCTCCTGAGCCGTCGGTGGAGTTGTACAACAGCTCGTACAGCTCGTAAGGCTTGCCAAAGTGGCTGACCCCGGCGGGCAGCTCCCCGGCGGCGTAGCTCCTGACCGGGGTGTAGGCCCCGGCGCTATCCAGGGTTCCCAGTGCTCCCGAACCATCGGCCTTGTAGAACAGCACCCCTCTGCTGAGCACAGCGGGGGCCACGCTGATGGTGGCCTTGGCGCTCAGGCCGGTGCCCTCGAGCGCGGCGGTGAGGGTGGCGGTGGTCAGGACGCTGAGGGTGGCAGGAGGTGTGTAGATCACGCTGGGGCCGGTGGTCGAGCTCAGGCTCCCCGGGCCCTCCAGCGACCACTTCACCGCGGCGCTCGAGCCCGTCACCACCGCGTCGAAGCTGCCGCCGGGGTCGCCGGCCACGAAGGCGCTCGAGGCGGGCGTGACGCTGATGGAAGGCGCGGGGGCCACCGTCACCGAGGCGTCCTTGCTCACGCTCCCGGCACTGTTGGTCGCGGTGAGGGTGAAGGTCCGGCTGGCGGTCACGTTGACGGTCTTGCTGCCCCTGTCGGCGGGGGTCACGCTGCCCACCCCGCTGATGTCGAGGCTGCTCGCGCCGGTGACGTCCCACTCCAGCGTCACGCTTCCTCCGCCGCTGGGCAGGCTGGCGGGCGTGGCGGTGAAGCCGTTGATCTTGGGCGGGCCGGCCGGGGTGCTGGTGTTGCAGGCCGCCAGCAGCAGGCCCAGGAGAACGATCCAGGTGCGGGTCATGGCCTCTTCCCTCCCTAGCCGACGTAGGTGTAGCCGGCGGTGATGGTCACGGTCTTGCTGCCGATGGGCTGCCCGCTGTCGCTGAGCACGGTGAGGCGGATGGTGTAGGGCAGCTTGTAGTTGCGGCCGCCCACCAGGCGCACGTTGAGGCTCGAGCCCCGCCCCACCTCCACCTCGGTGCCGCCCTGGGCCTGGGCGCTCCACACCAGCCGCTCGCCGGGCACCGCCGCGCCGTTGGAGTAGGTGGCGTAACCCACCAGCGGCACGTCGACCATGGGCTGGTTGGTGTCGGGGCTCCAGTACTCGGCGCCGTTCTTCGGCTCCACGATCACGATCTCGCCAGGGGTGCGGGTAGGGTCGATGACGTTGACGGTGGCCGAGGTGGCGGCTTGCAGGCCGTACTCGCCGGTGGCCACCAGGGTCAGGGTGCGCGAGCCGGCGGCGGTGGGGGTGAGGGTGTACTGGGCGCCGTCGCCCAGGGGGCTAGCGCCCTCGAACCAGGCCAGGCGGGCGCGACCATCGGGCAGGGTGTGGGCGTCGAAGCCCTCGCCCCGGAAGGTGAAGGGCTCGCCCTTGAGCAAGGTGGTGGGGACACTGGGCACCAGGATGCGCACCTTGGGCAGGTCAGTGGGGTCGGGGGCCAGCTTGAAGGCGATGTGTTTGACGTCCTGCAAGGTGCCGCCCTGGCGCAGCTTGAGCTCCAGCCGTGCCGGGGTGGGCCCGCCTATTGTCCCCACCACGCCCGCCAGGTTGCCGAAGTCGAGGTTCACGGGCTCGAGGTTGTAAGCCTCCACGCTCACGTTGGCGAACTTCTGGGCCTTCAGGCTCCCACTCACGTAGAGCCTGGCCTCGATCTCGAAGCCCAGCGCCACGTTGGTCACGTTGACCACGTTGAAGCTCACCGCCATGCGGCTGGAGCGGTAGATGAGGTAGCGGAACTCGTTGTCTTGCACCAGGTTGTGGCCGTAGGGGAAGGTGGGGAGGGTGGTGGCCTCGTCGCTGTAGTAGTAGCCGTTGGGGTAGGTTCCGTCCCACTTCCAGCGCGAGATCTCCTGGCCGCTCGGGTTGCGGAAGATGAGTGAGGCCGGGTAGGGGATGCCCACGCCGCCGAAGTAGAGGGTGTCACCGTGGGAGAGCTCGATGGAGCCGCGCCGCTCGCTCTCGGGCTTGGGGGCACTGTAGAAGATCAGGGTGTAGAGGTCGGGCTGGGCCGCGTCGCCCGAGTCGGCACAGCCCTTGGAGGGATCGCTCGGGTCTTTGAGCGTGCAGTTGGCTTCGCGGAAGGCCTTCCAGGTCATGGAGGGGTGGGTGCCATTCCAGTCGCTGTTGGGGCGGGCGTTGGAGTCGGCGATGTAGACGCCGTCGGCGGTCACCCCGGTGAGGACGAAGGCGTGCCACAGGCGGTCGGAGGCGGTCCACACCGGCTTGGCCGGGAAGAGGCCGAAGAAGCCGGTGGTCGCGATGGCGACGTAGGCGGTGAAGGCGTTGGAGCCGCCGGAGGTGTTGTCGCTGGGGATGAGCTCGGCGTCCCAGCGCAGGTAGCTGTAAGCGCTCTCGGGGATCCCGGCGGCCTTGAGGATGCTCCCCGCGCCCGCGCCGCTGCTGGGCGACTGCTTGATCAGGCTGGCCAGGCCGTAGTTGCTGGCGAAGCCCCCGGGGGACTTGGGGTTGGCGGCCAGGGCCGGCTGCGGCCGGTGGTAGTTGATCACCATCGAAAGCGAGGTCGGGGTGCACCACGGCAGGCCCGCCTGGTAGTAGAAGGGCACCTGCAGCGAGCGCACGCCCCCCTCCTGGGGCTTGGGCTTGGGCACCACGTAGGCGGTGTACAGCCCCACCCGGCGCACCGCGTAGGCCACCTTGGCGGGCACCGTCTGCCCCGAAACCCCCGCCGCGCCGGCGCCTACCGGCGTGGCCGCGTGCACCCACAGGCGGGGGCCGTCCGGCTCGGGGTCGGCGACGGTCTCCAGCACCACCACGCTGCCCTCGGGGCTGCCGGGGTCGGTGGGCAGCTCGAGCGTGGCCGGGGCGTTGAGGCTGGCCCCGCCGAGGTCGAGGCCCACCTGCGGCCCGGCCGCCTTGAGGGGGTTGTCCTGGGGCTCGCTGGGCTTGGCCTTGAGCTCGAGGCTCACCCGGCTGTCCCGGCTCAGCACCCCCGGCGGGATCGTGAGCTTAGCCCCGCCCGCTTCGACCACCCCGCCCTCGGCGGCCTTGATCACCACCGAGTTACCGCCGCCCGAGTCCCTGGGGCCGCACGCCCCGAGCAGGCCCGCCAACACCAATACGCTCACGAACCAATGCCTCATCCCAATCCTCCTTGCCTTGCCTTGTCCTCAAACGCCCGGGCTTCGAGGCGGAATTCCCGCCCGCACCTTCCGCAAAAGCGGGCGTAGGGCGAGGTGATCCGGGCCCCGCAACCGGGACAGGCCTCGAGCATGCGCACGCCGTCGTTGATGCAGTAGCGCTCGCTCGAGCTCATCGCAACCGCACGGGCACAGCGTGGGCAGATGCGATAAAAAATCCCCGGATCGTCTTCCACACGTCTACCCCCCTTTGCTCGAGATTGCCGCCAGGCTGGTCAGATGACGGTCATAAATGGGGCGGGTTTTGCCGGTCCTACTTCTGGCAGTCGAGCCGCACCCGGAAGCTGGGGGTAGGGGTGGTGTAGCCCGCCCCGCTGGCCCGGATGCTGTTCTCGAAGCCTTTGGGGTTGATCTCGAACAGCAGCTTGGCGGGTGGCCGGATCTGCTCTTTGGGGGTGTCGTAGGCGTACCAGAACTTGAGCTGGTGGGTGACGACCCCGCCCGGCGGGAGGTTGGCGTAGGTGAGCTTCTGCACGTCCAGGGCGTCGGCGGTGAGGGTCTGTGCGTCGGCGAAGGCGATCTGGATGCCCTGGTCGCGGGCGCCGGTGAAGACCGGCTGGACGTTCGCCTTAGCCCCGCTGCGCAGCTCCACCGTCACGCCCCAGCCGGGGGTCTCGATGGGCGTCCCGGCATCCTTCACGATGGGCTCGACCTTCGTGACCTTAAAGCGCCAGACGCCGTTGAAGAGGGTCTCGCCCAGGCAGCCCTCGAGGCTTGCCCGCTGCTCGGCCCCGCCGGGGGTCTGGTTGGCGGCGGCCTTGCCGAGGGTCAGGGTGTTGCCCTTGAGGCTGTAGGCCACCCCCAGCTCCTTGAGCACCGAGAGCGGCACATAGGTCTTGCCGTTCACCACGATGGCCTTATCGGTGGCCACTTGCCCGTTGACCACGATGCTATAGGTCGTGCCTGCGGCCAGTGCGAGACCGGCGGCAGCGATGATTGTGAGGCTGCGGAGTTTTGAGCCAAGCATGGTTCCTCCTGCGAGCTGGATGTACGGACCGGGGGGTGGTTTTTGCCGCTGGGGGCTTTAGCGAATACGGCGGATGGTCTGGTTGTAGGTGTCGGCTACGAAGAGCTGTTTGTTGTAGTAGGCCAGCCCGGTGGGGGTGTTGAAGGTTGCTACGCTCAGGCTGCCGTCGTCGGCTCCGGTCACGCCCGCCACCCCGGCCACGGTGCTCACCACGCCCTCCGGGGTGATCTTGCGGATGGTATGGTTGCCGGTCTCCGAGACGTAGACGTTGCCTACCTCGTCCACGGCGATGCCCGAAGCCCCGTTGAAGCGGGCCTCGCTGCCGGGGCCGTCCTTGTAGCCGGGCTCGCCCGGCTTTCCGGCAAGGGTGCTCACCACCCCGGCGGTGATCTTGCGCACGCTGGAGCCGTCGGCTACCAAGAGGTCTCCCTGGCGGTTCAGGGCCAGCCCTGTAGGGTTGGAGAACCGTGCAGTGGCACCGGGGCCATCGGCGCTGCCGGGCTGACCCGCCAGCCCCGCAATGGTGCTCACGCTGTCGCCGTAGATGCGCCGGATGGTGTAGTTAGAGGTGTCCGCCACGAAGACCTCGCCGGTGCGGGTGTTGACCACGACACCTCGAGGTCGGTTGAACCGGGCTGCCGCCCCCGTGCCATCGGCAGCTCCGCAGGTATAGGCTTTGCCCGCCACCGTGACGGCTTTGCGGTTCCCGTTAAGCGGGTAGGCGGTGAGCTTGCGCACTACACAAGAGTCGTCTTCGGTCCAGTAGGCGTAGGCTTCGTAGGCGGGCGAATCGTAGCCGATGGCAATGCCTTTTGGGGCTCGCACCAGGGCGGTGTTGGCGTCGCCGTCTACGCTACCGCTCGTACCCTTTCCGATAGCCGTGCCCACCGGGTTGCCTGCGTAGCCCACCTGGGCATAGCGGATGCTGTCGTTGAGGCCCGCGATGTACACGATCACCTCGTTGCCGGTGGCTCCGGCAGCCTTGGTGACCGCCACCCCGTAGGGGTAGTTGAAGGTGGCCGAAGCGCCAGGGCCGTCGGCACCACCACGCACCCCGGTCTGGCCTGCGATGGTCTCCACCACGCTAAAGGCCGGGCCGGGGGCGGGGTTGATGGTGATGCTTGCCGAGGCGCTAAGGCTACCCGAGGTGGCGGCCAGGGTAACGCTGGTCTGAGCGCTCACACTGGCAGGCGGGGTGTATTGCACGGTGGGGCCGCTACTGGCGGATAGGGTTCCGCTCCCGCTGGCAGGGCTCAGGCTCCAATGGATGGTCCCCGAGGCCCCCGTCAGGGTCGCGGAGAAGGGGATGGCCGCCCCCCCGGCGGTGACGGTAGCCGAGGGCGGGGTGACCTTTAGAGTAGGCGTCGAACCTCCCCCGCTAGGACAAGCGGTGAGGGCCAGGATTAACAGGAAGCCAAGGACTAGAAACCACAACCTGGACATATTGCCTCCTTGAAGCTGGGCGTGGCGAGTTTCCCTCCGTGACGCTGCCCCCGCCGGGCGTGTTGGCAGGGGGGCAGGCACGCCCCACCGCCGCAGCGCAGGCAAATGCGGTAAAAACCCCTGCTCCTCCACCCCCTCTGCACCAGGGTGTCACCGGACCGGTCAGATCGTGGTCATAAATGGGGCAGGTTTTGCCGGAACCTGCTCAAGCCGGGGTGAGGAAGTCCGGCCAGCGCTCCGGCAAGGCCTCCCCGACCTCGAGCACCCTCGCCCTGGCTTCCTCGTACAGCCGGTTCAGGCTCCGGTGGTTCCCCGTGCGACGCAGGGCCTCGAGCGTGAGCCTCAGCGCCTCGAGGTCGTAGGGGTCGGCCTCGAGCAGCAGGCGCCCCAGGCGGGCCGCTTCCTTGGGGTCGGCCTCCAGCAGCGCCCCGGCCCGCGCGCGCAGGGCCAGGTGGGCCGACTCGCGCACGGTCTCGTTGAAGGAGGCGAGGCCCTCGAGGTAGGCCCCGCGCCACAGCCGGGTGTCGCCGGTGCGCAAGAACTCCTCCAGGTCGGAGCCGACCGTGGCCCCCAGGGCGTAGCCGGTAGGGGTGGTGACGACCACCGAAGCCCCCCAGCGCGAGCGCACGCTGTGGATCAGCTCCTTGAGCGCAGAGGCGGCTCTCTCCTCATCCTCGCTGGGGTAGAGCGCGTCGAGGAGCTCGAGCCTGCCCACCTCGCCCCGCCCGGCGACGCGGGCCTCGAGCAAGAGCGCCAGCAGCTCCTGGCGCTTATGGCCGCGCACGGGCGCTCCGGCGAACTGCATCGATCCCAGCAACTCCAGGCGCAGGGCGGCGGGCGGGGTCTCGGGGGCGGCCTCGGCGAGCTGGGGGAAGTAGCGGCGGGCCAGGTTGGCCCCGTTCGTGAGGCCGTGCCCCTCGAACCACCCCAGCCGCCGGCGGGCGCTCTCCACGTCGCCGGTGAGCCGGTCGAGCTCGAGGCCGAGCTTGTGCTCGTCGATCGCCACGTCGAGCTGGCCCGCCCCCTCGAGGGCCTCGCGCAGGGCCTGTACGGCCGCGCCGCGCTCGCCCAGGGCTTCCAGGGCCAGGCCCTTAGCCCAGCGGGTGCGGAAGTTGTCGTGGGGCGAGTCCCCCGCCGCCCCGGCCAGCCCTTCGGCTTCGGCGGCCAGGGCCAGCCCCCGCTCGGGCTGGCCGGCGCCGGTGCTGGCGAGCGAGGCGTCGAAGAGCAGCTCCCGCACCACCCGGGGGCTGCCGAGCTGGCGGGCGTAGCCCAGCGCGAGGTCGGCGTGCTTGAGGGCGAGGAGCCGGGCGATGGGGGTGTCCTGGGAACGGTACAGCAGGCTCGCGATGGAGTGCGCGTTGGCCAGGAAGCGGCTGGGGCCGTAGAGCTCGAGCGTAGCGATGGCCTCGAGCACGGCCTCCTCGGCCGCCCCGTAGCGCCCCTGCTCGACCAAAAGCTCGGCCAGGGCGGCCAGGGCGAAGGCGTAGGCCTTGGCGTCGCCGGCCTGGCGCCGGATCTGCAGGGCCTCCTCGAGGCAGCGGCCCATCTCGTCGTAACGCCCCAGCATCCGCAGGAAAGCCGCCCGGTTGACCAGCACGGTGCCCCGCAGGCGCGGCGCGTCGAGGGTGCCGAGGATCTCCAGGGCCTGCGCCAGGGTGGCCTCGGCCGCCGCATACTCCCCCCGGTGGTAGTGGGTCAGGGCCTGGATGGACAAGAACTCGCAGCGCAGGGCCGGGTCCGCGGTGGCGATGCCCCGGGCCGTCAGGGACTCGGCCATCTCCATCTGGCCCGTCGCCAACGCCGAAGCCGCCGCCGCGCGCAGGAGATCGGGCGAGGGGTCGGCGTGCAGCCGCGGGTGGGCCAGCCAGACCTCGAGGGCCTTGGCGTTGTTTCCGGCGATGTTGTAGGTGGTGACGGCCAACGAGGGGAGATCTACCGCCTCGCGCAGCTTGGGGGGGAGGCCCTCGAGCAGGGCCTCGAGGTCGGGGGGGTGCCCCTGCCGCGCCAGCAGGTGGGCGTAGAAGCGCACCGTCTCGGCCGTGGCCGCCGGGGTCGGCAGGGCCAGCCGGACCAGGCGGGCGGCCTCGGGGAGGTCGTGGTGCTGAAGCACCTGGGCGGCTTCCAGGGCCATCCGCCCCTGCTCCTCGCCCCGCGCATAGCCCGCTGCCCGCGCCCCCCAGCGCGCCGCCTGGACCTCATTCCCGGCCTGCCGCGCGTGCTCGGCGGCCCGGCCCAGCAGCTCCAGCGCCTCCTCCCTTTCCAGCCCCGCCTCCTCGATGTACGCGGCCGCCCCCTCGGGGTCGTGGGGTTGCAGGGCCTCGAGCGCCCTGCGGGCCAGCTCCTGGCGGTGCGGCGGGGGCAGGAGGTGCAGGCTGACCTCGCGGTAGAGCGGGTGGACAAACTCCCCGTTTCGCAGCACGCCGGCTGCTTCGAGGCGGCCCTTCTCGCGCTCCAGGGTCTCCGGCGAAACCCCCGCGACCTGGGCCCAGAAGGCCTCTTCAACCCCCAAAGGCAGCACGGCCTTGGCCGCAATGATGGCCTCGAGGCCGCCCCTGGCCGCCTCCTTCAAGGCCTGTTCGATGAGGGCCTCCACCGTCAGCGGCGTTTCGCCCTTGAGGGGTGCGCGCCAGTGCCAGCAGCTACCGTCATTCCACAAAAACCCCTGGCGGGCCAGATGGCGGAGGTACTCCAGGGTGAATAGCGGATTTCCCTGGGCTTGCTCGTAGATCCACGTGACGGCTTCCTTGGGAAGGCCCGATCTCAGTTCGGCCTCGAGCAGGCTTCTCGAAGTCTCGAAGGACAGGGGTTCTATGCGCAAAGCCTGGAAGGGCTCGGGTGGCAGGACCCGGCTCGTCACCAGCAGGGCCGTTCCCCTGGTGCGCGAGACCATGCGGGCCAGCTCCCGCACAAGCTCGAGGCGCTCGGCGGGGGCCTCATGCAGGTCCTCCAGGTGCAAAATCACCGGAGCCAGCGCCGCCAGCAGGGCGCTCAGGGCCGAGGCCGCCTTCTCGCTTCCCAAGGGCTCACCGCACCCAAGGCGTTCCAGCAGCGTCTGGGCCCACAACGGGAACGGGGCGGTGTGGGGAGGTTCCCCTAGCTGCTGCACCAGGGCAGGTAGCGAGACAGTAGCGTGCAGGCTGAAGCTGCGGCAGGGTGTCTGTTGCAGCAACTCGCGCGCGGTATAGCTCTTGCCGATGCCCGCCTCTCCCCACAGGCCCAAAGCCAGCCCCGCCCACCGGGCGAGTATGGGCTTGAAGCGCTCGCTCACCCTGGAGGGCACCAAGGAGCCTGGACTCGAGCCCTTGTCCATAAGCCGATAGGGCTATTGTACTCCATGGAGCTATCACAGGCGCCGACGGCCGGGGGTTCGAGGGCGGTCTGGCCTGGAATCCTCAGGAGGGGCCCTTCTGAGCCTGGTACCCCCAGCCTTGACGGGTCATCCTCCGGTCATCCACCCTTTCGTACCCTTACCTCATGCTTGACCACCGGCACGTCTGGCGGTTCCTGCTTATCGGGTTGTCTATCGTGGGCGGAGCGCTTCTCGACCCTGCGCCCGCTCGAGCGCAGGTGGAGGGCTCGAAGGGCACCACCGGGCCCGTTTGGAGTTTCCGGCCTCCAGGAAAGACGCCAGACCTGTGACGAGCCCCTCGGGGAGGTCGGTGATGGCTACGGCTCTATTGGGCGTGTGGGTTCAGGACGATACCGGGCCCGCCTTCACCTCGAGGAAGCGCTATCACTTCAAGCCAGATGGCTCGTACGAGTTCGTGTTCACGTCGCGAAATACGGGGAGCCTGCAGCAGAACGTCCTAGTGAGGTGAGGAAGGAATGTTTACTGCCGAGGCGAACCGGTTGACGATCGCCCCCAAGGCTGGCCGCCCCAGGTCGTTCCCGTGGAGGGTCGAGAAGGATCCCTACGTGGGCGACGTTCGGCTGGTGATGCTGCTTCCTGATGGAACGCTCGACGTCTATTACCGGGAGTAGCAGCGGGACGTGGGGTGGCCTCGAGGCGGGGAATGAGTATGGGAGGCAAACCTCACGGAGTCGCTCGGTGGATGTTCGTGGCCGTTCTTTGGGCTCTGCTGGGCTCGTGCGGCGGGCCGGGCAACAAGCCCCCTGCCGACGACCCGCGGAGCCTGGCCGAGCAGGTGCTGGCGGGGGGAGCCGGGGCTCAGGCGGCGCTCCAGCAGGCCCTGTGGCTGTCGGGTTTCGCCGTGCGTGTGTCGGGAGAGGGCCTCGAGGGAGCCGGACCACCCTCCCCAGGCGGTGACGAGGTGGGTATGGGAAGTGCCTAGCGCTTAGGTTCCAGCGATTGGAGCAAGCGCAGCGCCTCATTCAGCCTGGCCTGAGCCTCTTGCAGCTTCTGCTCCATCTCGCTAGCGTGCGGGTTTTGGGCAGCCTGCAGGCTTTTGCGCATCTCGTCCATGCTGTTCACCACAATGCCCACCAGCAGATTCAGGAAAACCAGCGTGCCCAGCAGCACAAACGAGACCATGTACCCCACCGCCAGCAGGGGCTGGGCCTGGGGCTGGCTGCACAGGGCGGGGTCGGGCAGTTCGAAGCGGTCGCAGCCGAAATACTGAATGCGCAGCACATCCACCCAGCCTTCCAGGGTCAGGATGCTGAACAGGGTCAGCAGGGCGGTGTGCAGGTTGCCGAAGTGGAAGGGGTCATTGGGGCCAAACAAGAACACCCCGGCCACCGCGTAGACATACAGCAGCAACAGCATAAGCAACAGCACGTAGCCGATGGAGGGGATGCTGCGCAGCAGGGCACCCAGAATAATCTGAAGGTCGGGCAGGGTGCGGATCAGGCGCAGCACCCTAAGCAAGCGCAACAGCCGCATGGCTGGAGCATAGGCCCCCAGCCCCGGTAGCAGACTGCCCAGCACAATCAGAAAGTCGAAAACGTTCCAGCCACTACGAAAATAGTGCAGTGGGCGGGGCCAGAGGGCCCCCATGCGCAGCACCACCTCGAGGGCAAAAATGGCCAGCACGAGGTTGTTGAAAAGGTGAAGGGTGGGGCCGTAGCGCTCCATCAGGGGTGGGTAGGTCTCGAGGCCCACCAGCAACCCAGCGAACAGGATTACGCCTGTCACCAAGCGGTTGAATGATGCCGATTCCACCAGGTGGGTCAGGGCATTGGGCGCAGAACTCACACCGAAAAGTATAGGTTGTTCGGTCAGATGGACTGCGTTTAGCCGCCTATTTTTAGGGGGATCGGGACTGGAGGGCTTTTATCCTTGGTAGACCACCTCGGTCTTCCAGTGGCCCGGTGGTTGAGTGTGTAGCTCCCAGAACTTTTCGGCGATCAGGTCGGGGTCGAAGGGGGTATGGCGTTTGACCTGCCCTGCGATGGTCACGGTAGCGACATGGATGTCCTCGTGGTAGAGCTCTTTGCTCAGCGAGCCTACCAAGGCCCGCAGCGAGGCTTTGCCAATCGAGAGGGCCGCCTGGTGGGGTTGGGGGTTTAGAGCTAGGCCGTCCCCGGTGAAGAGCAGGGTTCCCTTCCGCCGGGCGCGCATGCTGGGAATCACCTGCTGGGCTGCCACCAAAGCGCCGTACAGGTTGACCCTAAGGGTTGCTTCCAGGGCTTCCGGGCTCAGGGTGGAGGCCGGGCCATCTTGGCCTGAATAGGCGTTATAGATTAGCACCTCGATGGGGCCAAGCTGGCGGAAGGCCTCCCGGATGGCCGAGATAAGCTGGGTTGGATGGGCGGCATCAGCGCAGAAAGCCCGGGCGGTGTACCCGTCGAGTTCCAGAGCCCCACTGTAGTTTTGTAGCTGCGCTTGGCTACGGGCTAGCAAAGCCAAGCGGAACCCCTCGCGACCGAAGCGTTGGGCCAGGCTCAGCCCAAGGCCGCGGCCCATACCGACCAACAAGCAGACCCTCATGAAAGCGCATGGTAACATCAAAGATGCTGTTTTGGCGTTCAACCCTGGAGGACTCCTAGGCGTATTGGAGAGGAAGGCATGTATCGAGTGGTGATAGTGGGCCGCCCTAATGTGGGCAAGTCGAGCTTGTTCAACCGGCTGCTGGGTCTGCGCGCGGCACCCGAGAGTGCGGGGTGGGTGGGGAGCCAGTTCGCGGTGGTGGCCGATGTGCCGGGGGTCACCCGCGACCTCAAAGAGGGCATGGTGGAAAGCGAGCAGGGCCGCTTCAAGCTGGTGGATACCGGCGGCCTGTGGTCGGGTGATGTGTGGGAAAAGAAGATCAAACAAAAAGTGGAACGGGCCATTCAGGATGCCGACCTGGTGCTGTTTGCGGTGGATGGCCGTAGCGATATCGCCACCGCCGACCTCGAGGTGGCCGATTTCTTACGCCGGCAGGGCAAGCCGGTGCTGCTGGTAGCTACCAAGATCGACGACCCCAAACACGAGGCCTATCTGGGCGATTTTTACGCCCTGGGGTTTGGCGAGCCCGTCCCGACCAGTGCAGCCCACGGGCGGGGCTTCGACGAGCTGCTCGAGCGCATCTGGGCCATGCTACCCATTCGCCAGGGCGAGAGCGAACCCGAGGTGGTGCCCATCCGTCTGGCCATTGTGGGGCGGCCCAACGCGGGCAAGTCCAGCCTGCTGAATGCCATCCTGGGCGAGGAGCGGGTCATCGTCTCGGAAATTCCCGGCACCACCCGCGATACCATCGACGTGGAGTTCGACTACGGGGGGAGCAAGTTCTTGCTGGTCGACACGGCGGGCATCCGCAAACGCCCCGAGACCGGGGTTGAAGAACAGGCCATTGGACGGGCCCATCAGGCCATTCTGGATGCCGATGTGGTCTTGTTGGTAGTAGACCCCCGCGAGCTGGGCGACCACGAGCTAAAGCTGGCCAACGAGGCCCTGGAGGCGGGCAAGCCGGTGATCGTGACCATCACCAAGTGGGACCTGATCCAGAGCAAGGAAGAGGCCAAGCGGGTGCGGGCCGAGCTGGCCCTCAAGCTCTCGCATATCCAGCACCTGCCCATCGTGTATGTTTCTTCGGTGACCAAGCAGAACCTGCATAAGCTGCTCTCGGAGGCAGCACGGCTTTACCAGAAGGCCCGGATACGCTTCGAGACGGCCGAACTCAACCGCTGGCTTTCGCTCTGGACCATCCAGACCCAGTTGCCCAACTTCAAGGGTAAGCCCCTCAAGCTTTTCTTTATGACCCAGCCCGAGGTGGCCCCGCCCACCTTTGTGATTTTCTGCAACTACCCCGAGTTTATAACCCGGGCCTTTGAGAACTACCTACGCAACCGCATCGGCCAGGACCTAGACCTGCTCGAGGTGCCCTTTCGCCTGATCTTCCGGGGCCGCAGGGAACGAACCGCCTAGTTAAGGGCCTGCGCTGGCCAGAAGCCGCCCGCTGGTGTCGGTGAACTCTACCCGGTTGAAGCGGCCCGGCACCTCCAAGAGTAGGAAAGGGCTGGTCAGGGCCTGGGTTACGATAGCCCCAGCAGGGGGGCTGGTCAGCCGCAGTGTGACCCGCAGGGTGTCGCCTACGAGCTGGCTGCTCACCAGTTGGAGGCCGTAGCCACCGGTGGGTTTTTGGCCCCAGAAGAAGGCCACCACCCGCGACTGGTTGAAGTCAACGCTGGGGGTGGGGGGTGGGGGCAGCTGCAAGCCAGTGGCAAGACGCCACAGGCTCAGAAGCTGGTTGGGGTCGCGGGCTAGGTAAGCCGCAGGGGTGGGGGCAGTGTAGGCCGACTGGGCGCCCTGGCCCAGGATGCGAGGGGTGGGCTGGGGGTTGGGGGGCATTAGGGCTAACTCCGTTTCGAGGCCATATTGCACGGCTATCGCGGCCAAGCGGTACTGGCTGGGGCTTGGTTCAAAGCGCTGTGGGGGGAGGGGGGGCTCGAGCGCATACACTACCACTGGGCGGCCTGCTCGCCGGCTCAGGATTTCTTGCAACACCACCCGGTTTTCGGCCTCAGATAGAGCGGCCAGGCGGGGGCTTCCCGGGCGTGGGGTGGTCTGCTGGGTGCGGTTGGGGTCAAAGGGGCCGCCTAGGTCAGCCCATCCCCCATCGAAGACCCAGGCCTTTTGGATAGCCTGCTGGCTGCGAACCACCCACTGAAAACCAGGGAAGGTGCGGGTGGTCTGGGCCACCCGCGGTAAAGCCGGGCCAATCTCACGGTAGAAGCCCTGCCCCTCGACCAGCAAAGCCTCGGGGAGGGCTAGGGGGCTTTCGCTTTTACCCTGGCTTAAGGCCAGGCGGCGCTCACCCAGCCAGATCACCTGAGGCTCGCCGTAGAAGTAGGTCCAGCGCTCGGTGTTTTCAGCAAACAGAAGCTGAACCTCGCTGACCTGGTAGGCTTGCGGGTTCGGCTCAGGAATACAGCTAACCAGGGCTAGTACGGCCAGGCTCAACCATGGTTTCATACCCCTATCTTAGCCGCTAGCGGTGAGAGGGTGGCCTCGAGTGAACCTTTGCTCAAAGCACAGGGGCCAGGATTGGGCTGGGGTGAGAAGCCGGTAAAGCAAGTGTTAGCGGTGTTCGGTTATCCTCTCGGCATTTGCATAAGTTTTTGTCGCCTCCAGCGTTGAGGTACCCTGACCATATGAGGCGCCGTGAATTTGTAAGGTTTGCATTGCTCGCCGCGGGTTCGTCCTTGCTATCGTCATGTAGCTCCCCCGAGCCGCCCAGGCCCATCCCGCTGAACGAGAGCCATACCCGGCGACTGGCCCAGATCGCCAGGCCAACCCAAAGGTCGCGGGGGCTGTAAACGTCCTGGCACAGCAGGGGTACTTGGTGGACTGGTCTCAGACGGCGGGCTCCAAGCTGTACGGGGGCCTGGACAAACTGGTTGCGCTCGGGGTGTTCACCAACGACCCCTACCGTTTCTTCGTCCTGGCATTTCGAGACGATACCCTTGGCATTGCCAGCCTGGCCACACAGCAGAACCCGCTGGTCATGGCCGGTCTGATCCAGATCATCAACCCCAGCCCGGACAACTACGATTTCATCTTCACCGACTTGCTGGCGGGCAAAGCTGCCCTGCTTACACTCGACCTGCGGTCCCGCCGCGTGCTTGCGCTCCAGTCGGGTGAGGTGCGTGGGACACGCAGCCTTGACGATTTGTCCAGCCTGAAGCCGGCTTTAGCTTTATCGACAAGCTGCCAGGTTCCTGCCAGCCTATTGCGCAATTTGGACGCAGCGAGAAAGGCCGAGGCAGTCACTTATACCGGATTCAAAAAGATAGTCATTCAAACCAAAATAGGAGTTACGCAGTTGCAGTTGACTGGACATTCTTCTGTGTGCTAAGTATTTCCCCATTAGATTTTTACCTCCACAGCCCCCAGTAGGTCCAAGGCTTGCAACAGGGCTTGCTTGAGGTGGGAGAGGCTAGCGTAATGGCGGCGGGGCAGAAGGTAGGCTTTGAGCTTTCTCCAAAAGGTCTCGATGAGGTTGAGCTGAGGGCTGTAGGGAGGCAAGAAGCGTAGATAGAGGTTTTGCGCTTGCCAGGTTGCCAGCCGAGCCTGGATCAGCTTGGCTTTGTGGAAGCTGGCATTGTCCAGCACCATGACCGTGAGCTTGTTTTGCTGGCTGGCTTGTTGGGCCTGCTTCTCAAGAAAAGCCAGTACCGCTTCT
>NZ_AUHY01000011.1 GCF_000423425.1 Meiothermus rufus DSM 22234 | reverse complement strand
CTTATCCCGCATAAACTGCAAGGCCTCTGCGTGGAGTTTGCGCCGATTGCCTTTCTGGGGACGATCCGCCAGTCCCTCGAACTTCCGGCTTACCCAGGCATTCAGCGCTGCGCCAACCGTCCGCACGTGGCATCCGACATACCCGGCAATCCGGCTCATCTCCCAACGCTGGTTCGACAACCGAATCATCTGACTGCGCAGCCTCACCTTCTTGTTCATGTGGGGGCTTTGCTCGATAGCCCGCAGTTGTTCATCCTCTTCTTGGCTCAACTCAATGTACCGAAAGTTTCCCACTGTAAAAGTCTATCGTGAGTGTACTTAGGTCGGATTTGCGAGGAAGAGGCCCCGCCCTGGGTGGCCCTCAGCCCAAGCCACCAGGCCGCCTGCCATTTGCTGGCTTCCAGTTCATGAGGCGCTTTATCGGTATCACTGTGCACACCGGCCTCGAGCCCGCGTCCTCCCAGGCCCTCGAGGTGCACTACCGCCTGACCGCGCAGTACACCCGAGCCGTGCGGGAAGCCGGGGGGGTGCCGGTGCTGCTGCCCACCCACCCCGAGTATGCCGCCGAACCCTGGGCTGTGCTGGAGGGCCTGGACGGGCTTCTGCTGAGCGGTGGGGGTGGGAATCGGGCCACCTTCTTCGCCCAGGGAGCCCGCCCCAGCCTGCGGGAGACCAACCCCCCCCGCTACGACTACGAGGTGGCGCTCATCCAGGCCGCGCGGGCCGCTGGCCTGCCGCTGCTGGGCATCTGCCGGGGTTTCCAGACCCTGGTCGAAGCCGAAGGAGGACCTCCGGTAGAACTCCTAGAGCCTGGCACGGTGCAGCATGACCAGACCGAAGCGCCACATCACCCCACCCACCCCCTGAAGTGGGCCGCCGAAAGCTGGCTTGGGGCCACCCTACAGTACCCCACACAGGTCAATAGCTTTCACCGGCAGGGGGTGCGCCAGGTACCTCGCGGCTGGCAGGCAGTGGCCTGGGCCGTGGACGGGATGGTGGAAGCGATGGAATCGCAGGAGGGTCTTGGGGTAGGGGTGCAGTTCCACCCTGAGTGGCTGCTCGAGCAGGACCTCCGCTTCCTGGCACTATTCAGGTGGTTGGTGCGCAAAGGCGCGACGTAAAGCCTTGCCTACTTGTGAATAGGCACATCGGCCTGAAGCTTCATTTTGTCGTCCATGGTTTCCACTTGAACAGAGATGTTTTCTTCGTCAGGGAAATAGCGTTTCAGCACCGCCAACAAATCCTGTTTAAGCTGCTCCACCAGGCCCGGGCTAAGCTGGGCACGGTCGTAGGCCAGCACCAGCTTCAAGCGTTCTTTTAGGGTGTCTTTGCTTTTGCGTTGCCAGGGCCACATCACCTACCCCCAAAAAGCCGGCGCAGCGTGCCCAGAAACCCGGGGGAGTCGCTCAGAGGGGCGAAGGGCACTTCCTCGCCCCGCACCCGCTGGGCAATTTCGAGGAAAGCCTTGCCTGCTGCCGAGCCGTTTTTGAGCACGAGAGGTTCGCCCTGGTTGGAGGCAATCAGCACAGCTTCGTCTTCGGGTACGATGCCGATAGGCTTGATGCCTAGAATCTCTACCACGTCCTCTACCGAGAGCATGTCGCCCCGCTGTACCATCTTGGGGCGCAGGCGGTTGATGACCAGATAGTTTTCCCGAATCTCCCGGGCTTCCAACATCCCGATGATCCGGTCGGCATCGCGCACGCTCGAGACCTCCGGGTTTACCACCACCAAAGCCCCCTCGGCTGGCGTAGCCGCAGTCTGGAAGCCTTTCTCGATGCCCGCGGGTGAGTCGATCAAGACCCGGTCGAAGCCCTCTTCTTCCAGCAAGGCCTTCACGATCTGACGAAACTTTTCCGCATCCAGGGCCTCCTTGTCCCGGGTCTGTGAGGCCGCCAGCAAAGCCAGCCCTTCGATGCGCTTGTCGCGGATGAGGGCCTGGCGCAGCTTGCACTTGCCCTCGATCACGTCGATCAGGTCGTAGACCACCCGGCCCTCGAGGCCCATCACCACATCCAGGTTGCGCAACCCCACGTCCACGTCCACCACGGCCACTTTCTCGCCCAACTTAGCTAATGCTGCTCCCACATTGGCTGTAGTGGTGGTCTTCCCTACGCCACCTTTTCCCGAAGTCACCACAATTGCACGGGCCTTCACGCTGAATCCTCCTGTTGGCTTGGGCCGCTAAACACTGGGACTAGTATACGCGCAAAAAGCACACGGTGTCAGGTGTGAATCAGGAACTATGGAAGAATAGAGCCCACAGAAACCCCATTTTACAGGACTAGGCCAGGGGTTATCGAAGAGCTACAATCTAAAGCATGCAAGACCCCAAACCATCTTCTGGCGAAATAAAGCCAGACTGGAAGGATTTTGTTGCCCTGGTGATTGCGGCCTACTCTCTTCTGCTACCTCCTCTGCTGCTTATCTTTGGGGTGGCCGCGCTGGTGTTGGTGTTGCTGTACCTGATCTTCTGAGGAGGGTGTATGCAGGCCGTGGCTGAAGCTCTTTTTGAATCGCTGCCCGAGGGCTACCAGGAACGCTTGGGCCGCCCTGGGGAGTACCCCTTTACCCGGGGGGTCTACCCTCGAATGTATACCGAGCGCCCTTGGACCATGCGCCAATACGCGGGTTTTAGCAGCGCCGAGGAGTCGAATGCTCGCTACCGCTACCTGCTCTCGCAAGGCCAGACCGGGCTTTCGGTAGCCTTCGATCTGCCCACCCAGCTAGGGCTGGATCCCGACCACCCCCTGAGTGTGGGCGAGGTGGGCAAGGTTGGGGTTTCCATCGCCAGCCTCGAGGACATGCGCACCTTGCTGGAGGGCATTCCTCTCGACCGGGTTACGACCAGCATGACCATTAACGCCCCAGCCAACATGTTGCTGGCTTTGTACCTGTTGGTGGCCGAAGAGCAGGGGGTGAGCTGGGACAAGGTGGGGGGAACCATCCAGAACGATATTCTCAAGGAGTACATCGCCCGTGGTACCTATATCTTCCCCCCAGGCCCCTCCATGCGGCTTATTACCGATGTGTTCGCCTTTTGTGCGGAGAAAGTGCCCCGCTGGAATACCATTAGCATCTCCGGCTACCATATTCGCGAAGCGGGCTCGACTGCGGCCCAGGAAATTGCCTTTACCCTAGCCAACGGCATCGCCTACGTGCGGGCGGCCATCGAGGCTGGCTTGGATGTGGATGTTTTTGCCCCGCGCCTTTCCTTTTTCTTTGCCGCCCACAACGACATTCTGGAAGAAGCGGCCAAGTTCCGTGCGGCCCGCCGTATGTGGGCCCGCATCATGCGCCACGAGTTCAAGGCCCGCGACCCTAAAAGCTGGATGCTGCGCTTCCACACCCAGACTGGCGGTTCCACCCTCACCGCCCAGGAGCCCCTCAACAACGTGGTGCGCACGGCCTACCAGGCCCTGGCTGCGGTGCTGGGCGGCACCCAGAGCCTGCACACCAACGCCTACGACGAGGCCCTGGGCCTCCCCACCGAGAAAAGCGCCCTGCTGGCCCTGCGTACCCAGCAGATTCTGGCCTATGAGTCGGGCATTACCCAGGCCATCGACCCTCTGGGAGGCAGTTTCTATGTGGAACACCTGACCGATAAGCTCGAGGCCGAGGCGCAGGATTATCTGGATCAGATTGCCAAGCTGGGCGGCGCGGTAGCCGCGGTGGAGGCTGGCTTTTTCCAGAAGGAGATCGAGGAGTCGGCCTGGGAGTTCCAGCGCCAGGTGGAAAGCGGCAAGCGGATTATCGTGGGGGTCAACCGCTTCAACAACCCGCACTCCCCCCTCAACGAACCGACACCCGTCCAGCGCATCAGCGACGAGCTGGCCCAACGGCGCAAAGCCCAGATTCAAGCCTTCCGGGCCAAGCGCGATGGGCAGTCGGTGCAAAACGCCCTCGAGGCCCTGCGTCAGGCTGCTAGGGGTCGGGAAAACTTGATGCCCTACATCCTGGAAAGTTTCCGCCGCCTAGCCACCCTGGGAGAGATCTGCGGTGTGCTGCGGGAGGAGTGGGGGGAATATCAACCCTCGTATTGAATGGGGTTGTCCTGCTGGCCCCTGGAGATGAAGCCTGGCTTTAACCCGTACACACTTTTTTTGCGCCTCGGTACGGTTTGATGGAAGCGTGACCTTGTCCACAAGCTGGAAGCTGGGGGGTATTGCTGTCCTGGCGCTACTGGCGTTGGGTAGCTGGTGGCTGCACCAGCGGGCTCACGCCGAGAAATCTGTGCCCTACCTAAGCTACACGGCTACGGGCCAGGTCACGGCCCTGCAACCCTTAGGCACCGAGGGCTGTCGGGTAGAAATCCGGCTACACCAGTGGGTCAGCCTGAGCGACGGCTTTACCCTGGCAGAGATACCCCAGCGGGGCCAGGTCTACACGCTGCGGGCCAGCCCTGAGCAGTGCGTGGCCCTCGAGGTGGCCCTAGCCTCAGGGGACCAGCAAAACCCGGGTCACATCTACTATCAGGCCCAGCAGCTTTCCTCAGGAGAGTGGCACGTAACACAAACCCCCAGGCTTCCCCTGGGTTGTGGTGGGCTCTAGCCCTTTAGTCCCTGGCCCTAGGGTCTAACACGTCGCGCAGCGCATCGCCCAGCAGGTTGAAAGCCAGCACGGTAAGCAAAATGCCCATGGCCGGTGCAGTGGGGGCCCAGATGGCCTCGGCGATGTAGCTACGGGTTTCGGAGACCATGGCTCCCCACTCGGGGGTGGGGGGTTGGGCCCCAAACCCGATGAAGGACAACCCAGCCGCAGTCAGGATGGCCCCGCCCACGTCGAAGCTAGCCTGGACAAAAATGGGCGTAAGGGTATTGGGTAACAGGTGGCGCAGCATGAGCCGGATCCTCGAGGCCCCTAAAGCCCGGGCCGCCTCCACAAACTCCCGCTCGCGCAAAGCCAGCACGTTGGCCCGCACCAGCCGCGCATAGATGGGCCAGCTCACCAGGGCCACGGCAATAATGGTGTTGTTGAGGTTGGGCCCCAGCGCTGCCGCGATAGCCATGGCCAGAATCAGGGAGGGAAAGGCAAAAAAGATGTCGGTCAGGCGCATCAGCAGGTTATCCCAGGCCCCACCCAGGGTGCCCGCCAACAGGCCGACTGTTACCCCCAGCAACACCGCCAGCAAGACCACCCCAAACCCCACCCGCAGCGAGATACCCGCTCCATGGGCCACCCGGGCCCACACATCCCGCCCGAGCTGGTCGGTGCCCAGCCAGTGTTCAGCTGAGGGGGGCTGGAGGCGCTGGGCGATGTTTTGCTGGATGGGATCGGGAGCAATAACCGGGGCCAGGAGGGCCACCGCCATCAACAAAAGCAGTAGACCTAGGCCCAAAAGCCCACCGGGGTTTCGCATGAAGCGCCTAAGTGGGCGTAGGGAGGGGTTTTTGATTGCAGGAGACATGGTTCAGGCGTAGCGAATCCTCGGGTCGAGGAAGGCATAAAGCAGGTCTACCACCAGATTGATAAGGGCATAGACCAGACCCACCAGCAGTGTTACCCCCATCACCGCCGGAAAATCCAGGCTGGTGGCCGACTGGGTTACGTAGCGGCCGATGCCTGGCCAGCTAAAGATGGTCTCGGTGAGCACTGCCCCGGAGAGCAGCCCCCCTAGCAGGCTTCCCAAAAGGGTCAGGATGGGCAGGGAGGCATTCTTTAGGGCATGGCGCAGGATCACTGCTCGAGGCCCTACCCCTTTGGCCCGGGCGGTACGGATGTAGTCTTGTGCGAGCACCTCGAGCATGGTCGCGCGGGTCATGCGGGCCAGCACCGCTGCCGAGAAGGAGCCCAAGACAAAAGCTGGCAGAACTAGGTGACGTAGGGAGTCTACAAAAACCGACCAATCGTGGGCCAGCAAGGCATCGAGCCCCACCAGCCCCGTTACCCGCGGTGGGGGAATGGAAAAACCGTCCAGCCGCCCCTGCACCGGCAGCAGGTCGAGTTGGCGGGCCAGCACATACTGCAGCAATACGGCCAGGAAAAAAACCGGCGTGGCTCCGCCAATCAAAGCCAGCACGCGCACCGCCACATCGGTGGCCCTGTTTTGTTGGAGAGCAGCCAGAATGCCAGCGGGCACACCCAGCAACAGGGTAACCAGAAAAGCAGCTACAGAAAGCTCGAGGGTAGCTGGAAAAAACTCCTTCAAGTCTTCGGCCACGGCCCGCTGGGTACGCAGGGAGTTGCCCAGATCGCCGGAGAGCAAGCGGCCCATGTAGATGAGGTACTGCTGCCAGATGGGCTTGTCTAGACCGTAGCGCTCACGGAATTCCCGGATTTGTTCTTCACGGGCATTATCGCCCAAAGCGGCTATCGCCGGGTCAATCGGCACCACATTGGCGATAAAGAAAGTGGCAAAAGTTACCCCCCAAACAACAAAAACTACGAAGAAGAGGCGGCGGATCAGATAAGAAAACATAAAGGCTACTCAAGGCCTCGAGGTTGGAACTACCGAACTTTGGATAGCTGGTAAGTGCGTGTACCGGCAATACAGCACGGCCCCTACCAGCTATCCTCTGTGGTGCTTCTTTAGGGCAGCTTGCTAATGTTTTCGAAGCGCACCTGGCCCTGGGCGTTACGCACGTAACCCTCTACCTTGGCCGAAAGGCCCAGCGGTACGGCGGGCTGATAGAGTACCGCGTAGGGGCCATTCTTCAGCACGTAGTCGGTCAGAAGCCGGTAAAGGGCAACCCGCTTGGTCGGGTCGGTTTCCAGTGCAGCCTGGTTAGCCAGGCGGGCCGCAGTGGGGTCGTTCCAGGAGTTACGCCAGGCAATGCTGCGGGCGGCAAAGTCGGCCCAGGGGGTGGCGTTGCCGTCAGGGTCGGGGAAGTCGGGGCTCCAGCCAACCAGCACCATCTGGTGGTTTTGTGCCCGGTAGGTACGAAGCACTTCGGCGTTGGCGATGGCCCTCACATTGGCTTTAAAGCCCCCTTTGGCCAGGTCGGCCTGCACCTTGGCAGCGATATCGGCACAGGGAATGCCGCCGCCGCAGATACCGGTGCTCACCAGGAGTTCGAACTCGAGGCCATTGGGGTAGCCAGCCTGGGCCAGCAAGCGGCGGGCTCGAGCCGGGTCGAAGTTGTAGGGCGTGCGGGGGTCGTAGCCCAGCAGCCCTTTGGGGATGATGGTTTGAATCTTGGTGCCGTTGCCCTGCACCAGCCCATTCACCAGCTCATCCTGGTTGATGCTGTAGCGAACCGCCTCGCGCACCAGCTTGTTGGCGAAGGGGCTCCCCTCCTTGACGTTCATACCCAGGTAGTTGAGCCGCAGGCTGTCGGCCTTGAGGGTGCGGAAGCGCGGGTTGCCGGCCAGCGCCCGCAGGGCCTCAGGGGTCAGGCCCTCAGCGATGTCGATTTCGCCCGACTCGAGGGCCGTGCGCAAAACCGCAGGCTCTTTGATCTCGCGCAGGATAACCCGCTGCAGCTTGGGCTTGATGCGGGCATTGGGGTTGGCTTCCAGCAACACCTGCGAGCCCCGATCCCAGCGCACCAGGCGGAAAGGCCCCGAGCCGGCCGAGTTGTTGGTGAGCCACTCCCGGCCATAGTCGTTGCCCTTAGCGTTCTTCTGCACCGTCTCGGAGTCCACAATGCCACCGATGTTGAAGGTCAGAATCGAAAGGAAGGAGCCCGGAGAAGCGGTCTTGGGAATGCTGACCACCACCGTGTAGTTGTCCACTGCGCGGGTGGCCCCTGGTTTGAGCTGGGCAATCTCGGTGAAGAGGAAGGAACCCGGCCCCTTCAACGCCAAAGCCCGCTCAAAGGTGTAGACCACATCCTTGGCGGTCACCTCGTTGCCGCTGGAGAACTTGCTGCCCCGGCGCAGACGGAAGGTGATCTCCCAGGTATCCTTGCCCCGCTCCACCTTCCAGCTTTCGGCCAGCCCCGGCTTCAGGGTGGAGAGATCGGCCCCTTCGTACTTGACCAGGGTTTCATACAGGTTGTCGGTTACCAAGCCCCCGGAGAACTCGTAGGAGATCTGGGGGTCCATGGTGATCAGATCCGACCAGTCCCCACCGTATATCAGGGTCTGGGTGCGGTCTTGGGCTAGGGCACTGCCCAGGCTTAGTGCCGCTATAAGGCCCACTGCTTTTATAGGATTCATGAAACCTCCTTTCGATACGCTGCCAACAATACCGACTGAGACCGCTGTGGGTCAAGACAACGCGCTGACTCTAGGGCATACACTAGGGCCATGCCCTGGTTAATCCTGAGAACCTTTGCCTGGCTGGGCCTGACCGCATTTGGCGGCCCTGCTGCCCACCTGGCCATTTTTCAACGCTTGCTGGTGGGCCAGGGCAAGTGGGTGAGTAAGGAGCAGTACCTGAAAATGCTGGCGGCGGTAAACCTGATTCCTGGCCCCAACTCCACCGAAACCGCGATGCTGTTGGGCTACGCCAGGGGTGGGCGCTGGGGCTTGCTGCTGGCCGGGTTGGGCTTCATTGTGCCTGCGGCGCTGGTCACCCTGGCGCTGGTAGCCTTGTACCAGGAGACCGCCTCGCTCCCGCTGGTGCAAGGCGCGTTTCTGGGGCTTAAGCTGGCCGTGGTGGCCCTGATTGCCCAGGCCCTGGGGGATTTGCTGCCGCATCCACGCCAAAACCCCCTGACCTGGGTGCTGGCCCTGGCAGGGTTTGGGCTGGCCGGACTGGGCCTGGTGGAATGGGCGGTGGTGCTGCTGGTGGGCTTACTGGTCATGCTGGGTAAGGCCACCAGGTTACTGAGCCTCGAGCCCCTCAGCCTGTTCTGGTTCTTTTTGCTGGTAGGCTCCACCCTGTTTGGCTCGGGGTATGTGTTGATTGGCTTGATGCAGGAAATGGTTCGCCAGGGCTGGCTCCGCTCCGATGAACTCCTGCATGCCCTGGCCCTGGGCCAGGTGACACCGGGCCCCCTCCTGACCACCGCCACAGCCGCCGGCTACCTGGCCGCGGGTATTCCCGGAGCAACCCTTGCAACCCTGGGCATTTTTCTGCCGTCGTTCGGGTTTACCTTTCTGGCGGCTGGCCTCCTGCATCGCCTGGAGGGGCATCCCCTGGCCGATGCTTTTCTGAGGGGGGCTTCCGGGGCCGCACTGGGCCTCATCGCCTGGGCGCTATGGCTGCTGGGGCGCGAAACCCTGGTGGGGTGGGCCGAGGTCCTCGTCGCCCTCCTGGCGTTGGGACTCCTGCTGGCTAGATTGCCCCCTCTTCCCCTGCTGGGCTTATTTGCCCTGGGGGGTGCGCTCTGGCGTACCTGGACTGGGTGGGCGAGCTCGGTTTTTTGAGCATAGACCAAAGCCGGGGGTTTCGTCATGGCTGTGACCATGAACCCTTCGGGGTTGTTGGCCTGTTCAGGCTAGTTCGCAGTGTTGTTGACGGTTGACTCTAGGGGATGAAAAGCCCTTCAGGACAAAAACAAAATCCGGGTTTTTGCCCCCGGATTCTGCGTTGGTGGAGCCGAGGGGACTCGAACCCCCGACCTCTTGAGTGCGATTCAAGCGCGCTCCCAGCTGCGCCACGGCCCCAGGCCTTAGATAGTGTAGCCGGGGCCGCTCCCCATGTCTAGCCTTCCTTCACCCGAACCTCAATACGGCCCTTGTGCTCTCGCACCTCCAGCTTAGCCTTAGCCCGGCCCCGGCGATACTCTGCCTGGTGGCGGCCATCCTTCACCTGATACTTGACCCTTGTCCAACCCCGGGCCACCAGGTCACGGTGGTGGTGAGCATACACCTCGGCCACCCGGCTGCCGCGGTAGACCACTAGAATTCCCTGGGGTTCGGGTACCCGCTCCAGCACCACTACCCCTGGCACCAGCCCAATGCGCACCTCCGCTCCCACCACCAGGGTGGGTGGGGGAGGGGTTTCCACGGTGACACGAATCTGGGCCAGGGCTACCGAAGCCAACACCAACAGCGCAAGCCATCTCTTCATGATTTTTACCGTACTTGTTTCCTGTCCAATAGGCATGTGAGGAAGCTTAAGAACAGCCTTAACTGCTAAAATAACTCCCAATGAACGATATCTGGGAGATGCTCGGCGAGCCCTTCCCCCCTGAGGAGCTGCAATGGCGGGTGGAGGCACTTTCCAAGGATAAGAAACGGGCTTTGGTGGTGCCCTACGTGGATGCTCGAGCGGTTTTGGATCGCCTCGATGAGGTGGTGGGCACCCACGGTTGGCAGGACAGTTACGAGGTGCTCTATGCCCACGAGGGCAACTTCGCGGTCAAGTGCCGACTAACAGTGATGGACGTGACCAAAGAGGATGTGGGTGAGGGAGATAGCTTAAAGGCGGCTTTTTCCGACGCTCTCAAGCGGGCTGCGGTCAAATTCGGTATTGGCCGCTTTTTGTACCGTTTGGACAAGCAGTGGGTGAACCACGACCCCGAGACGGGCCGGTTCGAACGGCCAGAGGTGAGCCTCGAGGCCACTCCTTCCCCGCGCGAGCCTAGCCGCAGGGAAAGCCCGCCTCCTGCCGAGGGCAAGCCCGAACCTCAGGAGCTGATTGACCGCTTGCTCGAGCGCCTCAAGGAGGCCGGGCTGGGCAAACAGGCCGCCCAGATTGTGATGAAGTATGGGGGGTATGGCAAAAACCCCGACGAAACCCGTAAACTCTACGGCGAGCTGCGGGCTTTGCTAAAGGGGCAGACCTCGTGAGCAGAGGGTATTTGTGATTAAAGTCATCGCTATCGGAGACCTGCATGCCGAGTTCGCCAAGCTGTGGCGGGCCTTGAAGAATTCCTACGCGGTGGGGGAGGACTGGTTGCCTTCCGACCCGTTGCGACGGGGTGTTTACCGGGTGGTGCTGATGGGCGACCTGGTGCACCCTAAGCTGCTGGCCGATTACCGCCGCCTGACCGGTCTGGAAGACTACGACCCCGATAACCCCGACCACCTACGCATGGCGGCTCGAGCCCAAATACGCGAGCTCATGCGCATCAAGCGTTTTCAGGAAGCCGCTCCCGAGCATATCACCATTCTGCTGGGCAACCACGACCACGCCGTTCTTACTGGGGAAATGGTCCTAGGGAATGCCCACCTCGAGCACAAGGAGTTCCACCCCGAGCTAGGCGGTGTGGAACTGCCGGAGGAGCTGAAGAACTGGTTCCGCAGCTTTCCCACTGAGCTCAATCTCTACAGGGTCAATTTCGCCCACGTGGGGCCGGTGCCCTGGCTGCAAACCTACGATGAGCTGTTTTACAGCGGGCGCGAGGCCAAGGAGTGGTGGTTTCACAATGCGGATTATGTGGAGCGCATGGGCTACCGCTTCGGGGTGTATGGCCATACCGTGATGAAAAACGGTATCCTGGTCAAAGATAAGCTGGCGCTGATCGATGCTTTGGATCAAAACCAGTACCTCGAGCTCATCCTGGACGAGGATAAGCTGGAGTGGGAAATTGTGGAAATCCCGCCGGTGGGTACCGGCCTTTAGTTCGTGAAGCTCACCTCTATCGCTACCGTGCGCGATCTCCTGCAGCGCTACGGCCTTAGGGCCGACAAGCGCTTTGGGCAGAACTTTCTGGTAGAACAGGGCTACCTGGAGAAAATCGTGCAGGCGGTGGGTTTCTCCCCCGGCGAAACGGTCTACGAGGTGGGGCCCGGTCTGGGCACCCTCACTCAGGCCCTAGCCCGGGCCGGAGCGCGGGTCTTCAGCATAGAAAAGGATCGCCGTCTAGCCCCTCTGTATGCCGAAACCCTGGCTGGACTCGAGGTGGAGGTCCTCTGGGGCGACGCCCTGACTTTTGATTGGCACCAGGTGCCTCCTCAGAGCCTTTTTGCCGGCAACCTGCCCTACAACATCGCCACCCCTCTCATTACCCGCCTGCTCCTGTCGGGGCGCTTCCGCCGCATCGTAGTTTTGGTGCAAAAAGAGGTGGCCCTGCGCATGACTGCTTCACCCGGCAGCCCGGCCTACGGTTTGCTTTCCCTGCGGGTGCAGTACCACGCCCAAGTCCGCCGGGTGCTGGATCTGCCGCCAGGGGCCTTCTTTCCCCCGCCGAAGGTCAATAGCTCGCTGGTCTGTCTGACCCCCAACCACAAGCCCGATCATCCCGCGCTCTTCCGCCTGATTGAAGCGGCCTTTGCCCAGCGGCGCAAAACCTTGCGCAATGCCCTCGAGGCTGCCGGCTACGACCCCGCACGGGTAGACCAGGCTTTGGAGGCTTTGGGCCTTGCGCCTTCGGTACGGGGTGAGGCCCTGGGTTTGCCGCAATTTGAGCAAATCCTCACAAAAATAGGCTAAGCTTTGTTAGCGATTTCTCATAAGGTTGGGGTAGGCTACTACCCAACCAGCAGGGCAAGCGGCTAAACTTAGACCAATCCTGCAAGCCGGTAGAGGAGGCTGGGAGGCCTGAATGCGGTTCTTTGTCGTAGGGGATGTATCGGTTGACCTAATCTATTTTCTCGAGCGAATCCCGGAGCCGGGGGAGGAGGTTTCGGCCCAGCGGGCCCTGATGAAGCCCGGTGGAGCGGGGGGCACCCTGGCCGCCCACCTGGCCAGCTTGGGTAACAAGGTTTACCTGGCTAGCCGGGTGGGTGACGACCCCTTCCGCAGCGTGGCTTTGTCCCAGGTGGAGCGGGTGGGGGTCGACCTCAAGTATTTGCAAACCGACCCCGAACAGACCACCTCGTCTATTCTGATTCTGCTGGTGCCGGGCGGTGAACGGGCCATGATTGCCACCGGAGGGGCCAGCCGCTACCTGGATGCCGCCGAGTTTAAGGCCCGCATGCTCGATCCGGTCGACGGGGTGGTCATCTCGGCCTACGCTTTTGTGGGGGGGCCTCAGCGACAGTACGCCATCCATGTGCTGGACGCGGCCCGAAAGCGCGAGCTGCCCATTTTCGTTGATTTGGGAACCGGAGCGGTGCGGGCTGCGGGTAAAGAACTGCTGAGCATCCTGCGGGGGGTTCCGTATCTGCTGATGAACCAGGTAGAGCTGCTGGCCCTGACCGGGGCCTCCTCCATTAGCGACGGGGTGAGTGCCCTCAGGGGCTGGGGCCTCGAGACCGTTATCGTTAAGGTGGGGGCTTTGGGCTCCATTGTGGTGACCCCGGCCCGCCAGGAACTCATCGAGCCCTACCCGCTGGAGGAGGTGGTAGACACCACCGGCTCGGGGGATGCCTTTACCGCAGTGTTTGCCCATGCCATCCTGCAGGGCAAAGACCCCTTCACCGCGGCCCGTCTGGGCAACCTGGCCGGCTCTTTGGCGGCTACCGCGGTGGGGGGGCAGGGGCGGCTGATCACCGAAGAGGATTTGCTCCAGGCCCGCTAGCTAGAGGGTGCGGAAGTAGGCCCGGATGGCCTCGAGCAAGGCCAGCCCCGCCGCCCCGCTTTTTTCTGGGTGGAACTGTGGCGCAACCAGATTTTCCCGGGCGTAAAGGGCGGTAAAGCGGGTGCCCTCGTACTCGGCTAGGCCGAGGCTGCCCTCCCCCACAGGGGCGTAGTAGGAGTGGACGAAGTAGAAGTAGCGGCCCGAGAGGTGGGCAAACAAAGCCGGGTAGGCCACCGTATTCCAGCCCATCTGGGGAACCCGGCGGGCCTGGAAGCGCACTAGGCGGCCTGGGGCCAGCCCCAACCCGGCCACGCCGGGGGCTTCTTCCGAACCGGCAAAGAGGATCTGCATGCCCACGCAGATCCCCAGAAAGGGCTTGCCCAAAGCGATGTGCCGGCGTACCCCTTCCTCAAAGCCCGAGGTCTGAAACGAGCGCATAACCTGGCCAAAGTGGCCCTGGCCGGGTAGCACCAGTAGGTCGTGGCGGGCCACCTCACCCGGGTCGGCGGAAACCGTCACCGCATAGCCGGTAGCCTGCAGGGCCTTGGCCGCACTATGCAGGTTGCCCGAGCCGTAGTCGATGAGCAGGGTTTTCACAACAGCTCCTTGGTACTGGGGAGGTCATCGCGGGTCAGGCGGGTGGCCTGGTAAAGGGCTCGGGCCAGGGCCTTGAAGCTAGCCTCGAGGACGTGGTGGGCTTCCCGCCCCGCCAGCAGGCGCAGGTGTAGGGTAAGGCCCGCGTGATTGCACAGCCCGCGCAGAAACTCCCGCAGGTGATAGGCGTTGAGTCCTCCTGCGCTGCCCGCGATGGGTAACTCCTCCGGGACGAAAGCCAGGTGAGGCCGGCCCGAGATATCCAGCACCGCCTGCACCAGGGTCTCGTCCATGGGCACAGTGGCCTCGCCGTAGCGCTCGAGGCCTTTTCCCTCTCCTACCACCTGGCGTAAGGCCATGCCCAACACGATGCCCACATCCTCCACCAGGTGGTGCACGTCCACCTCTAAGTCGCCTTGGGCTTCCACCGCCAGCCCCAGCCGCCCATGCCGCTGTAGGGCCAGCAGCAGGTGATCCAGAAAGCCCAGCCCAGTGTGGATAACCCCTTCCACAGGGCCATCCAGGTCTAAGCGCAGGCGAATCTGGGTTTCAGCGGTGTGGCGTTCTACACTGGCGCTACGCATGGGGTACCTCGGCTAGGGCAAAGGCGGCTTGCAAAAAACGCTGGTTTTCCTCCGGGGTGCCTACCGAGACCCGAATACAGCCTTCCAGGCCGGGGTAGCGATCCTGCCGCCGCACCAAAATGCCCTGACGTAAGAGCCCCTGATAGGCGGCCTCGGCATCTGGGGTGCGCAGCAAAATAAAGTTGGTCTGGCTGGGGTAGGCCTGCCAGGTAGGGTGGGTTTGCAGAGCGCGCAAAAGCTTTTCCCGCTCGGCCACCAAGGTCTGCACGATATTTTGCACATATGTAGGCGATTCCAACACCGTTAGCAGAACCTGGGCGGTATGCGCGGGCAGGCCGAAAGGGGGTACAAAGTTTTGCACTACCCGGCAAACCTCGGGGGCGGCCACTAGGTACCCCGCCCGAATTCCCCCCAGACCCCAAGCCTTGGAGAAGGTGCGCAAAAGGGCTACGTGGGGGTTAGTTCGGGCCAGTGGTAGGCTGTCGGTTCCGGCGAACTGGTGGTAGGCCTCGTCGAGCACCAAGAGCCAGCCGGTCTGGGCTGCTTTTTTGGCCAGGCACCGAACCTCCCCTTCACTGAAGAGCCGGGCTGTGGGGGCGTGGGGGTTGGGCAAAAACAGCACCCCCGGGCCAGCCTCGAGGGCCTCGAGCAAAGCCTCTAGCGGCAGGGCAAAGTCGGCCCCTAAGGGAATTGCCCGGTAGGGTGTGGCTGCTACCCGGGCGGAAAAGGCATAGTGGGGGAAAGAGGGTGCGGTGTCCAGCACCTGCTCTGCGGCTTGGGCCAGAATTTGAATGAGCAGGTTGGAGCCCGGGGCCACCACCAGCCCTTCTGCAGGCCAGTCTAAAAAAGCTGCCAGCCGCTGGCGCACCTCCTCGGCGTGCAAGTCGGGGTAGCGGTTGAAGTCCAGCTCTTGCAAGCGCTGCAAAACCCGCTTTTTGAGCTCGAGGGGTAGGTCGTAGGGGCTTTCGTTTTGGTCGAGCTTGATGGGGGCTTCGCTTTTCTGATAGGGGTAGCTAGGCAGTTTTTGAAGATGGGGCTTAAAGGCCTTCACCCCCCGATTGTGGGGAGTAAAAGGGCCTGGCGTCAAGGGCGGGGCTTGACGCCTAAACACCCTAGGCTTAGATTGGCTCTGGGTCGCCCAGAAAAAGAAAAATCCCCTCAGCACCAAGGACGGCCTTATTCGTTTGGAGGGTTGTATGTGGGAAGGATTCAGGCAATTCATCCTGCGGGGAAACGTGATCGACCTGGCTGTAGGGGTGATTATCGGCGGGGCTTTCGGTGCGATTGTCAACTCGTTGGTGGTTGACATCCTGACCCCTCTCATTGGCCTGGTGTTTGGTGCTCCCGACTTCTCGGCCTTAAAGCTGGGCCCCTTGAACGTGGGTAAGTTCCTCAATGCGGTGGTGAGTTTTTTGATGATTGGCTTTGCCCTTTATTTTTTCGTGGTTACACCGATGAACAAGCTACAAGAAATGCGTAAGAAGACCGAGGCCCCTGACGTACCGGCGGCCCCGCCAGAAGAGATTGTGTTGCTTCGGGAAATCCGCGATGCCCTGAAGAAGTGATTAGAGTGCACAGGCGGCTGCCCCGGGACGACTATTTATCGAAGCGGATAGGGGGTGGTGTAGGGGTCGTGCTAGGAGAGTGGGAGGCTTTTCTACACCGCTTGGGTATAAACCGGGATGCGCATTGAACCAGCCGGAGGTGGGGGAACGTAAAATAGGGGTCTATTTTCTGGGGTATGCCTATGGATGCCCAGACGGCCCAAGCCATTGAGCTAATCCGCGCCCGGATGCCTCTAAAGGAGCTGGTGGGGCGGTATGTGGCGCTTAGGCCCAGCGGCAGGGGTACCTGGAAGGGTCTATGCCCCTTTCACCAAGAGAAAACCCCCTCCTTTCACGTCGACGAGGTCAGGGGGTTGTACTACTGCTTCGGTTGCAAGGCCGGGGGGGATCTCTTCACCTTTCTGGAGAAAATCGAGGGCCTGGAGTTCGACGAGGTGCTCCAGCGGCTGGCTCAGGAGACCGGAGTTGAACTGCCGCAGCAGCGGGGCCGGAGCTCAGCCCGCCGGGAGTTGCTGCAGGTGCTCGAGCTGGCCCAGGCCTACTTTCGGGCCAACCTGGGGGGGGAGGCCCTGGACTACCTACAGCAGCGTGGCCTGAGTTCCGCCTCTATCGAGCAGTTTGGTCTGGGTTACGCCCCAGAAAGCTGGGATGGCCTGCTCCAGTACCTGCACCGCCACGGGGTAAGCCCTCAGGAGGGGGTTCAGGCCGGGGTGTTGGTGGAGCGGGAGGGGCGCTTTTTCGACCGCTTCCGCCACCGTATTACCTTTCCCATTCAGGATCCGCTGGGCCGTACCGTAGCCTTTACCGCTCGAGCTTTGGGCGATCAGCAGCCTAAATACCTCAACTCCCCCGAGACGGCTTGGTTCAAGAAGAGCCTCCTGCTGTATGGCTATCCTCAGGCCCGCACTCAGATTCGCGCCAAGCAGCGGGCGGTGGTGGTGGAGGGGTTGTTCGATGTGATTGCCCTGCACCAGCTTGGCTTTGGCGAGGCGGTGGGGGTGCTGGGTTCCTCGCTGTCCTCGGAGCAGGCCCACCTGCTTAAGCGGGCCGAAGCAGCGGAGCTTTATTTGGCCTTTGACGCCGATGAGGCCGGGCGCAAGGCCACCCTGCAGAGTCTGAACCTAGAGGTTGTCCGCCGGTTCTTGGTATATGCGGTCTTGCTCGAGGAGGGGCGCGACCCCGGCGACCTTTTGTTGTTGCCCGATGGCCGGGAGCGCTTCGAGGCGGCTTTAGCTACGGCTTTGCCTGAAGTGGAGTACCGCTTCGAGAGGGCGGCCCAAGGACTAGACCTGAGCCGTCCGGAGCACAAGCAGCGCGTCCTCGAGGCCCTGCGCCCCCGATTGGTCTCCAGCGAACCTTTTGACCGGGTGGTGGAGGCGCTGAAGGCCAAGGTCATCGGTGCCCTGGCCATCCCGCCCCGGGCGCTGGAAGACTACCTAGCCAAAGACCGTGCCTCCCAGGGGAGAAAACACTCCGACCCCTCGGCCTATATTGGCCTGAGTCAGCCTGACCTCACCGAGAAACGGCTGTTGCGTGAGCTGGATGTGATCGCCCTGTTGTACGCGGTGCCCGAGGAGGAGTTTGTGCAGTGGGCGCTGTATGTAGAGGACCACACCTGGCCCCCCGAGGGTAGCTTGCTGGCTGAGTTTATGCAGCTGGCCCATAAGGCCCAGGGCAAAAGCCGCATCCTTAGGCAGTTTGAACAGCGGGGGGAGGGGGCTCGGCTTATCGACGCCCTGATGAAGAGCCCCAGCTTTGAGCGGGCCCAGCTCGAGGCCCACCTGAACGTGGCCATGGCCCGGGTGCGCGAGGTCTACTACGAGATGCGCCTGGATAAGCTCAAAACCCAGCTCAAGGCTACCGGCGACCTCGAGGAGATTCGCAGCCTGACCAAAGAGATTCAGGAGGTGCTCCAGGCCATCGAGGCCGAGCGACGGGTCTACCGGCGGGGTTAGCGTGCCGTCCAGCCTAGGTCGATGAGTTGGGCCGAGCCGGTGATCGCGCTGGCCTTGTCCGAGGCCAGGAAAAGGGCCAGCTCGGCCACCTCCTCTGGTTCGATCAGGCGTTTGATGGCTGCGGGGGCCAGCATGACCTTCTCGATAACCTCCTCCTCGCGGATGCCCAGGGTGCGGGCCTGATCGGCGATCTGGGCCTCCACAATGCCGGTCTTGACGTAGGCCGGGCAGATGGCGTTGCAGGTGATGCCGTACTCGGCGGCCTCGAGGGCCACGGTCTTGGTCAGCCCTAGAAGACCGTGCTTGGCCGAGATGTAGGCCGACTTGTAGGGGCTGGCCACCAGGCCGTGCAGCGAGGCGATGTTGAGGATGCGCCCCCAGTGGCGGGCTTTCATGCTGGGCAGGGTGTATTTGATGAGCTGGAAGGGGGCGGTGAGGAGCACCTGGAGCATCAGGTTCCAGGTTTCCTCGGGGAACTCTTCCACCGGGTGGATGCGCTGTAGGCCAGCGTTGTTGACCAGGATGTCTACAGGTCCCTGCTCGAGGGCCCACAGGGCCAAGGCCCGCACCTCCTCCTGACGGGAAAGGTCGGCCTGCAAAAAAACCCCACCTAAAGCCTGGGCCACTTCAGCGCCGCTTTCGGCCCGGTCGTTGAGGAGAAGGCGGGCCCCTTCCCGGGCAAACACCGTTGCGATGGCCTTGCCGATGCCGCTGGCCGCACCCGTGATGAGGGCTGTCTTGCCTTGTAGTAGCATGGCTTTATTATCCGCTAAACCCCACGAGTTCACAGGGCCAGGTAGGCTTTCTGTACCGCTTGGTTTTGGATCAGCTCCTTGGCCTGGCCTTGCAGTACCACCCGGCCATGTTCCACCACGTAGCCCCGGTCGGCCACCTCGAGGCTCAGGGCCACGTTTTGCTCGACCAGCAGCACCCCCACCCCTTCAGCCCGTACCTGGGCTAAGGTGGCGAGCACTTCCTCGGCCAGGCGGGGGGAGAGGCCCAGGCTGGGCTCATCCACCATTAGGATGCGGGGCCGGCCCATCAGAGCCCGGCCAATGGCCAGCATCTGCTGCTCACCTCCAGAAAGGGTACCCGCCAGTTGTCGGCGGCGTTCGGCCAGGCGGGGGAAGAGCCGGTAGACCCGCTCTAGTCCTTCAGCCCGGCTCTCCCAGGCTAAGAAGGCGGCACCCAATAACAGGTTTTCCTCTACGCTCATCAAGGGAAAAAGCTGGCGTCCTTCGGGTACATGCCCCAGCCCCAGGCGGGCCCGCCGGGCGGCGGAAAGGCCCAGCAGGCTCTGCCCATCTAGGGCAACCTGGCCCCCCCAGGGCTTGATCAGGCCGGAAAGAACCCGCAAAGCGGTGGTCTTGCCCGCGCCGTTGGCCCCCAGAAGAGCCACCAGCTCGCCTTCAGCTACCTCGAGGGTGAGGCCAAACAACACCTGGGCTTTGCCATATCCTGCGGTGAGTTGGTCAACCGTAAGCTTCACGCGCTCCTCCCCAGATAGGCCTGGCGCACCTTGGGGTGGGCGGCCACCTCCGCGTAGGAGCCTTGGGCGATTACCTGGCCGTAGTCCATCACCACCACCCGGTCGGCTAAGGCCCGCACCACCGGCATCAGGTGTTCGATGAACAGCACCGTTACCCCGCTGGTTCGGATGCGCTGAACCAGTGCCACCGCCTCCAGGGCCTCGGCGGGGCGCAGGCCAGCCATCACCTCGTCTAAAAGCAGCAGCTTGGGCTGGGTAGCCAGAGCCCGGGCCAGCTCCAGGCGTTTGTCCTCCAGGAGGGTCAGTTCGCCCGCCTCGGTTTCGGCCTTGGGGGCCAGGCCGGTGAGCTCGAGCACCTGTTCCACCACCCGATGGGCGGTTTGCACAGGGGTGCCCGGCTTGCCATAAAGGGCCCCTACCAGCAGGTTTTCCCGCACGGTCATCTCGGGAAAGGGCTGCACGATTTGGAAGGCCCGCCCCAACCCTTTCCAGGTGCGTACCTCCGGGGGGGCGTAGGTGAGGTCTTGCCCCAGGAAGGTAATCTCTCCGGCATCGGGGCGGATCAGACCAGAAAGCAGGTTCAACAAGGTGCTTTTGCCCGCCCCGTTGGGGCCAATCACGGCCAGGATTTCCCCCGGTTCTACCTCGAGGTCGATCCCACTGGCGGCCACCACCCCGCCAAAGCGCTTGGACAACCCCCTCACCCTAAGCATGGCGCCCCCCCTTGCGGCGGGCCAGCAGCCCCATGAGCCCTTTGGGCAGGAACAGGATGGTTAGAATCAGAATCAGCCCATACACCACCAGATACCCCTCGCCGATGCGCAGGCGCAGCCAGGTCTCGAGGCTCACTACGATCAGGCCGCCCAGCAGTGGCCCGGCGGTGGTGTAAAGCCCGCCAAAGATGGGAATCACCAAAGCCTCTACTGCCCGGCCCAGACCAAAGGCGTCGTAGGGGGTGAGAAACAGGGTCTTCATGGCGTATACCCCGCCGGCCAGCCCGGCCAGGAAGGCCGAGATCATGAAAGCAAGCAGTTTGACCCGCACCACCGAGACCCCCAGCACCCGGGCCACCGCCTCGCCCTGGCGGGTGGCGGCCATGGCGTAGTGCAGCCGGCTACGGCCCAGGAGCAGGCTCACCATGGCGCAAATAGCTAGCACGGCCACCGCCAGATAGTAGCCTCCCAAGGGGTAGGCCCCAGCGAAGGCCGGCTGTACCGGTAGGCCAATCGAGCCACCGGTGAACTGGGCTTTGAGCACCAGGGTGCGTATGACCTCGCTGAAGGCCAGGGTGGCAATGGCAAAGTACATCCCCTGTAACCGTAGGGTGGAAAGTCCCAGCAAAAGGCTAAATAATGCCGCAACCGCTCCCCCCAGCAGGAGGGCGGGAAGGGTGCCCAGGCCTGGGGCCAAAAGGGCTGCGCTGTAGGCTCCTAGGCCAAAAAAAGCCCCATGGGCTAGGGAAAGCTGGCCAGTGCGGGCCAGCAGGTCCCAGGCCAGGGCCAGCCCGCTGATCAGGAAGGCGAACTGGGCGGTGTCTAGTACAAAGGCCCGCCACTCTCCTAGCGGCAGCCCTGGCAGCAGCAAGGCCAGCAACAGTACTCCCCCTACCAGTATCATCGGGTTCTCCAGCTACGCCAGGTCAGGGCCAGGAAGATGACTAGGAAAAAAACCGCTTCGACCCAGCCTCCACCCCCGGGCACGTAGGTGCTGACCAAGGCTTCGGCCAAGGCCAGAACAATGGCCGCAGGGATCACCCCCCGCAGGTTGCCCAGGCCAGCCATTACGATGATGGCAAAGGCTTTGAGGGTGTAGGCGAAGCCCACTGTAGGGCTGGTATAGAGCATTACCGAGAGCATCACCCCGGCCATTCCGGCCAATGCTGCCGAAAGACCGAAGGCCAAGAGGTATATCCGCTGAGTCTCAATGCCTAGAAGCCCGGGGGCCAGGCGGTTCTGGGCCACTGCCCGCACGGCGAAGCCCAGCCGGGTGCGGCCTAAGAAGGCGTACAACCCTACCAGCAGGCCCACCGAGAGCACGAAGGCGGCGAAGGGGGGCAGACCAAAGGAAACCCCCCCCAGGGCTAAGGTAGCGCCCTGGTAGGGGGTAAAGAGTACCCGGGTATCGGCTCCGAAGAGAAGCAGGGCGAGGTTTTGCAGTGCCACCGAGAGGCCAAAAGTTAGGAGCATCTGGTTGAGTTCGGGGGCGGCCAGCACCGGGCGGATGAGGCCATAGTAGGTAAGGGCCCCCACCACGAACAACACCACAGCAGCCAGGCCCAGCGAGAGGATTGGGTCGATGCCAGCCCCTACGAAAAGCAGATAGGAAACAAAGGCCCCAATCATGGAAAACTCACCGTGGGCGAAGTTGACGATGCCCACTACACCGACGGCCAGGGCCAGGCCGCTGGCCACCAGGGCGTAGAGGCCGGCGGCCAGGATGCCGTTGATTAGGGTTTGCAGCAGTAGTTCCATCAGTAGTTGCCGGGGTAGCGCAGTGGGCGGGCTGCGCGGTTAGCGGGGAAGACCGGGCGTCGGCTGCCCTCGAGGTACTGGAACTGCAACCAGATGCTCTGGTTGAAGCCCTGGAAGCGGGTTCTACCGGTGTCCGAAGGTTTGAAGGAGAGAGGGCCGAAGGGGGTGTCCATCTGCACCTTGGCCAGTTCGGTAGCGATCCGGTCTTTGTCGGCTGAGCTGGCTGCTTCCACGGCCCGGCCCAGGCTGAGGGCGATTACATAGCCCATGGGGGCCATGTACTCGTCGGTGACCTCACCAAACTTGCGGCGATAGAGGTTGACGAAGCGGCGGCTTTCGTTGTTGGCTACCGAAGGTAGCCAGGCGGTCATGCCCGCCACGTCGTTGGAGAGTCGGTTTTTCTCGAAGCCTACCGGCCAAGCCGGGGGGGCTCCATAGATGAGCTTGGGCTCGAGGCCCACCTGCCGGGTCTGGGCTGCGATGGGCAGGGCGTCCACGTCGTAGCCAATCCAGTACAGGATGTCGGGGCGGAAGGCCTTGAAACGAGTCAGGATAGCGGTAAAGTTGCCCGAGCCGGTCTTGAAGGGTTCGGCTTGTACGGTGTAGCCCTGGTTTTGTAGTTGAGCGCGGTAGGTTTGGATGCCGGCTGAGCCAAAGGGGCCATCTTCGTAGAGGATGGCCACCCGCCGGGCCCCGTTTTCGTAGAGGTATTTGAAGAACTCCAGGGCAGCGGCCACGTTGTGGTAGTCCCAAGGGTGATAGTGGAAGAAACGGCCATAATCGCTAAAGGCCTGCTCTACTACACTGCTGGCGGCTCCTATGCATAAAAACAGCGGCTGGTACTGCTTGACCGGCCCTGAAAGGGCAAAGGTTACCCCCGAGGCCAGCCCCCCGATGACGATGTCTACCCGATCCACCGTCATCAGCTTGGTCAGCGCGGGAACCGCGGTGGCCGGGGTGTTGCCATCGTCCACCACCACCAGTTCGATCTTCACCTTGCCGCCGGCGTTGACCTGTTCCACGCCGAGTTGCACCCCGTTTAGGGCAGCTTTCCCTGCAACCGTGCTGATGGGCAGCAACACCCCCACCCGCACCGTGGTCTGGGCCAGAGCTAGTCCGGCTAGAAGCAGTACCCACAGAACCAAGACTTTCTTCATCTCTTACCTCCTTCGCCCTCGAGGGCTTCTTCGTAAAGCACCGTAGCCTCCCCCACGATGACCTCCTGTCCGTGCTGGTTGGTGCAGACCGTCTGCAAGGTTAGGATGGGCTTGTCCTCGCGGATGGCGGTTACGGTTACGGTGGCGGTGATGGTGTCGCCCAGATAGGTCGGGCGCACGAAGCGCAGGTTCTGGCCCAGGTAGACCGCCCCTACCCCCGGTAGCTTGGTGCCAATGGCGGTGGAGATCAGACCGGCTACCAGGATGCCCTGGGCAATACGAGCTTTGAAGCGGGTTTTCTGGGCGTACTGGACATCGGTGTGCAGGGGGTTGGTATCCCCCACTGCCCCGATGAACAAAGCCACCTGGGCTTCGCCGATGGTCTGGGTATAGCTGGCGCTGTCGCCGACTTTGAACCTCATACAGCCTCCATAAACGAGCGGATTTCCGCCGCGAGCAAAGCCGGGTTTTCCAGCGGGGCCACATGGCCCACCTGGGGCAGCACCCGGAAATGGGCGTTGGGCATAGCCTGGGCAATCTCCTGACCATAGCGGGGAGGGAAGAGCAGATCCTCCTCGCCGCTGAGCACCAGGGTGGGGGTGTGGATCTGAGCCAGCCGGGGTCGCAGATCCTCCAGAGCGAGGAAGCCTTCCAGTAGGTTGTGTTGGGCCTCGAGGCCTGGGGCGCTGGCCAGCATCTGGGCCAGGGCCTCCTGGCTGGTGAGCTCGGGGTGGGCTTCCAGGTAGGCCCGGCCCCAGACCCAGGGCAAGGCCACCTGCAGACGCCCCAGGGTTCCCCCCTCCTCGAGGGCCCAGCGCCAGCTTTCCACCTTGGCCCGCAGCAGGGGGTCGAGCCGGGGGGTGGTGCAGAGCAGGATCAGCCGCTGTAACCCTGAAGGCTGTCGGGTGGCATACACCTGGGCTACCACCCCACCGTTGGAAAGACCCAGCAGGGTGTAGTCCTCTAGCCCCAAGGCTTGCAGTAAAGCGGCCAGGTCGTCGGCGTGGACCTCGGGGGTGTAGGGCTTGGGGGGTACCTGGCTTTGGCCCTGCCCCCGCATGTCGTAGCGCAGCACACGGAAGCCCTCCAGGTAGGGCAGCAGCCCATCCCAGGCCTCGGTGCGTTGGAAGATGCCGTTGGCCAGCACCAGCAGGGGGGCTTCTTGGGGCCCATCCAGCCGGTAGAAAAGCTCGAGGTCTCCCAGCGCAACCTTAGGCATGCCCCCTCCGGAAGTGTTCGGCCAGTTGGTTTTTTAGGATTTTGCCGGGGCCGCTTTTGGGCAGGGCCTCGAGGAAGAGAAAGTGCTTGGGCACCTTATAGCCGGCCAGCCGGGTCCGCAGGAAGGCCTTTAGCTCCTCCGCAGAGGCCGGGCTTTTGAGCACCACCGCGGCCAGCCCCACCTCTCCCCAGCGGGCGTCGGGCACACCCAGCACCGCGCACTCCAGCACCGCGGGGTGTTCGTACAGGGCCCGCTCAACCTCGAGGGGGTAGACGTTTTCCCCCCCCGAGATGAACATCTCCTTGGCCCGGCCCACGATGTAGTAGCGCCCGGCGGCGTCGCGCCGGGCCAGATCGCCGGTGCGCAGCCAGCGCCGACCCTCTTGCTCCACCAGGGCTTTGGCGGTTTCCTCGGGCCGCTGATAGTAACCCGACATTAGGGTAGGCCCGGCCAGCCAAAGCTCGCCCTCCTCGGCAGCCTCGAGGCCATCGGGGCCTACCAGGCGGGCCCACAGGTGGGGCATGGGCCGACCCACCGATTCGGGAAAATGCTCGGCCTCGAGCACATCCAGGGTAAAGCAGTTGACCCCGCACTCGGTGAGGCCGTAGCCCTGTTTGAAGCGCACCCCTTTGGCCCGGAAAGCCTCCCGCACTGGGGCCGGACAGGGGGCCCCACCCGAGATGGCCCAACGCACACCGCGCAGGTCGGCCTGGGCGAAATCGGGGTGCTGGGCCAGCATCTGGTACATGGTGGGCACCAGGAAAAGCAGGCTCACCCCCTGGTGTTGCACCCAGTGCAGGTACTCGGCGGGGTCGAACTTTTCCTGGATGATTACGCTGCCTCCCAGGTAGAGCAGCGGGGTGGCTAGGGCATTGAGGGCAGCATGGAACATGGGGGTGGCCACGATGTAGCGGTCTTCGGGGCGAAGGCCCCAGCTCATGCAGGTCTGGAAGGCGTTGGTGAGGAGCTGGCGGTAGGGAATCTGGGCGGCTTTGGGTAGGCCAGTGGTGCCGCCGGTGAAGAGCAGTAGGGCGGTGTCCTCGAGGTCGGGCTGGTAGGGTGGCAGAGGGCCCGGGGGTAGGCTTTGCAGCGCCTCCAGCGGGTAGGTGACGGGGTGCAGGGCTTGGGCGGTTTGGGCCAGCTCCTGGCTGAAAAACAGCACCGTGGGCTGGGTGTAGGCCACCAGGCCAGCCAGCTCGGTCTGGCTCAGGCGGTGATTAAACAAGGTAGGGATGAAGCCCAGCAGGGGGGCGGCAAAGTAGAGCTCGAGGTAGCCCAGATGATTGGTGCTCAGCACCCCCACCCGCTGGCCTTGGCCCACCCCGAGCCCGGCCAGGGCTTCTGCGGCTCGGCGGGCCCGCTGGTACAGCTCGCCGTAGCTCAGCCAGTGCCCGCGCCAATACACGGCCGGGCGGGTAGGGTGGTAATCCGCCAGGCGGGCTAGCCAGTTGGCGTTCAGTTCCATCTCCCCTCCCAGCGCAGGACGGCAGCCCCCCAGTGGTAGCCCACTCCCGCGGCGGCTAGGGCCAGCAGGCTGCCAGGGCCAATCCGGCCAGCCTGGCGGGCCAACCACACCGAGAGGATGGGGTCGAGCTGGCCCAGGTGGCCGTACTGGCTCAGGTAGATCGAGCGTTCTTCCGCCAGACCCAGCCCCTCCAGCACCGCCTTGTGGGCTGAGGGCTTCATGTGCAACAGGGCCAGGTAGTCGAGGTCGGCAGCAGTGTAGCCGGCCCGGGCCAGGGCCCCTTGGATGACTTCCAGAAATCCCGGCAGCGAGACCCGCTCGAGGCGGGCCTTCATCTGCTCCGGCTCGGCCACTCGTAGCCGGTAGGCCCCTAGGTTGTGGGGGTTCAGGGGCTCTACTGTGCCCCCTACCGGCACCCGCACCGCGGTGGCCAGGCTGGCATCGGTCTTGAGCTGGCTGGACAGCAGCCGCAGCCCGGGGCCTTCCCGGCTCAGCACCGCCGCCCCGCCCCCTGCGGCCAGGTCGTACATGAAGCGCACCGCTGGGTCGGTGTAGTCGATGAGGTCGCCGTTGCGGTAGCCGCCGGCCACCAGGATATGCCGTAGCTCAGGCTGGCTGGCCAGGAGCCCTTCAGCCACCGCCAGCGCGCTTATAAAACTGGCACACTTCTGGTTCAGGTCGAAGGCCCAGGCCCGGCTGGCCCCCACCTGTTGGGCGATGAAGGGGGCGCTGCTCCAGACCGGATAGTCTTTGTGCTCATCGGTGATGCTGATGACCACATCCACCGCCTGGGCCTCGAGGCCCGCCTCGGCCAGGGCCTGCTGGGCTGCCCAGGCGCCCATCTGGGCTGGATGATCCTGGGGGCCGGGGATGGGTTTTTGCTCGATGCCCAGCTTTTCCCGCACGACCCACTCCGGCAGCCCGCTGGCTGCTGCAATTTCCCCGCTGGTCATGCGCGCAGTAGGTAGGTAGACCCCTAGGCCACGAAGGTATGTCATGTCAAACCCCAGAACTCGATTGGGGGTCAGTCTACCGGTGGGTTGTTACAACCTTGTTACACTGCGCGGGTCTCGGTTGAGTGGGTAAACTAAAACCGATGCCCTACCGGGTACCCAAAAGCCGCCTGCTGCCTCCTCGTACCGCGCGGGAGGTGGAGCGGGAGCGGCTTTGGGTCCTGCTGGAGTGCAGTTTTGCCAAAAGCCCGGTGTTGGTGTTGGCGGCAGGGGCTGGCTACGGCAAGTCCACCCTGCTCTCGAGCCGGCCGGCGCTCTGGATTACCCTGGGAGAGGACTGTTCCGACCCGGTAGTACTGGGTTGGCACCTGCTCGAGGTCTACCGGCAGGGGCTGGGCCTGGGGTTGGCCCGGATGGAAGAAGCCTTGGAACGGGGGGCTTGGGCAGCGGCGGGAGAGGCTTTGCTGGAAAGCCTGGGTGCGCTGCCGCCCCATCGCCTGGTGCTGGACGAAGCCCAGCGGGCCGACAGCCGGGCAGTGGTGGCTTTACTGCGAACCCTGATCCAGGTGCCCAACCTGCAGTTGGCCATTCTGAGCCGCCGGGCCGCCCCCTGGGAGGTGCTGGGGCGGGTGCTGGCCGAGGCTGAGCTGGCCTTTGATCCGGCTGAGGCCTTGCAGCTGGCCCGGGCCATTGCCCCCGAGCTGCCGGCGTTTGAGGTGGAGCAGGCGCACAGCCTGGTACGGGGCTGGCCTTTGGGTTTGCGCTTGCTTCTGCGAGCTATGCGGCGGGGAGCCAAGCCAGAGGAGGCCTTTTACGCCTACCCAGACCCCAAGGGGTTGCTGGCCTATCTGCTGCCGGCTTTGCCAGAAGCCCTCCAGCAGTGTGCGGTTCAGGCCAGCGTGCTGGGGGAGGTGGGGCCAGAGGAGGAGGCTTGGGCCTTGCTCCAACCCTACGCTGCTGATCTGCTGCTGGAGCAGGTGGGGGAGCGCCTGCGCTTTCATCCTTTGGTGCGCCAGGCTCTTCTGACCCAGATGCACCCCGACGAGGCCCGTCGGCTGCTTTCCGCGGCGGCAGACCGGGCGTTGGCCCAGGGCGAGGAGGTGCGGGCCGCGGGCTATTTGCTCGAGGCGGGCCGTTTGGGGCATGCTGCCGACCTGGTATTGCAGCGGGGGGAGGCCTGGTTGGCCCAGGGGCTTACCTACAGCGTGCTGGCCTTGCTCGAGCGTCTGCCCCAGGCTTTGCGCCAGGCTCGTCCAGCCCTGCACTACTTACACGGGGAAAGCCTGCGCCAGGCCGGTCGCTACGCCGAGGCCGAGCAGGCCTACCGCCAGGCCCTGGATGAGGGGGTGGATCGGGCTTTGCTGGGCCTGGCCCGCTTGCACCTGGATACGGTGGAGCCGGCCAAGGCCCAAGGGTATTTGCTGGCGGCTCGAGCCCGCTATCCCGAGGAGGTGGCCCCTTTGTGGGCCGAGAACCTGCTCAACGCAGGTCGGGTGCAGGAAGCCCAGGCACTGGGCCTCACCGGCCCCCGGGTGCTGCTACGCAGCGGCCAGCCGGAAAAAGCCCTGGAACTCTTGCGCCGCCAAGGGGGGGATAGCGGCCCTAGGGTGCCCCAGAACCACCGCGAGGGCACCCTGCTCTGCGCGCTCTTAGAGGCGGTGGCGGGCGAGGCCTCGGTGGCCGAGGCGGCGGCCCAGCGGGGGCGGCGGGAAGGTGAGACCCTAGGCAGCCCCTTTGTGGTGGCCTTAGCCGAGGCCCGGTTGGGCCACGCCCTATTGGCCCAGAACCGTTGGGCCGAGGCTGGCCAGGCCTACCGGCGGGCGCTTTGGCTTTCCGAGGGGGGGCCCTCGAGGCTACGGGTAGAGCCCCTGGGGGGGCTGGCCGCCTTGGGTGAGGCTGGGGCCTTTGAAGAGATGGTGCGCCAAGCCCGTGAGGCGGGGGATGCCTGGGTGGAGGCCTTTATGACCTTGGTAGCGGCCCAGGCCCACTTGCGCCGGGGCCAGCCCTTCGCCCTACCGGCCCTGGTGGGCCTCGACGACCCCTTCCTGCGGGCTTTGGCCGAGACCTACCCTTGGGGGGCCGACCCCCAGAGGCTCCTGTTGCGCTACCCCTTTCTGGCCCGGCCCACCCTTTTTGCGCCCCCCCTTCACCGCAGCCGCCGTTTGCTTTGGGAGATGGGCCGGCTCGAGCTGCCCTACCACCCAGGGGCCTGGGTGGAGGTGCGGGCTTATGGGGGGCTGCGGGTCTGGGTCAACCACCAGGAGGTGCGCTTCAAGCGGGAAAAAACCCGTCTATTGCTGGGGCTACTGCTGGTGCGTCAGCGCTGGAGTAAGGAGGCTTTGCTCGAGCAGATGGGGGTCTCGGATGGCGAGTTCCGCGTGCTCTGGTCGGAGCTGCTCAACACCCTTGAACCGGGCCGGCCTCCCCGGGCCCCAGCTTACTTCCTGGAGGCTTACCGGCTGGTACCCCGCCCGGAGCTATGGGTGGATTTGTGGGAGGAAAGCCTTGGCGAGACCCCCCCTCTGACCGACCTCGACCACCCCGAGCTCGAGCGCTTCCAGGTAACCTGGCTGCAAAGGCGGCTCGAGGCCTGCCGGGCCAGCCCCCACCCTGCCGACTGGCTAACTGGGCTGCGGCTCGAGCCGCTCGATGCCGAACTGCTCTCCCGGCTGGAAAAGACCCCCCTGGCCGCTGAGGCCCGGCGTATCCACCAGGCTGCCCTAGAAGAATTGGAGGTCTGACTCAGTCCCTCGAGCGCACGTCGGCAGCATCGCGTAAGGCGTCGCCGAAGAAGTTGTAGGCCAGTACCGAAACAAAAATCAGCAGGCCTGGGGTTAGGAGCCAGGGGTACAGACTCAGCGATTGAAAGTTCTGCGCATCCTTAAGCAAAAGCCCCCAGCTGGCCATGGGCTCCTTGATGCCTAGCCCCAGGAAGGAGAGGGCCGACTCCCCGATGATGTAACCCGGTAGGGCTAGGGTGGCGGTCACAATCAGGTAACTGCTCAGGTTGGGCACGAGGTGGCGAAGAATAATACGCAGGTTAGAGGCTCCCTGGGCTACGGCTGCGGTGACGTATTCCATCTCGCGCAAAGCCAGCACCTGGCCCCGCACCACCCGGGCCAACCCAGCCCAGCCGATAAAGGATAGTACGGCAATAATCCCCAGGTAGACATAGGTGCTAGGCCAACTGGTCGGAATAACGGTGGAGAGGGCCATCAGAATGGGCAACCGGGGAATCGAAAGCAGCACCTCAGTAGTGCGCTGGATGAGGGTATCCACCCAGCCGCCGTAGTACCCCGAGATGCCCCCCAGCAGAATGCCAAGGGCAAAAGAGATCAACACCCCAATCACTCCCACCGTAAGCGAGACCTGCGAGCCTACCAAAATGCGCGAGAAAAGGCATCGGCCAAACTGGTCGGTGCCTAGGGGGAAGAAGTAGCCCTCGGCCTGGGCTACCCCAAAAAGGTGCCAGTTGGTCTTGAGGCCCAAAAAGCGGTAGGGTTCCCCCTGGGCGATAAAAAAGCGAATGGGGGTGGGCTGGTTGCGGTCTTCTTTGTAGCTGCTGATAAACGTAATGGGGTCGCGTTCCCGCCGGAGCTGGTAGACGTAAGGGCGCACCAGGCGACCCTCCCGCCAGAAGTAGACCCGCTGGGGTGGCTGGTAGCTGGCGCTGGGGTGCTGCACGGTCATGTTGTTGGGGGCTATGAAACCGGCGAAAAGGGCCATTAAGTAGAGCAAAGCCAGCACTAGGCCACTAAACACGCCTGGTTTGGAGCGCAAAAAGCGCCGCCAAGCCAGGTAGAGGGGATGATTGCGCCTATCCACGGGGCCTCCTACTCGTAGCGGATGCGGGGGTCTACCCAGGCGAGCAGGATATCGGCCAGCAGATTCCCCACCATTAAAAGCAGTGCCGAAAGCATCAGCAGGGCCATCACCACGTATTGGTCTTTGTTGAGAAGGGCGTCGTAAAGGAAAGGGCCGATGGTAGGCAGGCTCAGGACGATGGAGGCAATGATGGTGGAGGAGATCAGGGTAGGCAGCTGAAGCCCGGCCAGGCTGATTAGGGGGTTAATGGCGTTGCGCACAGCGTGTTTCCAGAGCACTACGCGCTCGGCCAGCCCTTTGGCCCGTGCGGTGCGGATGTAGTCCTGGCTGAGCGCGTCCAGCAGGTTGGCCCGCATCTGGCGCATGATGTTGGCGGTGCCGTCCAGCCCAATGACCACCAGGGGAATCCACAGGTGAGCCAGCAGATCTTTGAACTTGGCCCAGCTCCAAGGGGCATCGATGTATTGCGGACTGAACAGGCCCCCTACGTTGGTACCGCCGCTGGCCAGCACCAGGTAGATGAGCAGCAAAGCCAACAGGAAGTCGGGAGTGGCTAGCCCGAAGTAACCCACGAAGTTCAGCGCGGTTGAAGTAGGGCTGTAGCGGTTTAGTGCGGTGTAGATACCCAAGGGGATGGCGATCAACCAGGTGACCCAAAGGGTCAGAGCGGCCAAGAAGACCGTCCAGCCCAGGCGCTCCCAGATGAGTTCGGAGACGGGGCGGCCATTGAGAAAGGAAAAGCCAAAGTCGCCCTGCAGGATGCCCCTCAGCCAGTGTAGGTACTGCACCCAGGCCGGCTGATCCAGTAAGTACTGCCGACGGATATGTTCCACCGTTTCGCGGCTTACCCGGGGGTCTTCCAGCATGTTTTCCAGGAACCCTCCGGGTTGAAGCTGGATGACGGTAAAGACCAGAAGGGAGATTAAAAGCAGGGTGGGCAGGGCTACCAGCGCCCGGCGCAGAATGAACACACCTATGCCCATCTTGACCTACACAAGAAAAGCTCTGCGGAGGGCCGCAGCCCACCCTGATGCAGGAGGGGTATTACCGCTGGAACAAAAGCACCAGCGGGTTGTAGCCGGGGATTACCCCTAGGCTGTAGATGTAGTTGCCGTAGCGGTTGGAGACAGCGCCCACCGCATACTCCTTGGCGATCATGATGACCTGGGCCTCACGGGCGGCAATGGCCTGCCAGCGGTCATAGAGGGCCTTGCGTTGGGTAAAGTTGGTGGTGCTGGCAGCACGCTCCCAAAGGTCGTAGATTTCCCGTTCCCAGGGCAGGAAGTTGTTGAACTGGGGTGGGCCCCCAGGGGTAGTAGGCTGGGTGGCCTGGTGCCAGTAGTACAGCGCCCCGCCCGGTTTCCAGATAGGGGTGCGCAGCTCGGGGTCGGGTTGGTCGCCCAGGGCTAGCAAAATGGCCTCCCAGTCGCTTCCCCGGCCTGTGGCCAGCAGGTTGGCGGCTAGGATGCCCTGCAGGTTGACCTTAACCCCCACGCGCTGGAAGTCGTTTTGCAGGATGGTGGCGATAGCGCTAAAGACCGCCGAGTTGGAGCCGTAGGTTAGGGTGAACTCGAGGGGGCGTCCACTGGGCAGCCGCCGGATGCCGTCTGGCCCCCGGGCTAGGCCCAGCCGGTCCAAAGCGGCGTTGGCTGCGTTCAAGTCATAGCGGCCTTGCAGCCGGACTACCTCGGGATAGAACCACTCCGAAATGGGGGCCACCCCGTAGCTGGCTCGCTCAGCCAGGCCGTTGTAGACGTCCTCGATGATACGCTCGCGGTTGACCGCAAACTGCAAAGCCCGCCGGAACTCGCTGTTGCTAAAAAGCCGGGCTAGCTCGGGGTTCTTGGCGTTGTAGTTGAAGCCGATATGAGGAGGCGAGCCGAACAGGGCCCTAAACTGCACTACCCGGAAAGGGCCCCCCTGGGTTTCCCGCCGCTTGAGGTCGGGGAACTCGGCCCCCGTGATATTAATCTGCCCTAGGTTGCCCGCCAGGAATTGGGCCACCCGGGCCTGGGAGTCGGGGATGATTAGGTACTGTACCTGGTCGAGGTAGGGCAGGGGGTTCCCCGCGGCGTCGCGCTTCCAGTAGTTGGGGTTTTTCACCAAGGTGACCTGCTGGCCGGGGGTGTAGCTGCGCAGGCGGAAGGGCCCGGTGCCCACCACTTCCTCAGGGTTGACGTTGGTGGGCCAGGCGGTGTTGATCTCGGCTCGAGGTTTCCCTCCTTCCTGGCTGAAGGGCAGCAGCTTGTGCTTGGGCATGATGGGCAGGCGCATGTAGTGGATAAAGGCCGGGGCTGGCTTGGGCAGGGTAAAGCGCACCCGGAAGTCGCCCAGCTTTTCGACCCTTACCCCCTCGAAGTTGGCGGCATCGCCTCCGCGGGCCTCAGGGTTAGCCACAATTTGGGTGTAGGTGAAGACCACATCGTCGGCGGTGAAGGGCCGCCCATCGTGCCAGCGCACGTTGCGACGCAGCTCGAAGGTGTAGATGCGGTTTTCGCTAATGCTCCAGCGGGTAGCCAGAGCGGGTTCGATCTGGTAGTTGGCCAGGTTGTACTCGATCAGGCCGTCGAACATCTGGTTGGCTAGGTTTTGTATAGCCGCGTCGATCGCCCCGTAGTAGAAAAACGTCTGGGGCGCACTGGCCAAGGCTAGGGTAAGGCTCCCTCCAGCCTTGCCCGTACTCACCCCGAGGTTGGTGTAGGCGGGTAGGGTTTTGGGTTGGGCCCAGGCCAACCCAGCCACCAGTAAACAGATTGCAAACCAAAGCTGCCTATTCATCTCCTCCTCCTGCAGAAACCCCTTGACCTACATGCGGCCTCTTTGGGGAGTATACGGTAGGCTATAATGGTATGCAAGTGGTATAATAGCTTAAAATATGCCCACGCCTATGCAGACCAAGTTAGATGCGCGTTCAGCTACCCCTTTGTATTTGCAGCTCGAGGCCCTTTTGCGCGAGGCCCTGGCCGCCCAGACCTGGAAGGCGGGCGAAGCCTTGCCGCCCGAACGGGCTTTGGCCGAACAGTTTGGGGTCTCCCGCCTGACCCTGCGCAAGGCTCTGGAGCGCCTCGAGGCCCAGGGGCTGGTGCGGCGCCGCCAGGGTTCGGGTACCTATGTGGCCCCCCGCTTGGAGCAGCCCCTTTCCCTTCTGACCGGTTTCAGTGAGGATATGCGTGCAAGGGGCCTCGAGCCTGGCACCCGCTGGCTCAAGCGAGGGCTTTTTACGGCTACCCCGGAGGAGGTACTGGCCTTATCCCTCTCCCCTGGGGAGAAGGTGGCCCGGCTTGAACGGGTGCGCAGTGCCCAGGGTGAACCGGTGGCGGTGGAACGGGCTGCCCTACCCGCCCATCGGTTGCCCCAGCCCGAGCAAGTACAGGATTCGCTGTATGCCTACCTAGAGGCGCGTGGCCTGCGCCCAGCCCGGGCTCTACAGCGGCTCCGTGCGGTGGCCGCCAGCCGCCAGGAGGCTGAGCTGTTAGGCCTCCGCAGCGGCGAGCCCTTGCTTTACATTGAGCGGCTCAGCTACCTGGCCGATGGGAGTGTACTCGAGTTCACCCGCAGCCACTACCGGGGCGACCGCTACGATTTTGTGGCGGAGCTATTGGGCAAGCAGTGAGCCCCTTGGGGTATCTTAGGCGCTATGAGCGAGGTCAATCCGGTGTGGGAAAAACTCGTGCGCTACGCCAACGATCTGGTCGAGGTTCGCTCGATGCGCCGCTCGGAAGACGAGATGGCCTATCATCTTTACCTTTTCCCCAAAGGGGAGCTCAAGCGAAGCGTGCGCGTTTTCGATCAGAGCCAAAGCGGGTTGGATCGGCTGTGGGGCGGCAAGCGGGTTTTTGCCTACGACGAGTTTGAGGGATTGCGCTTGGCCATAACCCAGGTTTTCCGGCTGGGCCGGTTGCGCATGGTGGTGCTTACCGCTTTTAGGAAGGAGGCCAAGGTGGTCTGGCCGCCCCGGCGGCTGGGGCGGTAGCCAGGGCCAGGATTTTGCGATCTAGCCTGGATAAAGGGCGTTCGGCTGGATTTTCCCGACCCTCCCCCCAGGCCCGATAGACCCGCACCCAAAGCCTACGGTGGGTGAGGTCGTGGCGCAGGGTGCCCAAAAGCTCGGCTTTTTGCAGGCCAAAGCGGGCCAGCAGCCGGGCCAGGCCACCGGGTTCCTCTTCCAGGGGAACCCCCCACAGCCCCCCTAGCCACCGGCCTTGGCGGGGTTCCAGGTGGAAACCCAAGGGGCCTTGCAGTACCAGCGCTACAACCTCGAGGCTTCGTTGTGGGCGTGGCCTGGCCGCTGGGTAGCGTTCGGGTTGGCCTTGCCCCCGGCAGAAGGTGACCAGGGGACAGCCCGGGCAGTTGGGTTTTCTCGGGGTACAGACCGTGGCCCCCAGTTCCATCAGGGCCTGGTTCCAGATTCCAGGATGAACCTGGCCTTTTAGCGCATCCAGAAGGGCTTGGGCCTGGGCCTGCACCTGCTTTGGCCTGGGGTGTTCCCAGGCTTGCAGGCGGGCCAGCACCCGTCGCACGTTGCCGTCTACGGCGGCTATAGCCTGGCCAAAGGCAATGGAGGCCACCGCTGCGGCGGTATAGGGGCCCACCCCGGGTAGGGCTTGCAGCCCGCTGGCGGTGTGGGGCAGGGGTTGGCCACGGGCGACCACTTGGCGGGCCAGTTGGTGCAGGTGGCGGGCCCGGGCGTAGTAGCCGCAGCCCTGCCAGACCTCGAGCACCTCCTCTAAGCTAGCCTGGGCCAGGGCCTCTAGGGTGGGAAAGCGCTCTAGAAAGCGCTGGTAGTAGGGGATGGCCTGGGCTACCCGGGTTTGCTGCAACAGTACTTCGGCCAGCAACACCCGGTAGGGGTCGGCAGCCTCCCGCCAGGGTAGCCGGCGCTGGTGTTGGGTGTACCAGGCCAGAAGGGCCTCTTGCAGAGTGGGGGCCATATTAAAAAAGCTGCCAGTGTATCACCATCAAGCGGCGCTTCTGCATCACTGGAATCCTAGCGTACTGCGATTGGACAGCGAAGCTAGAATGGGTGACGCTCGAGGGCGGCGGGGCCTCGAGCAGAAAAGCGGGTAGGTTTTCCATATCAGCTGTAGCGCTGCAGCAGCTCCGCAACAGCCTTATGGCCACCCTCGAGGGCCAAGGCTAAGGCGGTTTTGCCCTGGGGGTTGGTCCAGCTCAGGTCGGGCTGGGCCTCGGCCAGTAGCCAGCGTACCACCTCCAGGTAGCCCCGCTGGGCCGCCAGGCCCAACGCTAAGCCGCTGCCCTCGCGCGCGCCGTATTCGTAGACCAGGGCCACTAGGGCCTCCCGGCCAGACAGGGCGGCATGGGGTAACAGCGGGATGCCATGGGCCCCTCTGGCCTGGGCCTGCCGGGGGTCGGCCTGGAGCATGGCCCGCAGGCTTTGCTCCAGACCCAACATGGCCGCTGTAGGGCTGGATAGGGGGGCACCTCGGGCCAGCAGGTAGAGGGCGATGGCCCGCTGACCGGTATGGGCCGCAGCCTGGATGGCGCTTTCTTGGTCGCCGGGCCGCCACTCGTAGGCCAGATGGAGCAGCGCGGGGGTTTCCTCGAGCAAGGCCCGCACCTGTTCCAAGTCGCCGTGGGCTGCCATCACAAAAGCACGGAGGCGCTCGGTGGAGGGGCCCATGCCTGTAGGTTACCGCAGGCCCCGCTAGTGAGGAAAGCTCAGGCAAAGCGTTCGGGGTGGGTGGCCTGGTACAACCGCCAGGCCTCCCAGTCGCGGGGGCGGCCCTGGGCCTCGGCCCAGAACCAAAAGGGCATTAGAAGCGAGCGGGCGGTGCGGGTCTCGTGGTAGAAGATCTCCGCTCCCAGGCCCCCTTCCTCCATCAAGCCTGTGTCGTAGTAGGCCTGGAGGGCGGCTTGCAGGTCGTAGGGTACCTGGCGAAACTCTACCTGTAGGCGGTTTGGCTCTATTTCCACCACCGCATACTGGGCCCGTACATCCCCGTTGAAGGGAGCCCCTACCGCTCCGCTGTTGAGCACCAGGGCCTGCTCGAGCTGGTGGAGGAAGGGCCGGTGGGTGTGTGCGCCCACCAGCAGACGGGCAGGGAAGCTCTGGCTAATCTCGTCCAGGGTGCCTAACTGGTGCTCGTCGTAGCCTTCGCGGTAGTGCCGGGGGGAACCGTGGGTGGCCCGCAGCAGCATCCGTTCCCCCATCCCCTGGGCCTTATCCAGCCCGAAGGCCTGCTGCGAGAGCTCAGCAATGGCCACTTGGAAGGGCAGGCGACCCAGCCAGTCCAGGTGGGCCTGGGGGAGCTGGGCCACCGACCAGGCGGTGGGCGCGAACAACGGATCGTGGTAAAGCTCGGCCAGCATGGGGTCGCGCTGGGCCCACTTAACCAGCAGGTCGTCGTGGTTGCCTAGAGTAAACCAAAACCCTCCAGGGGCCAAGGCCTGGCCTTCCTTGGAGCTGGCCAGCTCCAGTAGCCGTTCCAGCACCTCGCGGTTGGAGGGTCCGCGGTTGACTATATCCCCGTTGACGATGACCAGGCCAGTCTTCACCTGGCGCAAGTCGGCCAGCACGGCCTCGAGGGCCGGAAGGTTGGCGTGGATGTCCGCTAGGATGGCGATGCGCATAGCTAGCCAAAGGGGGTGTGCCGCAGGGAGAAGAGGCCAGTAGCCAGGGCAACGAGGAAAAGCAGGGTCGCTATCCCCAACGCCTGGAGGAACAGCCAGAAGAACGAGCGTAGCCCCCAAAGGGGCGAGGTTTTGGGGGTGTGGCGCAGCAGCAGGAAGCCAGCCAGGCCAACCAGCCACAGTAGGGCTAGAACTAAAAGTGCCCTGCCCACAGCCTCAGTATAGGGCCAGCTGGGGGGCTAGGGGGCTTGGGCGTCCTCGGGGTTCTCCGGGTTGCTGGGCGGGGTATCGCTAGGGCCTGGGGCGGCTGGGGGTGGCGGAGGGGTTGCATTGGTGTTCACGCTGACCCAGGCGTAGGAACTGCGCAGAAGCTCGAGGTCCTTTTGATCCACCACGCCGTCGCCGTTGAGGTCGCCCTCCAGCCCCTGGGCAGGTGGGGCCTGGTTTGGGTTGGAGGGAGCTTTGTTCTCGCTAGGGTCTTTTTCTTCCTCGGCCTGGCCCTGGGAAGGGCTGGGTTGGGCTGGGCTTAGGCGGCGGCCCCAGTTGCGCGCCAGGGCCTCGAGGTCGCTGTAGCGGTACCGCCCCTCGCTGGGGGTACGGGGGATGGCTGGAGCACCCAGGGCCAGCTTGCCGTTGCGGTCGTAGAAGGCCACCCGGGTTTCGCGGAAGCTCAGCTCGGGCCGTACCTTCTGCTCAGGCAGGGGGGTGGCGGTGAAACGGAAGGCCTCCACGTCCTTGCGAGGGCTTAGGAAGACCGCGTCTATGTCCAGTAGGCCCCTTTCCTGGTCGTAGCGCAGGACGTAGAGTAGAGCACTATCGGCTTTGAAGCTCTCCAGGTTGAAGGTGAGGTTTTTGAGGGGAATCTGGGCCTGGAAGCCCCTAGCCTCGCGGTTGCGCACCCGGAAGAGATAGGGGAAGGGGTCGGCCACCTCGGCTAGAGGGAAGACCTGGTCCAGCCGGGGGGGTGGGGTCTCGCCGATGGTGAGGGTAGCCTTCTGGCTGCGGCTGGAGAGGTTGGCGTCCTCCACGCTTACGATAAGTTCAAAGCTCCCTTTTTCCTGAGGAACCCCGCTGATGCGCCCGTTGCTGTAGCTGAGCCCCTTAGGCAAGGTGCCCTCGAGGCTGAAGCGGTAGGGCCGTACCCCTCCATCGGCGGTGAGGGTGGCGTTGTAGGGCTCGTCGATGTAGCCGGGCTCGAGGCGCAGGGTCAGGCGCAGCGGCTGGCGGCTTTGGTTGTTCTGGCTATCCGCCCCACAGGCGGCCAGCCCTAGGCCCAATAGCAGCAACAGGAGCCAACCCGAAGGCGTGCGCATGAGCTATAGTTTAGCCTGCCGGATGAGGCCAGGTTGTGAGAAAGGGCCTTGAGGTGGAGGGTATAGTGAGGGGCATGAGCATCAAGCCCGACTGGTGGATACGGGAAAAGGCCAAACAAGGCATGATCGAGCCCTTCGAGGAACGCCTGGTGCGCGAGGGCGTGATCAGCTACGGGCTTTCCAGCTTTGGCTACGATTTGCGCGCTGCGCGGGAGTGGAAAATCTTCGCCAACGTATTCCACACCATTGCCGACCCCAAGGGCCTCGACCCCAAGAGCTTCGTGGATTACGAGGGCGATGAGGTCATCATCCCCCCCAACTCCTTTGTGTTGGCCCGCAGCATGGAGTACATCCGCATGCCGGAAAACGTGATGGCCATTGCCATCGGCAAGAGCACCTATGCCCGGGTGGGCATCGTGGCCAATATCACCCCGCTCGAGCCGGGTTGGGAGGGCCACGTGACCCTGGAGTTTTCCAATACCACCCCCCTGCCGGCCAAGATGTACGCGGGGGAAGGGGTGGTGCAGTTGGTCTTTTTCGAGGGGGAACGGCCTGAGGTAACCTACCGCGACCGCCAGGGCAAGTATCAAGGCCAGCGGGGCATCACCCTGCCCCGCATCTAGTAGACTGTCTTGGATGCGCCTGGCCCTAACGCTTGCCGTTTTGCTGGCCTTGCTGGCGGCTGGATGGATGCTCTGGTCGCGCAGCGATGGAGGAAAGATGGAAACCTTGCCTTACCGTTCGGATAAACCCGTAACCCGCTTTGCCCAGCCCGAGCAGGTGATAGACCCGGCCCGCTACGACTACTACGCTGAGCTGGAAACCAGCAAGGGCCGGGTGCTTTTGGACCTCTTCGAGGAGGAGGCCCCCATCACGGTCAACTCCTTTGTTTTTTTGGCTTTGCACCGCTACTTCGAGGGGGTGCCTTTTCACCGGGTGATCCCCGGCTTCGTGGCCCAGACCGGTGACCCCACCGGGACGGGGATGGGGGGGCCTGGTTACCAGTTTGGCCTCGAGGTCACGCCTAGGCTCAACTACGACAAAAAGGGGGTGGTGGGCATGGCCCGTACCATGGACCCCAACTCCAACGGCAGTCAGTTTTTCATCACCTATGGCCCCACCCCCAACCTCAACCAGCAGTACACCATCTTCGGCCAGGTGCAAGAAGGGATGGAGGTTCTCGAGCGCATCAACCCCACCGAAGGCCCCCAGGCCCAGCGGGAGCGCGACCGGATTCTATCGGTGAAAATCTTGGTCAAAAGCAAGTAGGCCAGGTTCTGCCCCCCAGGAGAGCTTCTGGTGATCCCCGAGGGTACGCGCTACTTCCTGCCTCCTGAGGCCCGCTTACGGCGGGAGTTCCAGGAGCGTTTAGCCCGGCTGTTGTATACCTGGGGCTATGAGCCAGTGGAGCTGCCCGCGCTGGAGCTCTACGACCCCCAGCACGCTTTGGCCGAGCGGGCTTTCAAACTGGTAGACAAAACCGGGGAGGTGCTGGCCTTGCGCTCGGAGTTCACCACCGCGGTGGCGGGGCTTTTGCAGAGCCAGGGCCTTTTTCTATCCGGCCAGCCGGTGCGGTTGCAGTACGCGGGTAGCCTTTGGCTGCGCGAGGCCAACGCCGAGCTGGGGCGTAGCCGGGAGTTCACCCAGGTGGGGGCCGAGCTGGTGGGGGTTTCTAGCCCCCAGGCGGATGCCGAGGTGCTCGAGCTGGCCTGGGAGGCCCTTAGGCTAATCGGCTTCCCCGAGGCCAAAATAGAGGTGGGCCTACCCGCTTTGGTGCGGGATTTGCTGGATACGACCGGCCTAACCCAGCCCGCAAAGGAGCGCTTGCGCCTAGCCATTCACCGCAAAAACAGTCCGGAGCTGGCGGCTTTATTGCAAGCGTATCAGGTTCACCCCACCCTCCAACGGGTTATCCTGGCCCTACCCGACCTGTATGGAGGGCGCGAGGTGCTCAAGGAGGCGCGCCGGCTACCCCTTTCAGACAAGGCTCAGGCCGACCTGGACTGGCTCGAGGCGGTGCTGGCGTTGCTGCCCGAGGTGCCTTTGCTCCTCGATCTGGGCCGGGCCCGCCTGCTGGGCTTCTACACCGGCCTCAACTTCCAGGCCTATACCCCCGACTTCGGCCTGCCCTTGCTGGGTGGAGGCCGCTACGATGGGGCCTTGTTGCCCTACGCCGCGGGGTTTGCCTTGGGGCTGGAGCGGGTGATGGAGGCGTTGCGCCTACCCCTTACCGAGGCCCCGCCCGAGGTTTTGGCCCTGGATCGGGCCATGGCCCGCCGTTTGCGGGCAGAAGGGCGGCGGGTGGAGCTGGCCTGGACCCAAAATCTAAACGACCTGCGCGCGTATGCCCAGGCAAAAGGCATCCGCTGGCTGGCCTACGAAGGGCGGTTGGAGCCTTTGGGCTAGGCGGTTGAGATGGTATACCATTAGGATGACTTTTGTCTGAATTATGACAGCACCGCAGACTGAAGAAGCCTACCGCCGGTTGCGCCGGCTGATTCTGTCCCTAGAGCTTAGGCCGGGAGAGCCTTTGGTGGAACGGCGGCTCGAGGAACTCCTGGCGGTTTCCCGTACACCCATTCGTGCCGCGATCCAACAGCTTTTCCGCGAAGGGTTGGTGGAGCGCAAGGGGCGGGTCTACACCGTGGCCCCTATTGATTTGGCCGAGCTCGAGGAGGCCTTCGAGTTTCGTAGCTGGCTCGAGGCCCACGTCGTGCGGGTGGCCGCGGCCCGTCCTCCCAAGCACCGCGACCTCAAGGAGCTGCTGGCTGCGGTGGATGCCGATCTCGACCCCGAGGTGGAGCTGGAAAAGGCCACCGACTTCCACCTGGCCCTGGCCCGGCTTACCGGCAACCGCTTTGTGGTGGCCTCGCTAGCCCAGGTTTTGCAGCGCATCTACCGGGCCCGCTACCTGGAAATTACCCGCCCCCAGGGGGCCAACCAGGCCCACCTCGACCACGCTGCGCTGCTCGAGCTGGTGCAGCAGGGCAAGGGCGAGGAAGCCGCCGCCCTTATAGAGCGCCACCTCGAGCGCTCGCGCCAGGCCTTGCTGGAAAGCCTCGAGGGCACCCGCTTGGGCTCCATCCTGCTAGGCAACCCCTAGCGAACCCGGTAGCGCTTAATAGGGCGGCCCACACCACCGTAGCCCACCTGGAGTTCGGCTAAGCCAGACTGGCACAGGTACTCCAGGTAACGCCAGGCGGTCACCCGGCTAACCCCCACCTGCTCGCCTACCTCCTCGGCGCTCAAGGGAGCGGGGGCTTTCTCCAAAAGCTGCCGGATTTGCTCCAGGGTTTCCTCATCGATGCCTTTGGGCAGGGTCTCCGCAGAGGTCACGCCCAGTAGCCGGTCCAGCCGGCGCTGGGTGAAGGTGGGGGCCTGGGTGGCCTGTCGGCGCTGCAAATAGCGTGCTAAAGCCCGCTCCAGCCGGGGCCGCTGGAAGGGTTTGATGAGGAAGTCCAGCACCCCATCGTACAGCGCTTGTTGTACGGTGTGGACATCGTTGGCTGCGGTAATCATGACCGCCTCGAAGGGCAGCCCCTGGCTGCGTAGGGTTCGGATTAGGCCCAGGCCGGTGCCGTCGGGTAGGTACACATCCACCAGTAGTAGGTCGGGTTTCAGCGAGAGGGCCAGGGCCTGCCCCTGGGCCAGACTCCGGGCCTCGCCCACCACTTTGAAGCCCTCCACGGTTTCCACCAAGCCGCGGTTGACCTGGAGCACCCAGGGGTCGTCTTCTACCAGCAAGACCCGCACCGCCTCCATAACCCCGTTCATTCGCCAATGGGGGGCAGGCTGACCTGGAAGACCGTCAGGCCTCCCCGGCGGAAGTAGCGTACCTGGCCGCCCAGTCCCTCGGCCTGTTGCTTTACCAGGTATAGTCCCAGGCCGCGGCCTGCCCCTTTGCTCGAGGCCCCCCGCTCAAATACCCGGCTTCCCAGGGCCTCTGGAACCCCGGGCCCGTTGTCTCGTACCTCGAGCTGAAGTCCTTCGGGGTCCTCGCCGATCATCACGGTTACCTGGCGGGAGGCGCCTAGGGGCAGGGCCTGCACTGCCTCGAAGGCGTTTTCCACCAGGTTGCCCAGGATGAGCTCGAGGCTTTCCGATACCCGCTCCCAGCCAGCTTGCAGGCTCGAGCCGGCCTCGAGTTCAAAGCAAAGACCCAGCTCCTTAGCCCGCTCGTACTTGCCGATGAGTAAGGCGGCCAGGCGCGGTACCTCGATGGAGGAAATCAGGCTACGCACCGCTTGGGTCTGGGCTACCTCCCCGCGGATTAGGGCCAAGGCCTCGCCGCTTTGCCCTAACTGAATCAGCCCGGCGATGGTGTGCAAGCGGTTCATGAACTCGTGGTTTTGCGCCCGCAACAGATCGGCATAGCGCTTGGTTTGGGTTAGCTCCTCGGCCATCTGCATGATCTCGGCCCGGTCGCGGAAGGTCACCACCCACTGCCCATCGCTCATGCGGATAATCCCCACCAGCACCGGCAGGCTGCCCAGGCGCAGCGGTGCGTTGACCACCGGGCCCTCCCCCAGCAGGCCGCTGTGGGATAGCTCTGGCCAGGCCTCCAGCAAGGCGTAGTGGCCTTGGGCTTCAAGGGGAAGGCCGAGCATCTGCAAGGCCCGGGGGTTGGCCAGCTCTATCTGGCCCTTGGCGTTCACCACCAGTACCCCTTCCTGCAAGGCCTCGAGCACGCTCTGGTGTTGCAGGACCAGGGCGGCAATCTGCTCGGGCTCGAGGTTGAGCATCTCCCGTTTGATGCGCTGGCTCAGCCAGACACTGCTCAACAGGGCAAAGCCCAGACCCAGCCCGTACCAAGGCAGCAGGCCTAGGATGACCCGCGCAGCCAGGCTTTGCAGGGTAGGTAGCAGATAGCCAGTCGAGACCACCCCCCGTACCCGGCCTGTTGCATCGAAGATCGGTACCTTGCCCCGAATGGCGGTACCCATGCTTCCGGTGGCCAGGCTGATGATCTCCCGCCCCGCCAGGGGTTCATGGTTGTCCCCTCCCACCATGGGCTTGCCCAGGCGGTCGGGTAGGGGGTGGGCTAGCCGGATACCCTGATGGTCGCCTACCACGATGTAGTCGGCGCCGACTTGGGCCCGGATGCGGTTTACCAGAGGGTTGATGAGCTGGCTGGGGTCGGGGTGGTCGAAGGCCTCGATCAGGCTGGGAATCTGGGCCACGGTGCGGGAGATGAGCAAGGCCCGCTGGCCGTACTCTTTGCGCACCGACTGGTAGAGGGTATACACCTGGATGCCGGCTAGAATCAGCATCAGGCCACTGAAAAGCGAGACCTGCCACAAAAACAAACGGGCCTGGATGCCCAGCCGAGTGCGGGGCTGGCGGCGGGGCAACAGGTGGGGTAGGGGCCGAGCAACGCTCATGGGGCCTCGAGAACACCAGCATAGCAGGGTTGCCTTCCCGTGAACAAAATGAACAAAAACTTGACGCCGGCGGGGTTGTGGCTAGAATCTGAGGGCACGTACCAGCCTGGTTTTGTCGGCAACAAGGTTTAGGCCTGTTCCGGCGGGTTGGTGGCGTTTTGGCAGCGAAGGAGGACTGAGCATGAGAAAGTGGCTCTACTTTGCCCTAGTGGCCAGTGGTCTTGCCCTGGCCCAGTTCACCCCGCGCAACCCCGAATGCATCGCGCCAGCGGCGCCTGGGGGAGGTTGGGACTTCACCTGCCGCAGCGTGGCCCAGGTTTTGTTGGAGCTGAAGATCGTCAACCAGCCCATTAAGGTAACCAACCTGACCGGTGGGGGTGGAGGGGTGGCCTATGCCAACGTGGTTACCCAGCGCAATAGCGACGCCAACCTGATTGTGGCGGCCAGCCCGGCCACCACGGTGCGGCTGGCCCAGGGGCAGTTTAGCCGCTTCACCGAGCGGGATGTGCGCTGGTTGGGTGCGGTCGCCGCCGACTTTGGACTGGTGGCGGTGAAGGCCGATGCGCCTTGGAAGACCCTGCAGGAGCTAGTGGCGGCCTGGAAGGCCGACCCTAGCAAAATCGCGGTGGGTGGTGGTAGCGCGGTAGGGGGGCAGGACCATATGAAGGTGCTGTTGCTGGGCCGGTCAGTCGGCCTCGAGCCCCGTGCCATCAAGTACGTGCCCTTCGACGGGGGAGGACAGGCCCTAACCGCGCTTTTGGGCGGGTTCATCCAGGTTTTTGCTGGCGATGCTTCCGAGCTTAGGACGCAGCTCGAGGCCGGTACCGTGCGTGGGGGTTATGGCCCCGCGGCGGCTAGACGGCCCCTACGCCAACGTGCCTACCCTCAAGGAGCTGGGCTACAACGTGGAGTGGGTGGTTTGGCGGGGCTTTTATGTACCCAAAAACATGCCTGCAGAAGCCTACGAGTTCTGGGCCCGGGCCCTGCGCCAGCTCGAGCGCAGCCCAGAATGGGCCAAGGTGCGCGAGCAAAACAGCTTGGGCCAGTTCTTCATGGTAGGGGCTGAGTTCCAAGTCTTCATCGACCGCCAAGTTAACCAGTTCCGCAACCTCTCCCGCGAGCTGGGGATCATCCGCTAGTCGGACGAGCCGGCCCCAGGGTGGCAGGAAGGGGCCGGCCCGCTTTATGGACGTCACTATGGTTGACCGTGTGGTGGGTACTGTGGTTTTGTTGCTGACCCTAGGCTATGCCTGGGAGGCCAGCCGGATGCAGGTGGGCTTCCTCTCCGATCCCCTGGGACCCCGGCCCTTTCCCTATCTGATCGCGGCTTTGCTGGGGTTGTCGGCCTTTTGGTTGCTTTTCAGACCCGACCCCAACCCCACCTGGCCGCCCCGTTCCGCTTGGCGGTCTTTTGCCCTGGTGCTTTTGAGCCTGGTGGCCTACGCCTATCTGGTGGTGCCGCTGGGTTTCATTCTGACCACCACGCTGGAGATGGCCCTGCTTTCCTACCTGTTTGGAGCCCGCTTCTGGCCGGGCTTAGGGGGGGCATTGGCCTTTACCCTGGTGGTTTACTTCCTTTTCACCGAGGGGCTGGGCGTGAGCCTGCCTGTGGGTCGGGTTTTTGGCTAAGGGGAGCCGCATGGATATTTTGCAAGCGCTTTGGAATGGTTTTGGGGTGGCCTTTCAGCCCCTCAACTTGCTGCTGGTCGTGTTGGGCTGCCTGGTGGGTACCCTTATTGGGGTGCTGCCGGGCTTAGGCCCCATCAGCGGGGTAGCCTTGCTGGTGCCCCTGACCTTTGCCCTCAAGATGCCGCCCGAGTCAGCCCTGATTTTGCTGGCTGGCATCTACTACGGGGCTATGTATGGCGGTTCCACCACCAGTATTCTGCTCAACATCCCAGGCGAGACCGCCTCGGTGGTCACCGCTATCGATGGCCACAAGCTAACCCAGAAGGGCCAGGCTGGCCCGGCCCTGGCGGTAGCGGCCTGGGGCTCTTTTATCGCCGGTACCCTCTCGGTGGTGGGCCTTATGACCTTAGGGCCCCTTTTGGCCCAGTGGGCCATCCGCTTCGGGCCGGCGGAGTATTTTGCCCTAATGGTCTTCGGTTTTTCCACCCTTTCCGCTCTGGCGGGTAAAAACCTGGCCAAAGCCCTGATTGCGACTGGTTTCGGCCTGATGCTAGCTACCGTGGGCCAGGACCCCCAGTCAGGCATTTCCCGCTACACCTTTGGTTTTTTGGAGCTCGAGGACGGGATAGACTTCCTGGTAGTGGCCATCGGTCTCTTCGCAGTGAGCGAGGTGCTGGTTCTCCTGGAGGAAAAAACCCCAGGGGCGGTGCGGGCCCAGGTGGGGCGCATCTACCTTTCCCTCAAGGATTTCTTTCTTTCCCTCGGCACTATTCTGCGTAGCAGCGTGCTGGGTTTTCTGATTGGGGTGCTGCCTGGGGCAGGGGCTTCCATCGCCAGCTTTGTGGCCTATACCACCGAGAAGCGCCTGCTGGGGGCCAAAGCGCGTTTCGGCGAGGGGGATTTGCGCGGGGTGGCCGCCCCGGAGTCGGCCAACAACGCCGCGGCGGGAGGGGCCATGATTCCCCTGCTCACCCTGGGTTTGCCTGGTAGTGGCACCACGGCCATCATGCTGGGGGCTCTGATGAGCCTGGGGGTCACCCCTGGCCCCCAGATGTTCGAGAAACATCCCGAGGTGGTCTGGGGTCTGATCGCCTCGATGTACGTAGGTAACGCCGTACTCCTGATGCTGAACCTGCCGCTGGTTGGCCTTTTCGTGCGTCTGCTGGCCGTGCCGACCTGGTTTTTGCTGCCAGCGGTGGTGGCTATTAGCTTCATCGGGGTCTATGCCGTCAACAACAACCCCTTCGACCTGCTCTTGATGGCCTTTTTTGGCCTGGTGGGCTACTTGATGCGCAAGCTGGATTTTCCTTTGGCCCCGGTGTTGCTGGGTTTGGTGTTGGGCTATCTGATGGAGATTAACTTGCGCCGGGCCATGACCATTAGCAACGGTGATCTGGGCTACCTCTTCAGCAGCCCCATTGCCACTCTGCTGTGGGTATTGGCTGCGGTGTCGCTGCTTTCCCCGGTGCTTATCGCGCGTTTCCGCAAACAGGGGTTGGGCCAGGAGAGCGAGATTTGATACCCTAGCCCCGTGCAGCGAATCCTTTGGCTGGCCTGGCGCGATCTGGTCCTGGAGTTCCGTGGGCGCACCGGCATTTTATCGGCAGTTTTCTTCCTGGCGGTTATGCTTTTTATCCTGGCTATGGCCTTTGGCCCCAGTCCGCAGGCCCTGCGCCAGGCGGCCCCGGGGGTATTGTGGGTAGCGCTGGCCTTTGCCGGTAGCCTTCTGGCTGGGCGGGCTTTTGGCCTCGAGGTCGAGGACGGCACCCTGGACGAGCTGCTCCTTACCCCAGGCAGCCGGGAATGGATTTATTTTGGTAAGCTGCTGTTCCAGTTCACTTTGCTCTTGGGGGTAGGCCTGGCTCTACTGGGGCTTACCGCGGGACTTTTCTACCTACCCATGCAAAGCTGGCCCTGGTACATACTGACCTTGCTGCTGGGTTCGCTGGGCTATGCAGCTATTTCCACTTTTTACGCCGGTATGCTAGCCCGGCTGCGGGGACGTGAGGTCTTACTGCCGCTTTTGCTGTTTCCCTTGGTGATTCCAGTAGTGTTGGCGGCGGTGCGCCTGACCCAGGGCCTGGCCGAGGGGCTTCCCATCGTCGAGCTGGCCGACTGGTTGCGCTTATTGCTGGTGTTTGATGTGGTGTATGTAACGCTTTGTGCCGTGATCTTCCCCTATATGCTGGAAGGCTAGAAGGCAGTTGGCACAAAGTTATATGCGCTCATACCCACACTTACCCCCGGGGCGTAACTTTATAGTGGTAAAAGCCAAGGGGTATGGTGGTTTACCCTAACTTAACCAAAAACGCGGTAGCGTAAAAGCAAGGGAGGAAATGCCAAATGCAACTCGCACGCTCGAGCCCAACCAATCGCCTAGACTACCTGACCCTGGGCATCCTAGGCTTGGGGATTATAGGAGTGGTGTGGGGCTTTTTTGCTGCCATGTCATCCCCGCCTGACCAGAGCCAAGGTTACGTAGCCCGCATCTTCCACCTGCATGTTCCCATGGCCTGGATGGCCTACGCGGCTAGTTTTGTGGCCCTGGGCTACTCGGTGGCCTACCTGGTGCGGCGTAAGGCCCACCACGACCGCCTGGCCGCGGCCACTGTGGAGGTGGGGCTTATCTTCATGGCCCTGACGCTGCTGACCGGGATGCTCTGGGCCCGGCCCACCTGGGGGGTGTACTGGGACTGGGAGCCTCGGCTGACCACTACCGCCATCCTGTTTGCCATCTATGTGGGGTATGTGGTGGTGCGGGGGGCCATCGAAGACCCTGAACTACGAGCCAAGGCGGCCGCAGGGGTGGCTATTCTGGGGGCCATTAACGTGCCCATCAGCTACATGTCGGTGAAGTGGTGGCGCAGCCTGCACCAGACCCAGTCCATCGACCTGACCACCGGCAAGATCAATGTGGATGCCGCCATCCTGATCCCTATGCTAATTAACCTGGCGGCCTTTACCCTAGTGTTTATTGGGCTCATACGCCTGCGCGCCTTGATAGCGGCCCGCGAGGCTGCCCGGGAGGAGGCCTGAGATGCCCGACAACCCGCTTTGGAACCCGGCCAACCCCTTCGTGGTCTGGACCTACGCGGTGGTCTACGCCGCGGTGTTTGGCTACCTGGGTTACCTGATCTGGCGCTACCAGAAGAGCAAGTGAGGTGTGGATGAAACCCAAATACCTGATTGCCCTGGTGGTGGTGGCGGGGGCCCTGGCCTATCTGGTCTTCGGCGGACTGGGGCAGAACCTGGTTTACTTCATCACCCCTAGCGAGTACTACCAACAGATAGACCGCTACCAAAACCGCCCGGTGCGTTTAGGAGGGCTGGTTAAGCCAGGAACCCTGGAGTACAACCCTCAGACCCTCGAGCTGCGCTTTGTGGTCACCGATGGGGTCAAGGATGTGCCGGTACGCTCCTCGGGAGCGACCCCGCCGGCGCTGTTTGGCGAGAACCGGGGGGTGGTGGTGGAGGGTAGGTTCCAGGGGGAGGCTTTCGTGAGCCAGAATTTGCTGGTAAAGCACTCCGAGACCTACCAGGCCCCCAAGGAAGGCTGGACCCCTGAAGAGGTGCGCAAGCTGATTGAGGGCACCCAATGAGGAGGTGGGCATGACCCCTGGTTTGCTAGGAGGCCTCTCCTTGCTGGCTGCGCTGATTTTTTCCCTGCTGGGGCTGGCTCTGGCGGTGCTGGCCCAGCTTTTGCGGGATGGGCGCTACCTCGAGGCCGCCCGGCGTCTTTCCGCGCTTACCTTTGCCGCAGCTCTGCTGAGCTTTGCTGCTTTGGAATGGGCCATTCTGACCGACGACTTTAGCGTTTCCTATGTGGCTGGCCATAGTTCGCTGCACAATCCCTTGTGGGTCAAGCTGGTTACCCCCTGGGCCGCCCTAGAAGGTTCTATCCTCCTTTGGGCCATGCTCCAGGCCGCCTACACCTGGCTGGTAGGTTTGCGGGTGGGGAAGAGTCTAGATTCCTGGCGGGCCCCGTCGGCTTTGGGTACGCTGTTTGCGGTACAGGTATTTTTCTTTGCGGTGATGGTCTTTGTGGCCCATCCCTTCGATGCGGTACCCAATCCGCCTCCGGATGGCCGCGGCACCAACCCTCTTTTGCAGAACCACTGGATGATGGCGGTGCACCCAGTGCTAATGTACCTGGGATTTGTGGGTCTTTCGGTGCCCTTTGCCTATGCGGTGGCGGCGATGGTGGCCCGGCGCTACCAGAGTTGGATTGTCGAGACCCGCTGGTGGACTCTGGTTGCCTGGGGGTTCCTCACCGCGGCCATCTTCACCGGTAAGTGGTGGAGCTACGAGATTCTGGGTTGGGGGGGCTACTGGGCCTGGGACCCGGTGGAAAACGCCTCGATCATCCCTTGGCTTTTAGCCACAGCCTTCTTGCATACCGCCCAGGTGCAAGAGCGCAAGGGGCTGTTCAAGGGCTGGAACTTCGCCTTCATCACCCTGGCCTTTGCTGCCACGGTCTTTGGTACCTTCCTTACCCGCTCGGGGGTTATCCAGTCGGTGCATGCTTTTGCCAGTGGGCCGGTAGGGGCTTGGTTTTTGTTGTTTTTGCTGGGGGTGTTGGCCGGAGGACTGGGTCTTTTGGCCCGTTCTTCTGCCGAGATTCGCGAGGCCGGTGAGGTGCGCTGGGCCAGCCGCGAGGGGGCTTTGCTGGCAGGGGCCCTCTTCTTTGGCACCTTTGCCTTTGTGGTGGTGCTGGGTACCCTCTGGCCCTTGCTGGTGGAAGCGGTGAGTGGGGCCAAGGTTTCCATCGGGGCCCCCTTTTTCAACCAGGTCTCCGCGCCACTGGGCGTTTTCATGCTGCTCTTGATGGGGATAGGCCCGGTGCTGCCCTGGCGCCACACCCAGGCCCAGGTGCAGCGCAACCTTCTGGCGATGTTGCTGGCCTTAGGGGTGGGCCTGCTGATTGGTCTAGGGCTGGGCCTCACCCTGGGGGTTTCCCTGGCTATCGGGCTTTTCGCCTACAATCTGACCGCCATCTGGCTGATGGTGGCCCAGGGGGTACGGGAGCGGGCCCGTTCGCTGGGCATTTCCTCGAGCCAGGCCCTGCTGGAGCTGGCCGCTAGCCACAAGCGCCGCTTTGGTTCGCATATCGTGCATTTTGGGGTGGCCCTGGCCGCCTTGGCTATCGCTTTTAGCCAGACCTATAGGGTAACCGAGCAGAAGACCCTGAGCCTGGGGGAGACCTGGCAGACCCGGGGCCTCGAGGTTCGCCTGCTTGCCATCCAGGCCCGGGAAGAAGCCAACCGCTTTGCTGTACTGGCCCCAATTGAGGTGCGCTCGACCAGCCGCGAAGGTTGGGGGGCGGACGGGCGTTACCAGACCCGGCTCAACTTTTACCCCCAGATGGCCTCGCCCATCGCCACCCCGGTGGTGCGCTATACGCCTTACAACGACTATTACTTCGTCCTGATGCAATTCGACCAGGAGAAAGGCCAGTGGGCTACCCTCAAGCTCATCGTGACCCCTATGGTCTGGTGGTTGTGGGTGGCGGGGTTCGTCATTGTGCTAGGCACCCTATACATCCTGTGGCCCAGCGGGGTGCGGGTGGCCGGTTCCAAGGCTGCTCCGGTGGCGGGTGATTGAGGTGAGCGGTGCTTAGGTTCTGGCCAGTCTGGGTGTTGCTCTTGGGTGGGTTGTTTTTCTGGGGCATGCAGCGCCCCAACCCCAACGAGCTAAAGTCGGTGCTGGTGGGTAAGCCAGCCCCCAGCTTCAGCCTGCCTTTGCTGGAGCCCTACCGCCCAACCTTTGGCGAGGAGATGGGGATAAGCCCAGGCCTGGATAAGCCGGTGCTGCTCAACATCTGGGCCAGTTGGTGCATTCCCTGCCGCACCGAGGCCCCTTTGTTGGAGCGCTACTACCAGCAGTACAAAGACCGGGTGCTCTTCCTGGGGGTCAACGTACAGGATCGGGAGGAAGAGGCGTTGCGCTTTGTTCGCCAGTACGGGCTTAGCTTCCCTAGCGTTTACGACGGTCGGGGGCGCATCGGTATCGAGTATGGCTACTACGGGGTACCCGAGACCTTCGTGATCGACCGCTCGGGTATCGTGCGGGCCCGGCATGCGGGGGAGCTGAACCAGGCCCAGCTCGAGGCCTACCTAAGGCAGGTGCGGCCATGAGAGGCCTATTTTTTCTGACAGGACTGCTCTTTTTTGCTCTGGCCCAGCCCATTCCCAACACCCCACCGCCCGACCTTTCCCCCCAGGTTTTCGAGATCGCCAAAACCCTGCGTTGCCCGGTCTGCCAGGGGGAGTCGGCGGCGGAGTCCAACGCGGGCATTGCGGTGGAGATGCGCCGGATTATCGCCGAGCAGCTAGCCCAGGGCAAAAGCGAGGCGGAGATTCGCCGCTTCTTTGTGGAGCGTTACGGCGACTGGATTCTCTACGAGCCGCCCGCCCGGGGCCTCACCCTGTGGGTCTGGCTTTCCCCCCTGTTGGGCCTAGGCTTGCTGGTCTATGGCTTGTGGCGCTACCAGGCCCGTATTCGGGCCCAGGCCCAGCGCTTGGCTGCCGAGGTGCCCGAGGAGGAAATCGCCCGCCTCGAGGCTGAGCTGAAACGCTCAGCCAATGGAGATTAGATGCTGGCCTATCTATTTCTTGCCTTACTGTTGGTGGGGGCCTTGGTCTATGCCCTGCGCCCCCTGCTGGTGGCCCCGCCCCAGCCCTTTCCCGCTAGCCCCCGTCCCGAGGAGCTCAGGGCCGAGCTAGAACTGCTCAAGGCCCAGGCCAGGGAGGCCGAAGGGGAGGAGCGCAAACGGCTGCTGGCCCAAGTGGTGCGCCTCGAGCGCCAGCTGGCCGAGTTGGGTCACGAGGCCCCCACCCCACGCCGCCTGAGCCCCTGGACGTTGGGCGTAGTGAGCCTAAGCCTGCTGGTTCTAGGAGTAGGGCTATGGGCCTACACGGTGCCCAGGCTACCGGGGGAGACCATTATCACCAGCCGTAACGAGGCCCGCGAGCTGGGCCGCCTAGAGCGCCGGGCCGAGCAGAGCGGGCAGGCCGCCGACTGGCTGGCCTACGCCAACCAGGCCTTCGAACTCCAAGACTTCGAGCGGGCGGTCCGGGGGTATCTGAAGGTGGTGGAGCTGGAGCCGCGCAACCCCGTTGCGGTGCGGCGGATTGGCATCCTTTTGTTCATGAGCGGGAGGCCTGCCGAAGCAGCCCAGGCCCTCGAGCTAGCGGTGCAGGCTGAGCCGGAGGTGCCGGAGGGCTGGTTGTTTTTGGGCAATGCGTACTTTCAGATGGGCCAGCCTTCCCAGGCTATCCGGGCCTGGGAGGGCTACCTCAAGGCCGGGGGAGAGGCGCGGGAGCGGGTGCAAGGTCTTATAGAAACCGCTAAAGGCCAGCTCACCGCGGCCTCCAAGGGGGAGCAGGTATACCTAAGCCGCTGCGCAGCCTGCCACGGGGCCCAGGCCCAGGGGGGTAGCGGCCCCCGCCTGCGGGGCAACCCGGTCAGCAAGGTGCCGGAGGCGGTGCGGGAGATTGTGCTTAGGGGCCGGGGTCAGATGCCAGCCATACCCCTCAGCGCAGAGGAGTTGGGGGTGCTGCTGGAGTATCTGGGGGGGCTATGAAGCTAGACCGCCGGGACCTCCTGTGGATGGTACCTAGCGCCGTTACCGCGGGGTTTTTCGGCTGGCTGGCCTGGCGCACCTACACCATTCACTTTGCCAAGGCCAGGGTGACCGAACCCCTCTGGCGCGACGGCCCTTGGGTGCAGGCGGCTCGCCTGGCCGAACTGGAGGCCCCTTGGCGCTTCAAGTACTTCGACTACCTTTACCAGGGAAGCCCCCTCAAGGCGGTGGTCTTCCGCCTGCCAGAACCGGTGGTGGGTGGGCTTTCCCGGGGCGAGGCCCACTTCCTGGCCCTTTCCCGCATCTGCACCCACCACGGCTGCCTGGTCAACTACGTAGATAACCCTGAGCTGGGCTCCATTGCCTACAACTACCGCACCGACCATCCTTTTTTGGGCTGCCCCTGCCACTTCGGGGCCTTTGAGCCCTTGCAGGGGGGGAAGGCCGTGTATGGCCCGCCTCGCTTTCCCCTGCCCCGGCTGCGTTTGGAGGAGGAGGGGGGCGTTTTGTACGCCACCGGCTACGAGACGCCCTTCCGCCCCCTGGAAACAGGCTAGGCCCCCAGCCGCACCCGCACGAAGCGGTCCTTGCCCCGTTGGAGCACACGGGGTTCCTCTAGGCTGACCTCGAGCCGAGGGTCGAGAAGCAGGGCGCCATCCAGCCGCAGGCCTTTTTGCTCAATCAGCCGCCGAGCTTCTCCATTGGAAGCCGTCAGGCCAGCCAGGGTGAAAAGCCGTACCACCGGAATCCGGCCCTCGCGCAGCTCAGCCATAGGTATGGTGGCCTCGGGCATCTCCTGGGGTATGCCCCCTTTGGCAATCTCGTCGTAGCGGGCCTCAGCCTGCTGGATGATGGGGTTATGTCCGGTTTGATCCTGCCCGTGGGCCTCCAACCGGTAGCCAAACGACTCGTACAAAGCCCGATCCAGCCGGGCGGGAATCCGCTCCATGGCGTAGGCCCCGGTAAGCAACCGGGCCAGTACCCGGTGGGCTCCTACCGGGTCTTCCTGCTGCAAAAGCGTTTGGATTTCCTCCGGAGCTAGGTCGGTGCACAGCTCGAGGTAGGTCGGTAGGTAGGCGTCCTCCACCTTCATTAGCTTGCGGAAGATTTCGCTAGGCTCCTCGGTAATACCGATGTAATTGTCGAAGCTTTTCGACATCTTCTGTCCGTCGCCGCCTACCAGAAGGGGCATGATGAAGGCTACCTGGCGATTTTGGCCATACGCAGCCTGTAATTCGCGTCCTACCAGCAGGTTGAACTTCTGGTCGGTGCCGCCCATTTCCACGTCGCAGGCGATGGCCACCGAGTCGTAGCCCTGAGCTAAAGGGTAGAGGAACTCGTGCAGCGAGATGGGCACCCCTTCGGTGTAGCGCTTCTTGAAGTCCTCCCGCTCGAGCATCTGGGCCACCGTGAGCTGCGAGGCCAGCCGGATGACCTCCTTGAAGCCCAGGTTCTCCAGCCACTCCGAGTTGTAGCGTAGCTCGAAGCGAGAGGGGTCGTCGGTGATGAGGATTTTCCCGACCTGTGCCACATAGCTTTGGGCATTGGCCCGGGTCTCCTCCAAGCTCAGCGGGGGGCGGGTCTTGCTGCGGCCTGAGGGGTCGCCAATCATGGCGGTGAAGTCGCCGATGATCAGCACCACCTTGTGGCCTAGCTCCTGAAACTGGCGCATCTTGCGCAGCACCACCGCATGCCCGATGTGAATGTCGGGCCGGGTGGGGTCAAGGCCCAGCTTAACCACCAGCTTTTTTCCCGAACGCAGCTTGCTGAGCAAATCCTCCTCGGGGATAACCTCCACGGCTCCCTTTCGCAACAAGGCCAGCGCTTCTTCCGCCGTCATGCCCAAGAGTATACCGAGTCGTATGAGGCTTTAGGGCCAGGAAGGAAGTGGCATGGCCTGTGGCTGGGGGTGTGTACAATCTGGGGAGAAGTGTGAGGGGCTTATGCTACTGGCCATCGACATCGGCAACACCAACATCACCTTGGGCCTGTACCAGGGTGAGAAGCTAGGGCCGCGCTGGCGCATCGCCACCGACCCCCAGCGCATGCCCGACGAGTACGGCATCAGCCTGCTCAACCTGCTGGCCTTCAGCGGCCACTCGCCCGCCCAGGTGGACGCCGTGGCCCTGGCCTCGGTGGTGCCGCCCCTGACGGGCACGCTGGTCCAGGCCGTGCAGGCATACCTGGGGAGGAAGCCTTTGGTGGTGGACTCGAGCGTCCAGACCGGGGTGCGGGTGCGCTACGACGACCCCTCGCAGGTGGGCGCCGACCGCATCGTCGATGCCGCCGCGGTGCACAAGCTCTACGGCGGTCCGGCCTGCGTGGTGGACTTCGGCACCGCCACCACCTTCGACGCCATCACCGCCGAGGGGGATTACCTGGGGGGCGCCATCGCGCCGGGGATCGGGATTGCTGCCGAAGCCTTGTTCCAGCGGGCGGCCAAACTGCCCAAGGTCGAGCTGCAACGGCCCCCTGCGGCCATCGGGCGCAACACCGTGCACTCGATGCAGTCGGGGCTTTTGTTCGGCTACGTGGGCCTGGTCGAGGGCATGGTGGCCCGCTTCCGCGCCGAGCTAGGGCCCCAGATGAAGGTCATCGCCACCGGCGGCCTGGCCGAGCTCATCGCACGGGAGACCCCCGTCATCGAGATCATCGCCCCCTGGCTGACCCTCGACGGCCTGCGCATCATCTGGGAGATGAACCGGTGAACCCCCTGCAGGGCAAGCGCATCGTGCTAGGCGTTAGCGGCTCCGTCGCTGCCTACAAAGCCGCCGACCTGGCCAGCAAGCTCACCCAGGCCGGGGCCCTGGTGGACGTGGTCCTGAGCGAGGGGGCCGAGCGCTTCGTCACGGCCCTCACCTTCGCCTCCCTCACCGGGCGCAAGGCCCACACCAGCCTGTGGGAGGGCGACGCCCACGTGGTCCACGTCGGCCTGGGCGAGGGGGCCGACCTGCTCCTGATCGCCCCCTGCAGCGCCAACACCCTGGCTAAGCTGGCCGCGGGCCAGGCCGACAACCTGCTCACCCTGACCGCACTGGCCGCGCGCTGCCCCGTGCTGGTGGCCCCGGCCATGGACGGGGGCATGTTCGAGCACCCTGCCACCCAGGCCAACCTCCAGACCCTGCGCCAGCGAGGCGTGCAGGTGCTGGGCCCGGCCCAAGGCCGCATGGCCTCGGGCTTGGTGGGGCTGGGGCGGATGCTCGAGCCCGCCGAAATCCTGGGGCACGCCCGCCTGGCCCTGAGCCGAAACGGCCCCCTGGTGGGCAAGCACGTGGTGGTGAGTGCGGGAGGCACCCAGGAACCCCTCGACCCCGTGCGCTACCTCAGCAACCGCTCCTCGGGCAAGCAGGGCTTCGCCCTGGCCCAGGCCGCGCTGGACCTGGGGGCCAGGGTCAGCTTGGTGGTGGGGGCCACCGCCGCGGCCCTGCGCACCCCCACCGGGGCCGAGCGCACCGACGTGGAAACCGCCGCCCAGATGGCCGAGGCCGTCCTGGAGCTCTCCCGCGGGGCCGACGTGCTGATCATGGCCGCCGCGGTGGCCGACTTCCGCCCCCGCCAGCTCCAAGCCCACAAGATCAAGAAGGGGGCTTTGCCCCGCATCGAGCTCGAGCACACCCAGGACATCTTGCTGGCCGTGGCCGAGCAGCGCCGGCGGGTGGGCTGCCCGGCGGTGGTGGTGGGTTTTGCCGCCGAGAGCGAGGACTTGCTGAAGAACGCCCAGGAAAAGCTCGAGCGCAAGCAGCTCTCCATGATTGTGGCCAACGACATTACCGCCTCCGATGCTGGTTTTGCTGTGGACACTAACCGCGTCATCCTGCTTTTGCCGGGGGGAGTGGTTGAGCCTCTACCCTTGATGAGTAAGGGTGAGGTTGCTGAGGCTGTTTTGGCCCGGGTGGTTGGACTCCTGGTGGGAGGAGTTGGCAGCCAGTAGCCTTCTTCGGAGAAGCCATGGCTTTACCCAGGGTGGGATTCCTAGCCTGGCGAAGTCAGGGTAGGCAGTATGGCTAACGAGATTCAGAACCTATGGGTCATCCACTGCTTCTTCTGCCCAGTGGTTGAGGGGTCCGTGGCCTCGTCCGAGGCGGGGGGCGGTCTGGATGGCCTGGCTGATGAAGCGTTTGGCCTGTCTGACCGCATCGGCCAGTTTCCTTTCCTGGGCCAAAAGGGCCGTTATGCCAGCGGAGAGGGTGCAGCCCGTGCCGTGGGTGTTTCGGGTGGAGATGCGGGGGGCCGGGAAGGCCTCCACCCCTTCCGGGGTGGCGAGGAGGTCTATGGCCTCCTCCCCCTCCAGATGCCCCCCCTTGAGGAGGACGGCCTTGGGGCCAAGCCGGAGGAGGGCCAAAGCCGCCTCCTGGGCCTCCTCTAGGTTTCGGATGGGCCTATTTAGGAGGGCCTCGGCCTCGAGGCGGTTTGGGGTGATGAGGCTCGCCAAGGGGAAGAGCTCCTCTACCAGGGCCTTGACCGCCTCCGCCGCGAGGAGCCTATCCCCCCCCTTGGCCACCATGACCGGGTCCACCACCAAAGGCCCAATCCCAAAATCCCTAACCCCCTGGGCCACGGCCCGGATGATGGGGGCATCCCCCAAGGCCCCGGTCTTGGCGGCGTGGACGGGAAGGTCCTGGGCCACGCTCTGGATCTGCCGGTAGACCAGCTCAGGGGGAAGGAGGTGCACCGCCTGGACCCCCAGGGTGTTCTGGGCGGTGATGAGGGTGAGGGCCGAGGCCCCGTAGACCCCAAAGCGGTGGAAGGTCTTGAGGTCGGCCTGAATCCCAGCCCCCCCTCCGGAGTCGGAGCCGGCGATGGTGAGGGCTACCCTTATCTCTGACATATTCGCCTATACTGAGCCTATGAGGGCCAAGGTGATCCGTCTGGAAGGAAGGTGGGCCCTGCTCCTGGAAGAGGCCCCACCCGGCCTCGAGGAGGGTGAGGAAGTGGAGGTGGCCTTAGTCCCTAAGGGCGTGGATCCCGAAAGGCTCCGGTTCCTCATGGCCTACCTCCTCACCCTCAAGGACCGGGACGAGCTCTACCGGCGCCTGGCCGATGCCTAGGCTGGAACTCGAGGACATCCTGGCCCTCCACGAAGACTTGGTCCGGTCCTACGGCGGCACCCCGGGCATCCTGGACTTGAACCGCCTCCTGGCCGCCTTGGAACGCCCCTGGGCTGGGTTTGGGGGTGTGGAGCTTTACCCTACCCCAGCCGAGAAGGCCGCCGCTTACCTGGCGGGCATCGCCAAGGGCCACCCCTTCCTGGACGGAAACAAGCGCACCGCCTTTGCTGCAGCCGAAGTCTTTCTCCGAATCGAAGGGTACCGCCTCCGCCTTAACAACGAAGAAGCCTTTGACCTGGTCCTGGAGGTGGCCCAGTGCCGGCTTGAGGTGGAGGAGGTAGCCCAGGTTCTGGCGGAACACCTCGAGGCCCCCTAGACCACCGGGAGCTCCATCCGGGCCCGGCCCCTCAGAACCGCCTCCACCAGGTTCATGGGGCAGAAGGGGCCACACATGCTGCAAGCCTTGGTCCTGGAACCCCGCTCCTCGTAGATGCGCCTAGCCTCCTCGGGGTAAAGGCAAAGACCAAACTGCCCCTCCCAGTCCAGCCGGTACCGGGCCTCGGACATCCTCCGGTTCCGCTCGAGGGCCCCCGGGTTCCCCCGGGCTACGTCCGCCGCGTGGGCCGCGATCTTGAAGGCGATGACCCCTTGCTTCACGTGCTCCACCGTAGGCAGGCCCAGGTGCTCGGCCGGGGTTAGGTAGCAGAGCATGTCCGCCCCGAGCCAGCCGGCCATAGCCCCGCCGATGGCCCCGGCGATATGGTCAAACCCCGCGGCGGTGTCCACGGGGAGCATCCCCAGGATGTAAAAGGGGGCGTGGCCCGTGAGCTTCTTTTGGATCTGGATGTTGGTCGCGATCTCGTTTAGGGGAATATGCCCGGGGCCTTCGAGCATCACCTGGACCCCGGCCCGGCGGGCCCTTTCGGCGAGCTCCCCGATGGTGAGGAGCTCGGCGATCTGGGCCCGGTCGCTGCTGTCGGCGAGGGAGCCGGGCCTAAGCCCGTCCCCTAAGGAGAGGGTCATATCGTAGGTGCGGGCGATATCCAGGAGATCGTCAAAGCGGGCGTAGAGGGGGTTCTCCTCCCCCCGGTGAAGCATCCAAGCGGCGAGAAGCCCCCCGCCCCGGCTCACAATCCCGGTGGTGCGGTGGCTATGCCGGTAGACCTCGAGGTTCTTCAGGGTCACCCCCACGTGGACGGTGATATAGTCCACCCCCTGCCGCCCGTGCTCCTCGATGACCCCTAAGAGCTCATCCGCGGACATGTCAAAGAAGTTCTTGCGCCGGGCGGCCCTAAACTCGGCCTCGTAGATGGGGACGGTGCCCAAGGGGACAGTGGCCACCTCGAGGATCCTTTGGCGGATGGCCCTAAGGTCCCCCCCGGTGGAGAGGTCCATGATGGTGTCCGCCCCGTACCGGATGGCCACCCGGGCCTTCTCCACCTCTTCGTCGGGGTTCACGTAGTCGTAGGAGGTCCCCAGGTTGGCGTTGACCTTGACGCTAAGCCCCTCCCCAATCCCCTTGAAGTCCTTTAGGGTCTTGTGGTTCGGGTTCCTGGGGATGACCACCCGGCCCTGGGCCACCTTTTCCCGGAGCTCCTCCACGGAAACCCCTTCCTGCTCGGCCACATAGGCCATCTCCTCGGTGACGATGCCCTTCCTTGCCGCTTCCAGCTGCGTCATCCTTCCACCCCCAAAAGTCTTAAAACTTGCCGCGCCGTCCAGGGGGCAAGGAGAACCCCGTTCCGCCCGTGCCCCCCGGCGGCCAAAACCCCCGGGGCCACCTCCCGCACGAAAAGCTCCCCTGCGGGCCTAAACCCCCAGAGGACCCCCAGGAACCAGGCCCCCTCCAGGAGGGGAAACCGCTCGTGGGCGTAGTCCGCAAGCCACCGAAGGCCGAAAAGGTCCACCCCCTCGGCCCACCCCTCCCGTTCCGTGGCCCCTAGGTAAACCCCTTCCCCCCGGGGAAGGATATACCCCCCGCCCGCGAAGAGGGGCCCTGGAGGCGGGGGGCCCTGGAGGAGGAGGGCCTCCCCCTTGAGGGGCCGGACCGGGAGGCCGAACCGCCCCCCCCAGGCCCCGAGGGCCAGGACGGTCCACCGGCCCCGGGCCTCCCCCCCCGCCCAGCCCACCCAGCCCTCCCTTATCTCCTCCACCCGGGCCTCCAGGAGGGGGACACCTTGGGCGGACAGGGCCCTGAGGAGGGCCTGGCGGAGGGCCTTGGGGTTCACATACCCCCCGGGGAACCGCCTCCCCCCCTGCCCCCCCCGGACCGGGTAGGGAAGGGGGTCGTGGGCCTCCCAGAGCTCCGCCTCGCTTGGGGAGAGGGCGGCCACATAGACCCCAGAAAACCCCGCCTCCACCGGGCCAAAGGGCTTGAGCTCCTCCAGGAGGGCGGGGTAGGCCGCGATGGACCAAAGCGCGGCCTCCAGGAGCTCCCCCCTTAGCCCCTCGGGGTGGGGGGCAAGCATGCCCGCGCTTGCGTCCGTGGCCCGGCCCGGGAAGCCGGCATCCAGGAGGAGGACCTCGAGGCCCCGTTTCCTCAGCTCATAGGCCACGAGGCTTCCGATGATCCCCGCGCCGACTACAATGGCCTTGGCCCTCATGGGCTCCTTCCGGGTACCCCCTCCACGGGGCTAGAGGGACTCGCCACCTCCTTAGGCCGCATGGGGCCCGAAAGGTAAGCCCGCCTTCCCGCCTCCACCGCCCGGGCGAAGGCCCAGGCCATCCCCACGGGGTCTTCCGCCTCGGCGATGGCGGTGTTCACCAAAACCGCGTCCAGACCCAGCTCCATGACCTCGGCGGCGTGGGAGGGGAGGCCAAGCCCCGCGTCCACCACCACCGGGGAAAGGCTGGCCTTCTCCCGGGCAAAGAGCTCCAAAAGGGCCCTGGTCCTCACCCCCCAGCCCGAGCCGATGGGGGCGGCGAGGGGCATCACCGTGGCCGTGCCAAGCTCGGCGAGCCGCCGCGCCAGGACCAGGTCGGGGCCGATGTAGGGTAGCACGGTAAACCCCTCCTCCAAAAGCCGCTCCGCCGCCCTGAGGGTCCCCACGGGGTCCGGGAGGAGGTAGGTGGGGTCGGGGATGACCTCGAGCTTGACCCAGCTCTCCCCCGTGAGAATCCGGCCCAACCGGGCCAGGCGCACCGCCTCTTCCGCGGTCCGGGCCCCCGCGGTGTTGGGGAGAAGGGTGATCCCTAGCCCCTCCAGGGCCTCCAGAAGCCCCACATGCCCCGGGGCCCCCGCCTCCACCCGCCGCACCGAGACCGTGACCACCTCGGCCCCCGCGGCCCGTATGGCCTCCCGCATCAGTCCAAGATCCTTGAACTTGCCGCTCCCCATGAGGAGCCGGCTCCTCAACTCCTTACTGCCCACCCGCCAGGCGTCCATCTAGCCCCCCTGCATCAGCGTGACGAGCTCCACCCTCTCCCCTTCCTCCAGGACCCGGTCCAAAACCGCCTCCGCGGGGAAGGCCTCCTCCCCGATCAGGATCGCCACCCCCTTGGGGTCTAGCCCGAGCTCCTTGAGGACCTCCCCCAGGGTCCAGCCCGCCCAGGGGCGGGCCTCGCCGTTAACCCAGAGCATCCAGCCTCCTCCGGAAGGCCCGGGCCGCCCCCTCGGGGTCGGGGGCATCCAGGATGGCCCGGACCACCACCACCCGCCTGGCCCCGGCCTCCAGGACCTGGTCCAGGCTCTCTAGGTCAATCCCCCCGATGGCAAACCAAGGCCTCTCCTCTAGGTTCTCCGCCGCCCAGCGCACGTAGCCTAGCCCCGTCGCCTGCCGCCCCGGCTTGGTGGGGGTCTCCCAGACGGGGCCCACGGAGAGGTAATCCGCCCCCTCCTCCAGGGCCTTCATGGCCTGGCCGGGGGCATGGGTGGAGCGGCCAACAAGCCCCTGGAAGAAGCGGCGGGCCTCCCTAGGGGTAAGGTCCCCCTGGCCCAGGTGGACCCCATCCGCCTCCAGAAGGGCCGCGAGATCCGGGCGGTCGTTCAGGATGAAGGGGACTCCGTACCGCTCCGCCAGGGCCTTCATCTTTTCCCCCAGGCTTAGGGTGGGCCTCGCCTCCCAATCCTTGGCCCGGAGCTGCACTACCTCCACCCCCCCGGCCAGGGCCCTTTCGGTGCGGTCCAGGGTGTAGGCCTCGGTCCAGCCCGGCCTTGGGGTTACCACCAGGTAAAGCCTGCCTAGCACCTTTCACCCCCTAGGCCGGCCAAAGGACCTAGGGGAAGGGTTGGGTTTTGGGGGGTTAGGGTCTTCCGCATAGGCTTCCCTCCGCCGGCATTACCCGGATCAGGTTCTAAGGGTTGCTGGGAAGAACCCAGCTCTCAGCCCCTCCATTGGGGCACCCCTAGCCGATCAGCTTCAATCGTATGGGAGTGCAGGCTTCCGTGTCAAGCTTGTGTAATCGGTCAACACATGTGAGACTGGGGAACCGACTCCTCCTGCATCTTAGCTAAATACTCCAAGGGAGCAAGACCCTGTAATCGGTCAACACATGTGAGACTGGGGAACCGACTCCTCCTGCATCTTAGCTAAATACTCCAAGGGAGCAAGACCCCCCAGGGCCATGTGAGGCCTTCGGCGGTTGTAGTGGTCCAGGTAGGCATCCAGCTCTGCCTGTAGCTCGCTGAGCCGGGGGGGCAGAGGCCGGGTATAGAGCTCCTCCCTAAAGGTCCGTTGCACCCGCTCCACGTGACCATTGAGTTTAGGACTCCTCGGCGGCAGCACAAACAAGGCAATCCCCAGAGCACAGCAGGCCTCCTCAAACTCGGCCATGAACTCGCTGCCCCCATCCACCTGGATGGCCCGGATGGGAAAAGGGGTCCTG
>NZ_AUHY01000010.1 GCF_000423425.1 Meiothermus rufus DSM 22234 | reverse complement strand
CTCTGGGGATTGCCTTGTTTGTGCTGCCGCCGAGGAGTCCTAAACTCAATGGTCACGTGGAGCGGGTGCAACGGACCTTTAGGGAGGAGCTCTATACCCGGCCTCTGCCCCCCCGGCTCAGCGAGCTACAGGCAGAGCTGGATGCCTACCTGGACCACTACAACCGCCGAAGGCCTCACATGGCCCTGGGGGGTCTTGCTCCCTTGGAGTATTTAGCTAAGATGCAGGAGGAGTCGGTTCCCCAGTCTCACATGTGTTGACCGATTACAGGGTCTTGCTCCCTTGGAGTATTTAGCTAAGATGCAGGAGGAGTCGGTTCCCCAGTCTCACATGTGTTGACCGATTACAAAAGGCCTTGACAAAAGGCCAACGCTTCACTACTATTGTTTCGAACCCCCCGTTCCACGTGGGGGGGCTTGTTGTGTTAGAAACCGCCGCCGCTTTTATCGAAGCCGCCTACGCTCACCTGGAGAGAGGCGGGCGGTTTTATCTTGTAGCCAACCGCTTCCTGCCCTATGAACCCCTGCTTCAGGCCCGCTTTACCCGCGTGCATACCGTGGCCGTAAGCAGCCATAAGGTCCTGCTAGCACAAAAGTTGGATTGAGGCCACACCAAGGCTTCACTGGGAGGTGAACTGCTTGAGCAAGTCCAAGACCGCCGCCAGCAAGAAGGGAACCTCGCAAGACCATCCACACCGCCCTGAAACCCAAGCGGCGGAAAAGGTGGCCCCAGCAACCAAGGGTTCTCCCAATGCGCAAGGGCCTACTAAACCAGCCAAGTCAACCGCAAAGAATAAACCTAGCAAAGCCGTTTCCAAGGCAAGTGAGGTTATGCCAGAAACAACCAGCAAGAGCGCTAAGCCAGAAAAGGCCTCCAGCCAGAAGAGCAAAAGCTCCAAAACAAGCCAGAAGGCTGGAACCCAGGAGGCTGAGCTCTCCCAGGGCGTGGCTGTCCTGGAAGAGCAGCAGCTGAGTTTAGAAGCCCCTGAACTCGAGCCCGAGGACTTTGAGGCGCCTGACCTCGAGGGGCTGGCCGATCCTAAAGGCCCCAAACTACCCATACTGCTGCCCGACGAGGAGCTAGGCGAGGAGGTACTGGAGGCCGACCTCGAGGACCTCGACCTACTCGAGCCCGACTTCGAGCTGGGCACCCTGCCCATCGAAGAGGTCGAGGAGGAAATCGAGGAAGACCTGCCCTTGCCGCGCATCTCCACCTCCGATCCGGTACGGCAATACCTGCACGAGATCGGGCAGGTGCCCCTACTTACCCTGGAAGAAGAAATCGACCTGGCCCGGCGGGTGGAGGAAGGGGTGGCGGCCGCCCAGAGGCTGGCTGAGGAGACCGGCCTCGAGGCCGAGCTCATCCGCCATGTGCTGCGCAACCAGGTGCAGGGCAGTAGCCGCATCGCCAACATCCCCGGCACCGAGCTGCGCATCGACCCCGAGACCATCCAGGCCGTGGATGCCCGGCTGCGGGCCCTGCCACGCGAGGTCAAACGCTACTTGCACATCGCCCGCGACGGCGAGATCTGCCGCCAACACCTGATCGAGGCCAACCTGCGGCTGGTGGTCTCCATTGCCAAGAAGTACACCGGGCGGGGCCTCAGCTTCCTCGACCTGATCCAAGAGGGCAACCAGGGCCTTATCCGGGCGGTGGAGAAGTTCGAATACAAGCGGCGCTATAAGTTTTCCACCTACGCCACCTGGTGGATTCGCCAGGCCATAAATAGGGCCATCGCCGACCAGGCCCGCACCATCCGCATCCCGGTACACATGGTGGAGACCATCAACAAGCTCACCCGCACCGCCCGCCAGATGCAGCAGGAGCTGGGCCGTGAACCCAGCTACGAGGAGATCGCCGAGGCCATGGGCCCGGGCTGGGATGCCAAGAAGGTCGAGGAAACGTTCAAGATCGCCCAGGAGCCGGTCTCCCTCGAGACCCCCATCGGGGATGAAAAGGACAGCTTCTACGGCGACTTCATCCCCGACGAACACCTGGCCTCGCCGGTGGACGCCGCCGCCCAGAGCATGCTTTCGGAGGAGCTAGAGAAAGCCCTGAACAAACTCTCCGAGCGCGAGGCCATGGTTCTGAAGTTGCGCAAAGGCCTGATTGATGGGCGTGAGCACACCTTAGAAGAGGTGGGGGCCTACTTCGGGGTGACCCGCGAGCGCATCCGCCAGATCGAGAACAAGGCGCTGCGCAAGCTCAAGTACCACGAGAGCCGCACCCGCAAGCTGCGGGACTTCCTAGACTAAATCATGGCCACGCTAGCCCTCCAGGTACAGACCTATCTGCAAATCTACGACCCCTTGGGTATGGGGGAGCTGGCTCCTCCAAAAGAGCTCTACGGGCCCGTGGTGGCGGAAATCATAGAGCGCTTGGTGAAGGTACAAACCCCCGAAGAGGCCGCTACGCTGGTGCACCAGGTACTCTTCCTCACCTACGGCACCCAGGCCGGGCACGTGCGACACTACGCCGAGCTGGGCCGGGACCTCTTCCGCCTGGTCAGAGAGGGTCAATAAACCCCGCCCAGGCCCAAAGCGGCATAACATAGGGAAGATGAGGCGCCTTCTCACTGGGCTAACGCTGGGACTACTCGCCGGGGTGCTGGCGGCCCCCACGGCCTATTACCCTAGTGGCATCGGGTACACCTGGCGTTACTCCAACGGTATGGAGCAAGCCTTTACCCGCGAGCAACATGGCCTGCTGGTTCTGGAGCGGCGGCTGGAACGGCAGCCAGTAAGCGCCGACCTGCTGCGCTACACCCCCGACAAGGGGGTACTGCTGGAGGGGTTAATCATCGGTCAGGCGGTGCAGCGCTACACCCCTCCCTTGCAGCTCTATCCACCCCCGCCGCTGGTCTTAGGCCAGGAGTGGGGCGGACGCAGCAGCTTTGGTGGACAGACCGTGGCCCTGCTGGGCAAGGTCTTGCGCATCGAGGGGGTCAATGTGCCAGCAGGCCGTTTCAATGCCTACGTCATCCGCACCTCCATCGTCACCAGCGGGGGTGGTAGCCAGGTGATGGAGGTTTACTTCGTGCCGGGGGTAGGGGTGGTGCGTTACGCCACCCTGGACGGGTCTACGGTTGACCTGGTGAAGTTCGTTGTGCCTAAATGAGGGTATGGAGCTGCAAGTCGTCCCGGTAGAAAAACCGGAAAACCTGAATGTTATCCTGGGCCAGAGCCATTTCATCAAGACGGTGGAAGACCTACACGAGGCCCTGGTCACGGCGGTTCCCGGCATCAAGTTCGGCCTGGCCTTCTGCGAGGCCTCCGGCAAGCGTCTAATCCGTAAAAGTGGCACCGATGAAGCGTTGGTGGCCCTCGCCGTGCGCAACGCCCAGGCCATTGGGGCGGGGCATTCCTTTCTGATTGTGTTGGGGGAGGGCTTCTACCCTATCAACGTGCTGCACGCGGTGAAGGCCTGCCCCGAGGTGGTACGCATCTTTGCCGCTACCGCCAACCCGCTGGCCGTGATTGTGGCTGAGCAGAACGAGCAACGGGGCATTCTGGGGGTACTGGATGGGCACAAGCCCCTGGGAGTGGAGGAAGGCGAGGAAGTAGAGTGGCGCAAGAACATCCTGCGCCGCTTCGGTTACAAGCTGGGCTAGGCACCGGTATGATGGGTGGGTATGTTGCAGACAGGCGACCTTGCCCCTAGCTTTACCCTACCCGATCAGGAAGGCCGGCCCCACACCCTCGAGGACTATCGGGGGCGCTGGGTGGTGCTGTACTTCTACCCCAAGGACGACACCCCTGGCTGCACCAAGGAGGCCTGTGGCTTTCGCGACGAAAAAAGCCACCTGGAGGCGCTGGGGGCGGTGGTACTAGGGATCTCTGCGGACGATGTCCAAAGCCACAGCAAGTTTCACCGCAAGTATACGCTCAACTTTCCCCTGCTCGCCGACCCCAGCCAACAGACCATCCGGGCCTATGGGGCTTGGGGCCGTAAACAGTTCATGGGCAAGGAATATGAGGGGGTGTTGCGCTACACCTACCTGATCGACCCCCAGGGCCGGATAGCCCGGGTATGGGACAAGGTTAAGCCCGAGCAGCACGCCCTCGAGGTAGCCGAGGCCCTAGGTCAGCTACAGCAGGGTTCGCTATAGGGGCCAGTCTATGAGCGGCTTGGAGGCTTACAAGCAACAGGCGGCCCTCGAGGCCGTTCGCTACGTGCGCTCGGGTATGGTGGTGGGCCTGGGCACGGGCTCCACGGCCCGCTACGCGGTTATGGAGCTGGGCCGCCGGCTGCGCGAGGGGGAGCTTTCTGGCATCCGCGCGGTGCCTACCTCCGAGGCCACTGCCTTGCTAGCCCATGCGCTGGGGATTCCCCTGGTGGAGCTCGAGCCCGGCGGGGTCGACCTGGCCATCGACGGGGCCGACGAGATCGCCCCAGACCTCTCCCTCATCAAGGGGTTGGGCGGAGCCTTACTGCGGGAAAAAATCGTGGAGGCCAGCGCCAAAGACTTTATCGTGATCGCCGACTACAGCAAAAAGGTACCCCAGCTAGGCCGTGGGGTGGTACCAGTGGAGATTGTGCGCTTCGGCTACCGGGCCACCTTGCATGCTTTGGCGCAGCTGGGCCAGCCTACCTTGCGCATGGACGGCGAGGAGTTCTTTTATAGCGATGGGGGCAACCTGATTGCCGATGTGCGCTTCGGCCCCATCCCCGACCCGGCCCGCCTCGAGGCTCAGCTCAAGCGTATCCCTGGGGTAGTGGAAACCGGGCTTTTCCTGGGGATGGCTACCCTAGCCATCGTGGCTGGGCCTGGAGGGCTAGAGCGCCTGGGGCGTGAGCCCCTTTTCTAGGGAGGACGGAATGAGCAGCGAGGAACGATTGGCTAAGCTTCCTGCCAAGCTGCAAAACGTAGTACGGATGCTGGCCGGGGCACCCAAGGTGCTTAAGACCGAGATGCTGCTGGCCTTTGCCCAGAAGATGCCCCCCCTACCCGCGGGGATGCAAGGCCGGTTGGAACAGGTACACGAGTGCACTACCCCCTTCTTCGTGCACGCCGAGATAGAAAACGCCCAAGTACGGCTGTACTTCGATGCTCCCAAAGAGGCTCCTACCGTGCGGGCCTTTGCCGGGATGCTGGCCGAGGGGTTGGAGGGGGAAAGCCCAGAGGCGGTGCTAGGGGTGCCGGAGGATTTCTACACCCTGGCCCGGCTGGAGGAGATCATCACCCCTCTGCGCCTGCGCGGGCTACAAGCGGTGCTCAGCCGTATCAAGCGCCAGGTACGCGAGGCCCTGGAAAGTAATCCTCGCGGCTGACGCGGCCCTGGCCCCAGCAGACCTGCCGGGCCTCCAACCGCTCGAAGGCGATTTGCAACACCGCCTGGAGCAGCGGCCCCGGGTTGGCCTCGAGGTACAGGATGCCCTCCCTAAAGGCCCCCTCGAGCTCACTGACACGACTCCAGAAGCGCCAGCACCCCAGCTCCTCATCGGCGAAAACCTCCAGCCCTGCCACCCCCGCCCGGTAGCGGTAGGGCTGGGGCCGGTGGCGTAGGCCACCCACAAAGCCTCTTCCAAGGCCAGCAAGTCGGCCCGCAGCCGCTGGCGGGCTCGCAAAGACAGGCCTGGCTCCTCCAGGGCCTCCAACAGAGCCAACCGCTCGGCCTCGAGGTCGCGGGTCTGGGGGGGTGGCTCGGTCGGCAGGGCCTCCTGACCAAAGGGGTCCAGCCGTAGGGCGGGCCGGCCCAGCAAGGCTGCCTCGGCATAGCTGGGGTACTCTACCAACACCCCCTCTTCCAGAAGGGCTTTTTCGCTCAGGCGAAGCAGCAGGCTGGACACAGCCTCCTAGGCTAGCGCGAAAGGGTCACGCTGCAAAGCCCAATTCTGCTAAAACGCACCTCACTTTCCAGGCAAAAGCGGTAAGTTGGAAGGGATGAAGGTGTACCTCCGCCCTCTAGCCCTAAGCGACCTGCCCCGGGTGCTCGAGTGGAGCCAGGATGAAGCTTTCTGTCTGGCCAACGGCTGGCCGTTGGGCCTACCGGCAGCCCAGCTACAGGACTGGTTTGTGCGCCTGCTCAACAATCCTCCCGCCGACCTCATCCGCCGGGGCATTGTGGTACAAAGCCCTGAGCACCCCGAAGGCCACCTGGTAGGGTTCGTGGACCTGCGGGAGCTCAATCCGCTGGAAAAGCGGGCCCGGCTGCGCATCGCCATTGGCGAAGAGCAGCGCGGCCAGGGTATAGGCTTTTTGGCCGGGCTGAAGATGCTGGAAGAAGCTTTTGCTGAGCTGGGCCTCGAGCGCATCACGGCGGAAATCCCCGGTTCCAACATCCCCATGCGCCGCTTGGTAGAAAAGCTGGGCTTCACCCAGGAGGGCCTTTTGCGCCAGCACGAAACCCGCCAGGGCATCAAAGAGGACATCTACCTGTACGGCATGCTCCGCCAAGACTTTCAACAACTCCGAAACCGCCTAGGCGGAGGAAGCCAGGCCTTGCTCTAGTTCCTCGAGTAGGGCGTAAAGCTGCTCGAGCTTATTCCGGCCCAAAATCCGCTCGATCTCCACATAAACCTGCACCACCTCTGGCTTGATCTGGGCCACCAACGCCTTGGCTTCTTCGGTCAGGGCCACCCGTACCTTGCGGCCATCGGCCACGCTGGCCTGGCGCAGGATAAGCCCACGGGCCTCCATGCGCTTTAGGATGCCGGTCATGCTGGGCAACAAGATGCGGCACTCTTCGGCCAGAAGGGAAATCTCCAAGCCCTCCCGCCCGTCTAAAGCCCGCAGGATGCGCCACTGCTGCTCGGTCAGGCCGTAGCGCGAGAGCACCTCGCGAAACCGCTGCACCACTGCCTCGCGCGTGCGCAGCAGGGCCATGGGCAGGGAGTGGGCGAGGTCGCGCAAGAGTCTGCGGGAAGCTTCGTCGGGGAAAGAGGTGGACATAAGGGTTAATTGTACCTGGGCTTGCAAACTGGGCCTGTCTTTTACTTAATATATTAACTATCTCAGCGGGTTCATATGCAACCTGGGCCACACCTTGGCAAAGGAGGAGCATGACCGAGTTCAAAGGCAGCATCGTACCCCTGGTTACCCCGTTCAAAAACGGGGCCATCGACGAGGCCGCCCTCGAAGGCCTCATTGAACGGCAGATTGAGGCTGGCTCCCACGCCCTGAGCGTAGGGGGTACCACCGGCGAGCCGGGCACCCTCAGCCTGGAAGAGCGCAAGTACCTGATTGAGCTGGCCCTGCGCTTCATCAAGGGCCGGGTGCCCCTTCTGGCGGGCACCGGTACCCTGCGGCTGGACGAGACCCTGGAGCTAACCCAGGCCGCCTACCGAATGGGGGCCCAGGGGGCCTTGGTCATCACCCCTTACTACATCAAGCCAAATCAAGACGGCCTGTATCGCTTTTTTGGCCAGGTGGCCCAGGCCGTGCCCCAGATGCCCATTGTGCTCTACAACATCCCAGGCCGGGCCGGGGTGGAGATTAAGGTCGAGACTGTGGCCCGGCTACGGCGTGACTTTCCCAACATCGTGGGCCTGAAGCACTCCTCCAAGGACATGGAGTACGTCTCGGAGCTTTTGCGCCGGGTGGGGCGCGACTTCAATGTCTACTGCGGTTTGGAAGCCCTAACCTTTCCCATGATGTGCGTAGGGGCAGTGGGCACCATCGCCGCCACGGCCAACTGGCTGCCCGGCGAAACCGCCCAGATGTGCCAGATGGTCCTCGAGGGCCGCTACAAAGAGGCTTTAGAGCTTCACTACCATGGCCTCGAGGCCAATGAGGCTATCTTCTGGGACACCAACCCCATCCCGCTCAAAACGGTGCTCTCCTGGATGGGCCTGTGCCAAAAGGAGTGGCGCGAACCCTTAGGCCCCACCACCCCCGAGATCGAGGCCCGCCTGCGCCGCATGGCCGAGTCTTATGGCCTGCTTCCTGCCTCGAGCCACCCCCCGGTGCTGCCCAACCCCTCGGGCTCGCAGTATGTCTAGAGGTGCCGTATGAAATGGGCCCGCTTCATCGCCAAAGGCCGCCTGCTGCGAGGATACCTACAAGACGGCATGCTTATTGACCACGCGGGTGAGGCCCACCACCCCGACGCGGTGCAGTGGTGTTTGCCGGTCGAGCCGGGTAAGGTTATCGCTTTGGCGCTCAATTTCGCCGAACATGCCGACGAGTTCGGACTCAAACGACCCAGCGAACCGGCCTTGTTTTGGAAGCCCAACACCAGCCTGCTGCCGCACAAGGGCACAGTCATCTACCCGCAAGGGGCCCGGTTCATGCACTTCGAGTGCGAGCTGGCCGTGATCATCGGACGCAACATGCGGCGGGTCAAGGCCAAAGACGCCTTGGACTACGTGGGGGGCTATACCATCGCCAACGACCTAGTGGTGCGCGACTACGTCACCAACACCTTCCGCCCGCCCATCCGGGGTAAGGGCTGGGACACCTTCGGCCCTTTGGGCCCCTACTATGTCACCGCCGACGAGGTCTCCGACCCCCACAACCTACGCATGCGGGCTTACGTTAACAACGAGCTACGGCAGGAGGCCAGCACCCAAGGGATGCTCTTCAGCATTCCCGAGGTGCTGGAGTTCATCAGTCGCTTCATGACCCTGGAAGCAGGCGATGTCCTTCTCACCGGCACCCCCAAGGGCATCTCCCAGGTACACCCTGGGGATGTCATGCGTATGGAGATAGAAGGGCTGGGCGCGCTGGAAAACCATATCGAGTGGGAAACCCCCGAGGCCGAGCCGGTGGTGGGCCAGGAGGGCGACCGCAGCCTGGTGCTGTAGGAAAGGAGGCTTTTTTGAAAGTATCCGACGCCACCGCAGGCATCCCAGCGGAGTTCATCGAAGAGGTACGGCGAAAAATCGCTGCGACCACCCCCCAGCACTTCATCAACGGAGCCTTTGTACCGGGAGTACAGGGTGAGCTTTTCGAAACCCTAGACCCCTCCAACAACCAGGTGCTCACCCGGGTCTACCGGGGCCACGCCGAAGACGTGGACAAAGCCGCTCGAGCCGCCAAGGCGGCCTTTGCCCAGTGGCGGCTCAACGCCAAAGCGCGCAAGCGCTACCTTCTCAAGATAGCCGAGCTCATTGAAAAGCACGCCGATGAGCTAGCCGTCATCGAGTGTTTGGACGCCGGCCAGGTGCTGCGCATTGTGCGGGCCCAGGTGGCCCGGGCCGCAGAGAACTTCAGCTTCTATGCCGAGTACGCCGAGCGGGCCATGGACGGGCGTACCTATCCGGTAGACGCCGACTGGCTCAACTACTCGGTACGGGTGCCGGTGGGGGTCTGTGGCATCATCACCCCTTGGAACGCCCCCTTGATGCTCTCTACCTGGCGGATCGCCCCCGCTTTAGCCTTTGGCAATACGGTAGTCTTGAAGCCCGCCGAGTGGTCGCCCATCACCGCCTGGAAGCTGGCCCAGATCGTGCAGGAGGCCGACCTACCGCCAGGGGTCTTCAATGTGGTGCAGGGGTTTGGGGAAGAGGCTGGCGACGCGGTGGTGCGTCACCCCGATATTCCTCTGATCGCCTTCACCGGCGAGACCACTACCGGAAGCCTGATCACCCAGAACAGCGCCCCTTTGCTCAAGCGGCTCTCCCTCGAGCTAGGGGGTAAGTCACCGGTGATCATTTTCGAGGACGCCGACCTCGAGCGGGCCCTCGACGCCACCGTTTTCCAGATTTACAGCTTCAACGGCGAACGCTGCACCGCCAGTTCACGGGCCCTGGTACACCAGACCCTCTTCGATACCTTCGTCGGTCGGCTGGCCGAGCGGGCTGCGCGCATCCGGGTAGGGCATCCCCTCGAGCCCCAGACCGAGGTGGGGCCGCTGATTCACCCCGAGCACTTGCAGCGGGTGCTCGGGTATGTAGAAATCGGCAAACAGGAGTCCCAGCATATTTTTGGCGGGGAGCGGGTGGGCCAGGAGGGCAACTACGTGCGCCCAGGGCTGTTCGTGGCCGAGAACCACCACCGCATCGCCCAGGAGGAAATCTTCGGCCCCATCCTGACCGTCATCCCCTTCCGTGATGAGGCCGATGCTATTGCTAAAGCCAACGACTCTAAGTATGGCCTGGCCTCGTACATCTGGACGCGGGATGTGACCCGGGCCCATCGGGTGGCCCTAGCCCTCGAGGCCGGAATGACCTGGATTAATTCCCACAACGTGCGCCACCTGCCTACCCCCTTCGGTGGGGTCAAGTTCAGCGGCACCCACCGGGAAGGGGGCGAGCACAGTCTGGAGTTCTACACCGAGCTCAAGCACATCGCGCTGCCCTTGCGCGAACATCCCATTCCCAAGTTCGGTCGATAGGAGGCCCTATGGCAAGAACCGGCAAAGCCTACCTGGAAGCCCTAAGAAACAGGCCCCCCAACCTCTGGTACAAAGGCCAGCGGGTCGAGGACCCCACCACGCACCCGGTCTTTCGCGGCATCACCCACACCTTAGCCCGCCTGTACGACCTGCAGCACGACCCCAAGTACCGCGACCAGCTCACCTACCAGGAAAACGGGGCCCGCTACCCCATGAGCCTGCTGCCCGCCCGCAGCAAGGAGGACCTGGCCCGGCGCAGCCAGGCCTACAAACTCTGGGCCGATACCCACCTGGGCATGATGGGCCGCAGCCCCGACTACCTCAATGCGGTGCTGATGGCCTACGAGCAGAGCGCCGACTTCTTCGGCCCCTATGCCGAGAATGTGCGCCGCTACGTGCAGTATGTGCGCGAAGAGGACCTCTGCACCACCCACTGCCTAACCAACCCCCAGGTCAACCGGGCCAAGAGCACCCTCGAGCAGCCCGACCCCTACATCCCCTTGGGGGTGGTACGGGAAACCTCAGAGGGCATCGTGGTGCGAGGGGCCCGCATGCTCTCCACCCTGCCCACCGCCGACGAGCTTCTGGTCTTCCCCTCCACCCTGCTGAAGGAAGGCCCTGGGGCTGACAAGTACGCGGTGGCCTTCGCCATTCCCACCCACACCCCGGGGCTTTACTTCATCAGCCGGGAAGGGCTGGCCCAGGAAGGCTCCCCCTACGACTATCCGCTTTCCAGCCAGCTAGAGGAGATGGACTGCCTTACGGTCTTCGACGACGTGCTAGTACCTTGGGAGCGGGTCTTTATCTACAAGGACCTGGCCCGCTGCAACAGCGCCTACGCCGAGACCGGGGCCCTGATGCACATGGCCCACCAGGTGGTGGTGCTCAAAACCGCCAAGACCGAGGCCTTCTTAGGCTTGGTGGCCCTGCTGGCCGAGACCATCGGGGCCGAGGTCTACCCCCACGTGCAGGAGAAGATTGCCGAGGTGATCGTCTACCTCGAGGCCATGCGGGGCTTCTGGGCCCGGGCCGAGATGGAGGCCCAGCCCAATGCCTATGGCTTGGTCTGCCCCAGCCGCGCAGCTTTGGATGGGGCCCGCAACCTTTACCCCCGGCTCTACCCCCGCATCCACGAAATCGTTCAACAGATTGCCGCCTCGGGCCTAATCACCCTGCCTTCCGAGGCCGACCTCGCCTCGCCGGTGGGCCCCTACCTGGAGAAGTTCTTGCAATCGGCTACCCTGCCGGCCAAGGAACGGGTGCAGCTTTTCCGCCTGGCCTGGGATATGACCCTGAGCGGCTTTGGGGCGCGACAAGTCCTGTACGAGCGCTTCTTCTTTGGTGATCCAGTACGCATGTACCAAACCCTCTACAGCGTTTACGACAAGGAACCCTACAAAGAGCGTATCCGGGCCTTCCTGGGGTGGCAGCCCCAGCCCGAGCCGGCTCTGGTGGCAGACTAGAGGTATGGAGACCACCACCCTACCCGACCAGCTCCGCCAGGTCATGCGCCTGTGGCCCAGTGGGGTCACGGTCATTGCAGCGCGCCACAAAGAGGAGGTACGGGGCATGACCGCCAGTAGCTTCACCAGCGTCAGCCTCGAGCCCCCCCTCATCCTGGTCTGCATCCATCAGTCGGCCCAGCTTTTGCCCGTGCTGGAAAAAGCGGGCCGATTCAGCGTTAACCTGCTGGCCGAGAACCACGCCCACACCTCGGCCCACTTCGCGGGCCAGCCCATCGCAGGCTACCAGCCTCTTTCCTCGGAGGAAACCCCGGCCCTACAGGGAGCCCTGGCCACCCTGTACTGCCGCACCTGGGCTATCTACCCCGGTGGCACCCACCGCATCGTGGTAGGGGAGGTGGAAAAAGTAGACCTAGGCAAGGAAAGCCGGCCTCTTTTGTACTGGAACCGGGAGTACCGCCCGCTGCCCTGAAGGGGGTGAAACGCCATGAGCCCAATACCCAACATCATCCGGATTGCCCACGGGGTCTTCTATGTGACCGACCTCGAGCGGGCCCGTCACTTCTACGTAGACCTGCTGGGCTTGAACGTGCTGCACGAAAGCCCAGGGGCCTTGTACCTGCGCGGCACCGAGGACCGGGAGTGGACCCTTAAGCTCGAGCTAGCCCCTGAAGCCGGCATCAAGCACCTGGCCTACCGGGTGGCCGGCGACCTCGACCTAAAGCTGTTGGCCGAGCTGGCCGAAGCCGAGGGGCTGCCCTACCGCTGGGAAAGCGAGCTCGACCGCCCCCGGCTACTGCGCCTGCAAGACCCCTTTGGTACCCCTTTGGCCTTCTACGCCGAAAGCCAGAAGTACCCCTGGCTGCTCCAGCGCTACGACCTGCATAAAGGGCCAGGCATCCAGCGCATCGACCACATCAACCTCATGACCCCCCAGGTGGCCGCCATGCTGCGCTGGTACATGGATAAGCTGGCCTTCCGCCTCTCGGAATACACCGAGGACGAGGAGGGCCGCATCTGGGCGGCCTGGATTCACCGTAAGGGCAACGTCCACGACCTGGCCCTTACCAACGGCACCGGCCCCCGGCTGCACCACCTGGCCTACTGGATGCCCGACGCCATGAGCATCATTAGAGCCTGCGATATCCTGGCTGGAGCCCGGCAGACCGAGGCTATCGAGCGTGGGCCGGGGCGCCACGGCGTCTCCAACGCTTTCTTCCTTTACCTGCGCGACCCCGACGGGCACCGCATTGAACTGTACACCTCCGACTACAGCACGGTAGACCCCGACTTTGAGCCCATCCGCTGGAGCCTCAACGACCCCCGGCGTCAGACCTTGTGGGGGGCTAGAACCCCCAAGAGCTGGTTCCTGGAAGCCTCGAGGCTCGAGGGCTTTGCTGGAGGCTGGGAGCCTACCCAGGACTCCGAGTTGGAGGGCCTGCCCCAGCACGTAATCTAGCCAGGCCCCGCCTCCATCTTTGGTTGGATTCCCTTCCGATCTTCCTTTGGTAAAAATCAAGAGCGGTGCAGCTTGACAGTAAAAATAACTGTGATTAGACTAACGCCCAACGTACAGTCAAACAAGTGTTCGTTTGGCAAGAGGAGGCGGGGTGAAGGAAACGGTTTCGGTGTTAGGGGCAGGTACGATGGGGCGTGGCATCGCTCAGGTGGCCGCTACAGCCCAGCACCCGGTGGTGCTGTACGACCCCTACCCCGCTGCCTTAGAAAAAGCCCTGCTGGAGATCGGCGCCGACCTAAAAAAAAGCGCGGAGAAAGGGCGCCTGGCTGAGCCTCCTGAGGCGGTTTTGGCCCGCATCCAGCCTAGCCAGACCCTAGAGGAAGCCGCCCAGGCCGCTTGGGTGATCGAGGCGGTACCGGAAAAGCTCGAGCTCAAGCAGGAACTGCTGGCCCGGCTGGGGCGGCTAAACCCAAAGGCTATCCTGGCCACCAACACCTCCACCCTATCGGTTTCGGCCATCGCTGCGGCGGTAGAGGCCCCCGAGCGCGTACTGGGGCTGCACTTCTTCAACCCTGCCCAGCGCATGCGGCTGGTGGAGGTGGTGGGGGGCTTGCGCACCGAAGCGGCGCTGATCACGCAGGCCCTCGCCCTGATGCAAAGCTGGGGCAAAGAGCCGGTGCAGGTCTCGGATACCCCAGGTTTTTTGGTCAACCGTGTAGCCCGCCCCTTCTACGGGGAGGCCCTGCGCCTTCACGGCGAGGGCATCGCCAAGGAACACATCGACTGGATTATGCGCGGCCTGGGCTTTCCCATGGGGCCTTTTGAGCTGATGGACCTCATCGGGTTGGACGTCAACTATGCTGCTTCCACCTCGGTCTACCAGGCCTTCTACGGCGAGCCGCGCTACCGGCCCCACCCCTTACAGCAGCAGCGGGTGGTTGCGGGCCTGTTGGGGCGCAAAACCGGCCAAGGCTGGTACACCTACCCCCCTGGGCCACCCCCCCGCCCGGCCCCTCCGGCAACCCCGCACACCAACCCTCCCCTGCCCCTGATCCTGGGCCCCAATCCGCTGGCTCAGGCCTTGCGGGCCCGATTTCCACACGCCGAAACCCCTGAACGAGCCCGTTTCGTGCTGGACTGCCGGGTTGTGCTCGAGCGCAAGGAGGATACCCCCCCAGGCTTGCCGGTGGTCTCGCTGGTCTGGGGCCACTCGGCCAGCCGCCTCGCGGCTCCCCTACGCGGCCAGCCGGTGGCGGGGTTCAGCCTGGTTCCGCCCATAGGCCCATCCTCCATCGTCGAGCTCTACCCTCCCCTATCTGGCCCGAATCCGGCCTTAGAGCTGGCCCGGGCCTACTTCGAGGCGCACGGCCACACCACCTTGGTGCTGCCCGACCAGCCTGGCGGGGTAGGCTTCCGTATTCTGGCTTTGCTCATCAACGAGGCAGTCTCGGCCCTGGCGGAAGGGGTAGCCAGCCCGGCTGACCTCGACCGGGCCATGCGCTTGGGCACCGGCTACCCGCTGGGCCCTTTGGAGTGGGCCGAGCAGCTCTGGCTCAAACCGGTGCTGCGGGCTTTGGAGGGCCTGCAGGCCGAGCTGGGCGAGGATCGCTACCGTCCCCACCCGCTTTTGAGGCGGATGGTGGCGGCGGGCCTCGAGGCTTTCCGGAATCTTTCCCCTAAAGGGGAAGATGGGCAAATCTCCACGAAGGAGGCAAGATGAAACGAGTCGTAGTAGGACTACTGGCTTTGGGACTGGGGCTGGGCCTGGCCCAGCAAGCCCCCCTCAAAATCGGGGTGGTGGTCTCAGCTACTGGCCCGGCGGCCAGCCTGGGTATCCCTGAGCGCAATACCTTGTTGCTGCTGGAAGAGCAGACCAACCGGCGCGGCGGGGTAGCTGGCCGTCCGGTACAGTTCATCATTCTCGACGACGCCTCGGACACCACCCAGGCTGTGCGGGCCACCCGGCGGCTCATCCAGGAAGACCAGGTGCTGGCCATCATCGGCACCACTACTACCCCGGCCAGCCTGGGTATGATCGACCCCGTGGCTGAAGCAGGGGTACCCAAAATCTCCCTAGCAGCCAACCTGGAAATTGTTTTCCCGGTGGATGAAAAGCGGCGTTGGGTTTTCAAAACCCCTCAGACCGAGCAGCAGATGAGCGTGCCCATCGTGCGCGATATGCAGGCCGCGGGCGTACGCACCGCAGCCTACATCGGCTTCAACGATGCCTACGGCGAGGGCTGGGCCCGGGCCTTCGAAGCCGCCGCACGCGAGGCGGGCATCCAGGTGGTGGCCTCGGAGCGCTTCGCCCGCACCGATACCTCGGTAGCCGGGCAGGTATTGCGCATCCTGGCCCGCAACCCCGATGCCGTCCTGATTGGGGGGTCGGGCACCGCCCCGGTGCTGCCCCAGCGCACCCTGCGTGAGCGCGGCTACCGTGGCCTCATCTACCAGACCCACGGGGTGGCCAACCCCGACTTCCTGCGGGTGGGGGGCGAGCTTCTGATCGGCACCCGCCTGCCCGCCGGGCCGGTGCTGGTCTTCGACCAGCTGCCCCCCGACTTCCCCAACCGGCAGGTCGCCACCAGCTACGTGCAGCAGTACGAGGGCCGCTTTGGTATCGGCAGCTACTCCACCTTTGGCGGCCACGCCTACGACGCCTGGGCCATCCTGCGCCCGGCCCTCGAGCGTGCCCTGCGGCGCGAACAGCCCAGCAACCTGGCCGCCTTCCGCCGGGTGCTGCGCGACGAGATCGAGGCCACCCGCAACGTGGTCGGAACCCACGGTATCTTCAATATGTCCGCCACCGACCACCTCGGCCTGCGCTTCAATGAGGCTGCCGTAATGGTCGAGGTGGTGCGGGGTAGCAGCGGCCGGCTGGAGTGGAAGCTGATCCGCACCTTCCGCTAAGGGGCTTCTAGCCCACCCCACGGTGAGCCTACCCCTCACCGTGGGGCCTCTACAAAAGACTGCCTATGGATTGGACCATCTTCTCCTTTCTAGCCGCCGATGCCCTGCAAAATGGCACCATCTATGCCCTGATGGCCCTTTCGCTGGTGCTGGTATTTGCGGTCACCCGGGTCATCCTGGTACCGCTAGGCGAGTTTTTAGTCTTCGCCCCCCTGACCTACGTCTGGTTCCTGCCTGCCGAGGTAAGTGGCCTAAACCTTAAAGGCCAGATACCGGGCACTGCCTGGCTGGCAGCCGCCATGCTTCTGTGGTGGGCCATTTTAGACCGTGCCAATCTCCAACGAGCCTTTTTTTTGCTGCTGAGCGCCTTGGCTGTGGTGGGCCTGGCTTGGTGGGGGGCCCAGGGGGTACCGCTGGCCCTAGGGTGGATTCTGGCGGTTCTGGTGGTTCTGCCTATTGGACCTGCCTCGTACCGGCTTTTCTTTGAGCCAGCCAAGAACGCCAGCGTCCTGACTTATCTAATCATCGCGGTGGGGTTACACTTCGCTTTTGCCGGGCTGGGCCTGGTCTTCTTCGGCCCAGAGCAGTTTCGCCTGCCGCCCATCTGGCCGGGCCAGACCCCCATCGGCCTGGTGCCGGTCAACAACCAGGCCTTCTTGGTTTACGGCTTCGCCCTTTTGGCTATGGTGGGCCTATACCTGTTCTTCACCCGCAGCATCTATGGCAAAGCCTTGCGGGCTTGTGCGGTCAACCGCTATGGGGCCCGGCTATCCGGCATCAGCCCCAGCCAGGCGGGCTATGTTTCCTTTGGCATCGCCACCCTAATCACCTGCATTAGCGGGATGCTTCTGGCTCCCCTAATCTCCCCTGCCTACTTCCAGGGGTTTTTGCTAGGGCTCAAGGGCTTTGTGGCTGGAATTCTAGGCGGCCTGATCAGCTATCCCCTAGCGGTGGTGGGCGCCTTGCTGGTGGGGGCTATGGAGTCGTGGGCCGCTTTCCAAGCTAGCGCCTTCAAAGATGCCATCGTCTTTGCGCTACTGCTGCCCATCCTCTTCTGGCGCAGCCTGCGCAGTCACGAAATTGCCGAGGAGGAGTGAGCGTGTGCTTTTCGCCCCTAACCTTAATTGCCGTTTTGCTCTTGCTGGTCACGCCGCTTTTTCTTCCGCCCTCTTCGTTTTACCTGTCTTTGGGCAACTACATTGCCTTTGGGGCCCTGGTGGCCCTGGGCCTCTACCTGCTCACCGGGTTATCTGGAATGACCAGCTTTGGCCAAGCCGCTTTCATGGGCCTGGCTGGCTATACCAGCGCCCTATTGTGCATTGGGCTGGGCTGGAATCCCTGGCTGACCTTGCCCCTGGGCGTCGGAGCGGCTATGGCCGGGGCGGTGGTGCTAGGGGGCATCACCACCCGGCTTAAGGGACACTACCTACCGCTCTCCACCATCGCCTGGTGTATCGCCCTATACATCCTGATGGGAAGCTGGATTGAGCTCACCGGAGGGCACACCGGCCTCCGGGGAGTTCCACCGGTCACGCTCTTTGGTTGGAGTCTCAACGACTCTAAAAGCTACTTTTACCTCTCCTGGGTTTTCGTGCTGCTGGGAGCCTGGGCCGCCTGGAACCTGACGCAAAGCCGGAGCGGGCGGGCCATGCGGGCCTCCAAAGGGGATGCCCTAGCCGCGGCCAGCTTTGGGGTTAATCCGGCGGTGCTTAAGCTGCAGGTTTTTGTCCTCTCGGCCCTCTACGCCGGGGTTGCCGGCTGGCTGTATGTGCACTACCAGAAGTTCATCAACCCCACCCCCTTTAGCCTCGAGGCCTCCATCAAGTATCTGATTGCCGCGGTAGCGGGAGGGGTGGGCAGTATCCCCGGGGTGATTCTGGGCTCGGGCCTGGTAACCGGCCTCGAGGAAGCCCTCAAAGGCATCCTGCCGCAGATATTTGGCCGTACCGGCAACTACGAGATCATCGCCTATGGCCTGATTCTGGTGCTGATTCTGATGTTCGCCCCTAAGGGGCTTTGGCCCTTCCTCGAGCGCTACCTACCCCGCCCCCAGCCCCAGACCCCCAAGGGTACCGGGCTACCGTCCCGCCCCATCCAGGGTGGGGCAGGCGAGGTAGTGCTGGAGGTCGAAAACCTCACCAAGCGCTTTGGTGGGCTACTGGCGGTCAACGGCCTGAGCTTCCAACTTCGCCGCGGGGAGATTCTGGCCCTGATCGGCCCGAACGGAGCAGGCAAATCCACCTGCTTCAACATGATCACCTCGGTCTACGCCCCCAGCGCAGGTAGCGTGCGCTTCAAAGGCCAGCCCATCCAGGGCCGCACCCCCTACGAGGTGCACCGCTTGGGCATTGCCAGAACCTTTCAGCACCCCCACCTTTTTCCTGAGATGACCGTACTGGAAAACGCCGCTCTGGGCACCTATGCCCGCACTCGGCGAGGGTTGCTGGCCTCGATGCTGGGCCTATCCCGTCGCGAGGAGGAGGCTGCATTGGCTGAGGCCTACCGGGCTTTGGAGCGGGTAGGGCTAGCCCACCTGGCCCACCACAAGGCCGACGGACTGGCCATCGGGCAGCTTCGCTTGCTGGAGATTGCCCGGGCTTTGGCCTCGGGGCCGGAGGTGCTTTTGCTCGATGAGCCTGCAGCGGGCTTGCGGGCCGGGGAAAAACGCCAGTTCGCCGCTTTGATTCGCCAGTTAGTGAACGAGGGGATGACGGTGCTTCTGGTTGACCACGACATGGACCTAGTCATGGGGCTGGTAGACCGGGTGGTGGTGATGCACTATGGGGAGAAGTTGGCCGAGGGTACGCCCCGCGAGGTGCAGCGCAACACCCGGGTGATTGAGGCCTATCTAGGGGAGGCCGCATGAGTGTCCTCGAGGTCGCCAACCTGACCGTGCGCTACGGGGCCGTAGAAGCGGTGCGCAACCTTTCGCTTACGGTAGGGCCGGGCGAGGCCATCACCCTCATCGGCCCCAACGGTGCCGGCAAGAGCAGCACCCTGAAGGGCATTGTGGGGCTGGTGGGCTGTAGCGGCAGCGTGCACTACCAGGGCCAACCTCTGTCCCAGCGCACGCCCGAGGCGCTGGCGGCTAAGGGCCTGGTGATGGTGCCGGAAAAACGCGAGCTTTTCGTATCCATGACGGTAGAGGACAACCTCTTGCTAGGGGCCTTTACCCGCTACCAGCGCCGAGAAAAAAGCATTGCCCAAGACCTCGAGTGGGTCTACAACCTCTTCCCCCGCCTACGCGAACGGCGCTGGCAGCTTGCCGGCACCATGTCGGGGGGCGAGCAACAGATGCTGGCCATTGGCCGAGCCCTGATGGGCCGCCCCAAGCTGCTTTTGCTCGATGAGCCCAGCCTGGGCTTGGCCCCTTTAATTGTGCAGGAGATTTTTCGCATCCTGGCTGAGCTAAAGGCCCAGGGGGTGCCCATTCTGCTGGTGGAGCAGAACGCCCGGATGGCCCTTAAACTAGCCGACCGCGGGTATGTGCTCGAGGCCGGCGAGCTGGTGATGGAGGGCCGGGGCCAGGAGCTGCTGCACGATCCCCGGGTGATCGAGTCCTACCTGGGCATCCGTGCCCAGAGCCAAACATGAAACCCAACCCTCACGCCACTACCGATCCCTATATGCAGCTACTGGGCCTAGAGACCCGGCTGGTCACGCCGGGCCGGGCCATTGTGGCTGCCCGGGTGGGGCCTCAGCACACCAATATCCATGGGGCCTGCCATGGGGGGTTCCTCTACAGCCTGGCCGATGCGGCCTTCGCCCTGGCCTCCAACGCCCACGGGGTGGTGGCCGTAGCCCTTTCTACCCAGATGCAGTATTTCAAAGCCGTTCAGGTAGGGGAGGAGCTCGAGGCCCACGCCAGCGAGGAGAACCTGGGCCGGCGTACCGCCACCTACCGCATCGAGGTCAAAAGCGGCTCCCGCACGGTAGCCCTCTTCATCGGCACAGTGTTTCGTATGCAGGAAAGCTGAGGTACGCCATGGAAGCACACATCGTAGATGCTGTTCGCACCCCGGTAGGCAAACACGGCGGCAGCCTGGCCAGCGTCCGCCCCGACGACCTGGCGGCCATTCCCATCAAGGCCCTACTCGAGCGCACCGGAATTCCCCCCCACGAAATCGAAGACGTCTACCTAGGCTGCGCCAACCAGGCCGGCGAGGACAATCGCAATGTGGCCCGCATGGCCCTGCTGCTGGCCGGACTGCCCATCACGGTGGGCGGAAGCACCGTCAACCGCCTGTGTGGCAGCGGGCTGGATGCCGTGGCCAGCGCGGCCCGGGCCATCCTGGCCGGGGAGGGCCAGGTGTACATCGGGGGCGGGGTGGAGAGCATGAGCCGGGCCCCCTGGGTGGTGCCCAAGGCTGAAAAAGCCTTCCCCACCGGCAACCTGACCATGTACGACACCACCTTAGGCTGGCGGCTGGTCAACCCCCGGATGGCGGCCCTCTACGGCACCGAGTCCATGGGCGAGACCGCGGAAAACCTGGCGGAGCTGTACAACATCTCCCGCCAGGCCCAGGACGTCTTTGCCCTACACTCTCACCGCAAAGCCATCCAGGCCCAGCAACAAGGGGCCTATGCCCGGCAGATGGTGCCGGTAGAGGTCAAAGACCGCAAAGGGAAGGCCACCTTGGTTCAGGCCGACGAAGGTCCCCGGGCCGATACCAGCCTGGAGGCCCTGGCCCAGCTCAAGCCGGTCTTCCGCCCGGGAGGCAGCGTTACCGCGGGCAACGCCTCCTCGCTCAACGATGGCGCCGCCGCCTTGCTGCTGGCCTCGAGCGCCTATACCCAGGCCCATGGCCTAAGGCCTCTGGCCCGGGTACGGGCCATGGCCGTAGCTGGGGTGGAGCCGCGCATCATGGGGATTGGGCCGGTACCCGCCACCCAAAAGGCTCTGCAACGGGCTGGACTCAGCCTAAACGACATTGGTCTGATTGAACTTAACGAAGCTTTTGCCGCCCAAAGCCTGGCGGTGTTAGCAGAATGGGGTGTAGACCCCCTGGACCCTCGCTTGAACGTCAACGGTGGGGCCATTGCCATCGGCCACCCTTTGGGCTGCTCCGGGGCCCGCATCCTCACCGACCTGGTGCACGAGATGCAGCGCCGGCAGGTACAGTTCGGGCTGGCCACCATGTGCATCGGGGTGGGGCAGGGTATTGCTATGGTGGTGGAAAGCCTGTAGTCATAAGCTATAAGCAGGTGAAAGCATGAACATCCTCGAGCAGTTCAACCTGCATGGCAAAACCGCCCTCGTGACCGGGGGCTCGAGGGGGCTGGGGCTGGAAATCGCCTATGGACTCCATCAGGCCGGGGCCCGGGTGGCGTTGCTGGCCCGGCGGGAAAGTTTTTTCGCCGAGGCCCTAAAGCTCATCCCGAAGGCCATAACCATCGTGGCAGACGTACAGGACGAAGCCAGCCTCGAGGCGGCCTTTGCCCAAGTAGGCCCGGTGGATATCCTGGTCAACGCTGCTGGCATCACCTGGGGCCAGGATGCCCTGGAAGTACCCGTAGAAAAGGTGCGCCAGGTGCTCGATGTCAACATCACTGGGGCCTTTCTGGCTTCGCGCATTGCTGCTCGGGGCATGAAGGCCAAGGGCTACGGCAAAATTCTCAACGTCGCCTCGGTAGCCGGCCTGGCCGGTAGCCCCAGTGAGATCATGGACGCTGCCGCCTACTCGGCCTCTAAAGGGGGCCTGATCGCCCTGACGCGCGACCTGGCGGTGAAGTGGGGGCCCTTTGGCATCCGGGTTAATGCCCTGGCACCAGGCTTCTTCCCCACCCGCATGACCGAAAAACTGCTCCCCCGCATCGAAGCACTGGTACAGGCACGAACCCCCCTAGGGCGCCTAGGCCAAACCGGCGAGCTGGCCGCCGCCGCTTTATACCTATGCAGCCCCGCCTCAGACTACGTGACCGGACAGGTACTGGCGGTGGACGGAGGTATGACCGCCCTATGAGTGAGGTTTTCCCCCTGCCTGGCGACTACGGCCAGATTCGCCGTGCCACCCGAGCCGATGTGGTGGCGATTGTGCGGCTGTTGGCCGACGTCCCCTTAGGGCAGGTGCGAGAAACCTTCACCGATCCTCTGCCCGAGAGTTACTACCGGGCCTTTGAAGCCATTGAGGCGGATCCCAACCGGTTTTTGGCCGTAGTGGAGCAGAATGGACGCATCGTAGGAACCTTTCAGCTAAGTTTTATTCCAGGGCTATCCCATAAAGGGGCTTGGCGTGTCCAGCTCGAGGCCATGCACATCGAGCACACCCTACGCAACCAGGGCCTAGGCCGGGCGGTGATGCAGTGGATCATTGAACAAGCCCGGCAGCGAGGCTGCACCCTGATGCAGCTCTCCACCGATAAGTCCCGCCCGGCAGCCCATCGCTTCTATCCACGCCTGGGCTTCATCTCCAGCCATGAAGGCATGCGGCTCAAGCTATAAAGAGGTGTGTCTATGCCCATGTTCCAGCCTGAACTCGAGACCCTTCCCCGACCCAAGCTGACCGAGTTACAAAACCAGCGCCTGCGCGAACAGGTAGCCTACGTCTACGAGCGGGTGCCCTTCTACAAACAACTCTTCGATGAAAAAGGTCTCAAGCCCAGCGACATCCGCGGGGTGGAGGATCTTCCCAAGCTGCCCTTCACCAAAAAAAAAGACCTGCGCGATCACTATCCCTTCGGCTTGTTTGCCGTACCACGCGAACAAATCGCCCGCATCCACGCCTCTTCTGGCACCACCGGTAAACCCACCGTGGTGGGCTACACCAAAGGTGACCTGGAAATCTTCGCGGAGGTGGTGGCCCGCTCTTTGGCTGCTGCCGGGGGAAAACCCGGAATGATGCTGCACAACGCCTATGGCTACGGCCTGTTCACCGGTGGGCTGGGCCTGCACGGCGGGGCGGAAAAGCTGGGTATGGTGGTGGTGCCGGTTTCCGGTGGCATGACTGAGCGGCAGATCATGCTCATCCAGGACTTTAAACCCGAGATGATTTCCTGCACCCCTTCGTATGCCCAGACCCTGGCCGAGGAGTTTAAGAAGCGGGGCGTCAGCCCGGAAGAGATCAGCTTGAAGTACGCCATCCTGGGCGCCGAACCCTGGACCGAGGCCATCCGCCAAAACGTAGATGCGGGGTTGGGGGTGCAGGCTACCAATATCTACGGCCTTTCGGAGATCATCGGGCCGGGCGTGGCCAACGAGGACGTCAGCGAACGGGAAGGGCTTTCCTACATCTGGGAGGATCATTTCTATCCCGAGGTGGTCGACCCTGAAACCGGCGACCCCTTGCCCGAGGGGGAGGTAGGGGTGCTGGTGCTCACCACGCTGACCAAAAAGGCCATGCCCATCCTGCGCTACTGGACCGGCGACCTGACCTACATCACCCGCGAGCCCGGCCCCTCGGGGCGTACCCACGCCCGCATGGCCCAGATTCGGGGCCGCACCGACGATATGCTGATCGTGCGGGGGGTGAACGTCTACCCTACCCAGATTGAAGCCGTGCTCAAGGAAATCCCTGAGGTGGTACCGCACTATCAGATCGTGCTCACCCGGGAAGGCACTTTAGACGAGGTGGAGCTAAAGCTCGAGGTCTCTGAGCCTTTCTTCCGCGAAGTAGGCCAACAGGTGCTCTCCGACGCGGTGGTGGAAGCCGACCACCGCCTCTCCCAGCTGCGCGAGAAGGTGGCCCGCAAAATCAAAGACAACGTGGGCATCTCGGTGCAGGTCTCGCTTTTGAACCCTGGCAGCGCCCCCCGCAGCGAGGGCGGCAAGCTCAAGCGCGTAGCGGACCTACGTAAGCTATGAGACCCATTCCCATCGGCTATCGGGCTACCTTCGAGACGGTGGTCACCGAGGCCATGACCGTAGACTTCGAGCACCCCGACGACCCCCAGCTTGGCAAACTGCACCCGGTATACGCCACCTACTGGATGGCCAAACACATGGAGCTAGCCGGACGCAAAATCATCCTGCCCTTTTTGGAAGAGGGCGAGGAAGGCATCGGTTCCAAAGTTTGTGTGGATCACAAAGCCTCGGCCCTTCCAGGGATGCGCATCCGCATCGTGGCCGAGCACACCGGCACCGAAGGTCACCGGGTCTACGCCCGCTGCACGGCCTGGAACGAGCTGGGTGACCTGATCGGTGAGGGCCACACCGAGCAGGTCATCCTGCCCCGGGCCAAGCTCCGGCAAATTTTCCAGCGATTGGAGGAGCGCTGGCGAGAAGCGAGGCCGGAATGAAGCGCCTGCCCCTCTTTCCTCTGCCCGAGACCGTGGTCTTTCCTGGGCTGCTCATCCCGCTGTACATCTTCGAGGAGCGCTACAAGCAGATGGTGCGCGACCTGCTGGCCCAAAGCGAGGAAGAACGCCGCTTTGTGATTACCCTGGCTACCCCCAAGGGCATTCGCGAGGTGGGTGGGTACGTCGAGCTGCTGGCCGCCTCGGAAAACCCCGATGGCACCTTCAACATCGTCTGCCGGGGGGGCGAGCGCTGCCGGGTGGAGGGCGTGGGGGTTTGGGGCAACCAACTTTACCAAAGCACCTTGGACATCCCTTATCCCCTCGAGCGCAGTGCCCGCAGCGAGGAAATTGTGGCGGCCTGGGACGCGATGGAGGCCTTCCGGGCCTTTATGGCCGGCAAGGCCGACCCTCAAGCCCTGGAGGAGGCCTTGGCTAACCTCCCCGACGACCCGCTCTACCAGGCCACCTTCCTCTGCGTAAACCTGCAAGCCCCGGCCAGCGTGCGCCAGGCCCTGCTCGAGGCTCCCTCGCTCTTGGCCCGCCTCGAGCTAGCCCAAGCCTTCATGCGCCAAGGCTCCTTCTCCGGAGGGGCCGAGGCCTAGGGGCTTTTTAGCAGGAAGTCGACCTCGAGGCGAATCTCGTTCTCCACGCTCAGCACCACCGCCACCCGGGGCTGGGTCAGGCGGAAATCCTCAAAGCGAAAACGGGTGTTGGCCTGTAGCCGCACTCCTTCAGGGGTAACCTCGTACTCCCCCACCCAGGTCACGCTACGGGTCACCTCGCGGATGGTTAGGTCGCCCACAATCTCCACCCGGGCCTTGTCCCCTGGGCGCAGGGGCAGACGCAGCCCACGCACCTCCTTGGGCACAAAAACCGCCTCGGGGAAGCGGTCGGTTTGCAGGGTGTTGCGGCGGATGAAATTGTCTCGGCGGGCCTCGTCGCTTTGCAGGGAGGCCAGGTTGACCGTAAAACGCCCCGAGGCCACCCGCCCATCCGCCCCCAGCACCACTCCCCCGCTCAGGGTGCGGGTGGTACCCACCGCATCGCTGGGGAAGTTGACGCCCACCAGCTGCTCGCGCACCCGGTAGCGGGCCTCGCTGCCAGGAGCCAGCTCGAGGCGCAGGTTCTGCGCCAAAGCCAGGGAGAAACACAACAACCAAGGCCACACACGTTGCATCTTTACACCACCTTTCGTCTCATGGCCGCAAGGGCCAGGCTAGCCAGTAATACCCCCCCCGACAGCAAAGCCAGCACCCCTCCGGCCTCCTCGGGCCGGGTCTGCCAGGTAAGCTGTCGGCTCAGGCTACGGTAGGCTTCTTTGAGCTTGCTCGCACTATCCACGAAGAAATAAAGCCCCTCCCCCACCCGGGCAATGGCCTTGAGGGTCTCTTCGTCGAACTGCGCGGCCAAGGCATACTGCTCGGGCAGGCCCGGCACCGGGCCTTCGCGGGCCTGGCCTACCCCAATGGTGTGTATCCGAATCTGTTGTTGGGCGGCCTCGTAGGCGGCCTCGAGGGGGTCCACCCCGGCCAGGCTGCGCCCATCCGTTAGGAGAATCAGGGTGGCTAAACGCCTGGGGTCTTCGGCCTGGGCCCGCTCGGCCAAGGGGGGCAGCGCGGCGATACTTTCTAGGATGGCATCCCCAATGGCCGTTCCCAGACCCAGCTCGAGGTAGTCCACGGCCTCCAGCAGGCGCTTGCGGTCGGTGGTAAGGGGCACTACCAGGTGGGCATCGCGGGAAAAAGCCACCAGGCCCACCCGCAGGCCCTGGGGTAGCTCGCGGATGAATAAGCGCAAGGCCGCACGGGCCGCTTCGAAGCGGCTGGGCTTCACATCGGTAGCTAGCATCGAGCGGCTGACATCCACCGCCAGCACCACCGCGGCCCGGGGGTCGGCCTGGGGCACCGGCAGGGTGGGCCGGGCTAGGGTCAGCAAGGCCAGCCCTACCGCCAACAGGTACAGCAAAGCCGGCAGGTGCTGGCGCCAGCTAGACCTAAAGGCCCCCAGTGGCGCTACCTGGGGATAGGCCACCACCGCCTCGGCCCTCCCCCGCAGGCCCCGCAGGTAGAACCAGAGGCCGAGGGGTAGAAGAAGAAGCGCGGCGAGCGCCCAGGGCCACACAAACGCCACGCGAACCCCCCTAAGGCACCCGGCGCTGCCAGTGCAGGCTCAGCCCAGCCGCCACCAGCAGCAACACCACAGCCAAGGCCGAGAAAAGCGAGGTGACCTCAGTGGGGCGGGCCTCCCAGCGGATCACCGTACCCAACTCTTTTGCAATAGTTCGCAGGGCCTCCTCGGTAGGGGGGTAGGTATACTTACCTCCGGTGGCTTGCGCCAGCTGCTCGAGAGTACGCGGTTCGAAGGGAATGTAGTAGTTACGCCCCTCAATCTGGGCCACTGCGCCACCTGGCTGCCCCATAGGAAAGGTATAAAGCCGCACGTTGTGCTCTTTGGCAAAGCGAGCGGCAATCTCCAGGCTGCTGCGGGTAGGCAGAGCGGGATTGGGGCTTACGTTGGAAGCACCGTCAGAAAGGATCACCACGCTGCCCGGGGGCAGGTCTTTGGGGAGTGGGGCGGGGGAGCGGGGTAGCTCGGGCACCCCCTGTGAGGGGTCGGGAGGCTGCAACTCTGAAGGAGGGCGAAGGTCGCGCCGCCCCGGTAGCACCCGCACCGCAGTGACGATGGCGTTTTCGATGGAGGTATTCTGCGCGGGCTTAAGGCGCTCTAGGGCTTCCAGTAGCTTCTTTCGGTCAGTGGTAGGCAGTACCAAAGCCGAGGCTGAGTCGGAAAAGCTAACCAGCCCGATCTGGGTGGAGGGGGGGGCCAGCTCGATGAATTTGCGCGCCGTGGCCTTGGCCGCCTCCAAACGATTGGGGTTTAGGTCGGGGGCCAGCATGGAGCGGGAGGTATCCAGCGCCAGCACAATGGCCGCTTTGTTGGTGGGCAAAGGCGGACTGGCTACCGGGCGGGCCGCGGCCAAAAGCAAAAGCCCCAAGGCCATAAGTTGCAAGACCAGTGGCCAACGCACATGGGCTTTAGGAGGCCGCCGCACCACCGCAGGCAACAGATGGGCATCGGCAAAAACCCTCGCACTGCGTTCGCGCCGGCGCTCAGCCCAGCGTAAAAAGAGCACCACCAGCGGAAGCAGCCACAGCAACCACAAAAATCCCGGCCAGGTAAAGCTCATCTTCGCCCCCTTCGGCGCAGGGTGAACTTGAGCAGCGGCTCGACGATTTCCTGAGCGGTGCAGAGGGTCAGCACATCCACCTGGGCTGCCCGCAGAGTGCGCTCGAGCAGAGCCTCGCGGGCCTGTACCAGCCGGGCGTGGGCCTGGCGCACCCGGGGATCGCTGGTATCCAGCCAGACCTCCTCCCCACTCTCGGGGTCACGCAGGCGGAGTTCGCCGGCTTGGGGCAACTCCTTTTCCGCTGGGTCGAAGATGCGCACCGCCACCACATCGTGGCGGAAGGCCAGCCGGCGCAAAGGGCCTGACCAGGCGGGGGGTTCATCCGGCCTTGGGCTGAGAAAATCAGAGACCACAAAGAGCAAGGCCCGCCGCCTCAGGGTTCGGGCCGCATGCTCCAGGGCTTGCTCGAGCGAGCCCCACCCCGGGCCCATCGGGGGCTGGTTCAACAGGCCATACAGCTCGTGCAAAATACGCAAGACCTGTGGCCGGCCCGCCCTAGGCGGCACCACCCGCAAACCACCTTCGGAAAAACCAAGGGCCCCCACCTTGTCACCGTGGCGAGCCACAATGGCCGCTGCTGTGGCGACAAACTCCAGGGCCTCTTCCTGCTTAAGCACCCGACGGGTACCGAAGCGCATGGAGGCCGAGAGGTCCACCACCAGCCAGACCGTAACTTCCTTTTCCTCGCGGTACTGCCGGATGTGAATTTGGCCGGTGCGGGCGGTCACATTCCAGTCAATACGGCGCACCTCATCGCCCGGCTGGTACTCGCGCACCTCGGCCAAATCCAAGCTGGGTCCATAGAAAAAGCCGGTGTAGTCGCCGAACAAAAATCCATCCAGCCGCTTCAACACCCTAAACTCGAGCCGACGTAAAAGCGCCGCAGGCAGCTCGCGGGGTGGGGTTGGCCCAGGTGAAGCGGGCAGGCTGATCTCGATTTTTGGCTTGCTTGGCCGGCGAAACAACATGGCCATCCCCAACTAAGCCGAAGGGTTCTCGAGGGCCTGCCGGGTGTCGCGGTAGGGGTCGCCGATGTGTACCTTGGGCAAAGGAGTGGCCGCGATGAGCTTTTGCAAGAGCTCTTCTAGCCGCACCTCGTCGGCCAAGGCCTCGTAGGAGAGAATCAGCCGGTGGCGCAAAACCTCGGGCGCCAGGTCGCGCACATCCTCAGGCAACACATACTCCCGGCCCCGCACGATAGCCAAAGCCTTGGCCCCTACAATCAGGTTCACGCTGCCCCGAGGGCTGGCCCCGTAGCTGATGTACTTCTTGAGCGGGCCCAGCCCCACCTCGCCAGGGTCGCGGGTGGCCCGAACCAGCCGAACGGCGTACTCGGTAACCGCCTGGTGCACGTGCACCTGGTCGGCCATGGCCTGCAAGGCCCGCAGCTCGTCGGCGCTGAGTACCTCTTTAACCGGCTCAAACTGGGAAGAAACCCGCTCCACCACGGTCATCTCTTCGTAGAAAGCAGGGTAGTCCAGCCAAACCTTGAACATGAAGCGGTCTACCTGGGCCTCAGGCAGAAAATAGGTCCCTTCCGACTCAATGGGGTTCTGGGTGGCTAGTACCAGGAAGGGATCGGGCAAGCGAAAGGTCTCGTGGCCGATGGTAACCTGACGCTCCTGCATGGCCTCGAGCAACGCCGACTGAATCTTGGCCGGGGCACGGTTGATTTCGTCGGCCAGAATCAGGTTAGCAAAGATAGGCCCCAGCTCCACCTCGAAGCGGGCCTCCTTGGGGTTATAGATACGGGTGCCCACCAGATCGGCGGGTACCAGGTCGGGGGTGAACTGGATGCGCTTGAAGCTAGCCCCGATGGCCTGGGCCGTGGTGCGGATAGCCAGGGTCTTGGCCAGGCCCGGCACCCCTTCCAGCAGGATGTGGCCCCGGGCCAGCAGGGCCACCAGGATGCGCTCGAGCATCAGATCTTGCCCGACGATGACCTTCTTCACTTCTAGCAAGAGGGTACGCAGTTTGGCTGCGGCTTCCATCACCGTCTGGGGCTCGAGGGAGGGTTTGGATGGTTCCATAGAAGACCTCTTCTCAGATATTCCGGTCTGGGCCGGTTTGGGGAGGCGCTGGGGTCGGGAGGGGTGGGGCCGGGTTGAGGGGGTCGAGGGGGATAAGCTCCGGCGAGCCTTCCGGCATACCTGGTCCGGGCAACGGCCCCCCTGGCCCGGGCAAGGGCTGGCCTGGCCGGTCAAAGCGGAAGAGCTGGCCATCCTGGTAAATCAGGATGGGGCACTCCTCCCCTTGGCCCTGGCCGGGCTGGGGCTGGCCTGGCCCTGGTTGGAGCGGAATTAGCTCGCGGGGGTCGGGGGCGGGCGGCAAAGGCTGCTGAGGGTCGAACTGCACCGGGTGAAGGGTTGGGCCAGAACCAGCCTGGAGCATACCCCCGGGGGGCAACGAGAGCCGGCCCAGCCCAAAGCCCACCCCCAGCGCCACCAAAGCGGTCAGGATCACGCCCCAAACTTTGCCCCAAGGCCCGCCGTTACTTTGTCCCATACTCTACTTTATGACACAATGCTGGGTTCAATCTGAGAATACCCCACCTTCACCCCCGGCTCTCTCATTCAAGCCGGGCAGCCCTGCAAACGCCGGGCTATCTCCCCTACCGCTAGGCGGGCGTGCTCGCGCCCGTTCTCGATAAAAACCGTGCGGGTATCCGAACCATAGCCTGCGCTCCCCGCCACGAACAAACCTCGCAGACTGGTCTCGTAGACCGGGGAAAGCAGCGGTGCATCCCCCTGGTAAGCCACCTGGGCCGCTCTGAGCAGTCCATCGGCGGCCCGGTAGCCGATATGAATAAGCACAAAATCGGCAGGCAGGGTGTGCCAGGCCTGTTCTTGCTCCAGCACCACCGCACGGGGGAGAATTTCCCGCACCTGGGCCTTCAGCAAAAGCTGGATTGAACCCTCCTTCACCCGGTTGTCGAAGTCGGGCTTGAGCCAGTACTTGACCCGGGGGCGAATTTCGGCCTCGTGGTGCACCACGGTCACCCTGGCCCCACCCCGGTAGAGCTCGAGGGCTGCCTCCACCGCGCTATTCGAGCCACCCACCACCACCACCCGCTGCTTCCAGTAGGGCAGGGTCTCGTCTAAGCCGTAGCGCACATGGGGTAAATCCTCACCAGGAACTCCCAGTCGGTTGGGGTTGTCGTAGTAGCCGGTGGCTACCAGCACGAAGCGGCTTTCCAGCTCGCCCTCGCCGTCGCGGTCGCGGTAGGCCACGGTGAACTGGCCGGCCTGGGGCTGAATGCGTAGAACCTCGGTATAGGTGCGGATGTCCAGCGCTTCGTTTTCGGCTACCCGCCGGTAGTACTGCAAGGCCTCACGCCGGGTGGGCTTGGGCCCTAAAGAGGGAAAAGGATGGCCGCCAATCTCGATGTTCTTAGCCTCGCTAAAAAAGACCGTCTCCCTTGGCCAGCGGTAGATGGTGTGCACCACCGTACCCTTTTCCAGCACCACCGCCTTGAGCCCAGCCCGCTTGGCCTCTATAGCCGCCGCCAGGCCCACCGGCCCTGCTCCTACAATCACCAAATCCCACACATTTTTAGCATACCCCCTAGCCCATAAACAAAAGTGTTGCCCTGGTCTCGGCCCGGGCGGCTCCCGTAGAATAACCATGCTATGGGCTACCGAATCGAGACCGACACCATGGGCCAGATGCAGGTGGAAGAAAGCCGCTACTGGGGCGCGCAAACCCAGCGCTCGCTCATCAACTTTCCCATCGGGGTAGAACGCTTCCGCATGCCCCGCGCCATTGTGCGTGCTTTGGGCATCCTGAAAAAGGCCGCCGCCCTAGCCAACGCCGACCTAGGCGAGCTGCCGCGGGAAAAGGCCGAGCTGATCGTGCGAGCCGCTGAGGAGGTCATCGCGGGAAAGCTCGACGAGCATTTTCCCCTGGTGGTCTTTCAGACCGGCAGCGGCACCCAGTCCAACATGAACGCCAACGAGGTCATCGCCAACCGGGCCATTGAGCTGGCGGGAGGGGTGTTGGGCTCCAAAAAACCCATCCACCCCAACGACGATGTCAACCGGGGCCAGTCGTCCAACGACACCTTCCCCACCGCCATGCACATCGCCGTGGTAGAAGAACTGCACCGGCAGCTTTACCCTAACGTGCAGAAGCTACGCGACACCCTGGCGGCCAAGGCAGAAGCCTTCAAAGACATCGTTAAGGTAGGGCGCACCCACCTGCAAGACGCCACCCCCATTACCCTGGGCCAGGAGATCGGAAGCTGGGTGGCCCAGATCGACTATGGCCTCGAGCAAATCCGCCACGCCGAACAGGGCCTCTACGAGCTGGCCATTGGGGGTACCGCCGTGGGCACCGGCCTGAACGCCCATCCCGAGTTCGGCGACCGGGCCGCTGCCTACATCGCCAAAGAGACCAGCTTTCCCTTCATCTCGGCCAAAAACAAGTTTGCTGCCCTGGCCGCCCACGATGCCCTGGTAACCACCAGTGCTGCGCTTCGCACCCTGGCCGGCGCCCTCTTCAAAATGGCCAACGACGTGCGCTGGCTGGCCTCCGGCCCGCGCAACGGCATCGGCGAACTGATCATTCCCGAAAACGAGCCGGGCAGCAGCATTATGCCGGGCAAGGTCAACCCCACCCAGGCCGAGGCCCTGACCATGGTCTGCGTGCAGGTCTACGGCAACGACGCGGCAGTAGCCTTTGCCGGGTCTCAAGGCAACTTCCAGCTCAATGTGTATAAACCGGTTATGGCCTACAACGTGCTCACCAGCATTCAACTTCTGGGCGACGCCTGTTTGGCCTTCAACGACCACTGCGCCGTGGGCATCGAACCCAACCTGCCCCGCATCAAGGAAAACCTGGAGAAAAACCTGATGCTGGTCACCGCGCTCAACCGCCACATCGGCTACGACAAGGCTGCTCAAATCGCCAAGAAGGCCCACAAGGAGGGCACCAGCCTCAAGGAAGCCGCCCTGGCCCTGGGCTACCTGACTGAAGAAGAGTTCGACAAATGGGTGGTGCCCCTGGAGATGACCCGGCCCTCGCTTTGAGTCTTCCATCACAGCGTGCGCCGGATAAAGGAGCGTAGAGTACAGCACGGAGGTGAACGCATGAGTTATCCATTCAAGCTACCCGACCTGCCCTATCCCAAGGATGCCCTCGAGCCCCATATTGACGCCCTGACCATGGAAATCCACCACGGCAAGCACCACGCGGCCTACGTGAACAACCTCAACGCCGCGCTGGAAAAACACCCCGAGCTGCATGGCTGGAGCCTCGAGGAACTCCTGGGCAAAATCGACCAGGTACCCGAGGACATCCGCACGGCAGTGCGCAACAATGGCGGGGGCCACCACAACCACACCCTCTTCTGGGACATCCTCACCCCCGGCGGGGCCAAGGAGCCTAGCGGCAAACTAGCCGAGGCCATCAACGCTACCTTTGGCTCCTTCGAGGAACTCAAGGCCAAGCTGACCCAGGCTGGGGCTACCCGCTTTGGCTCGGGCTGGGCCTGGCTGGTCAAGGACAAAGACGGCAAGCTGCACGTCTACAGCACCGCCAATCAGGACTCCCCCCTAATGGAAGGCCACACCCCCCTGCTGGGCATTGATGTGTGGGAACACGCCTACTACCTCAAGTATCAAAACCGCCGCCCCGACTACCTGGCGGCCATCTGGAACGTGATTAACTGGGACAAAGTGGCCAGCCGATTCTAAAGCAGGTGGCTTGCACAAAGGCCGGGGAATACCCGGCCTGGTTTTTTGCCCTGGTCTGCCGCCTGGGACTCGAACCCAGAACCGCCCGGGTATAAGCCGGGTGCGCTCACCGGTTGCGCCAGCGGCAGTTGCAATCCCCTTGCGGGGCTATGGTTTTGCGACGAAAAGTAACGGGGTGGGGCCTCTACCCCACCCCGCCCCTTGTCCAAGCTAGCCGCACTTGCTATAGCCGCAGCTATAGCACTTCAAACACCCCTCCTCGCGCGCCAGGCTCTCTTCGCCACACTCGGGGCAGCGGCCCAGGCCGGTGGAGGGCCGGAGGGGGGCGGTCATGGCCCGCTGCATGGCCTGGGGCACCACCGGGGCCTGCGGTTCGGTTTGGCTAGCCTGCACCTTGCTGGTGGTCTCCAGGGCCACCGCGATCAGGTCGGCTTTGCTGGTAACGAAGCGGCCCTGGTAGCTACCGTATAGCCCACCATTGATGCCGCGCAGGGTCTTGACCAGCGCTTCGGCGGGCACACCATACTGCAAAGCAATGGAGATAACCCGGCCCAGGGCTTCGCTGTCGGCATTGGCTTCATCGCCAGCTTTGCCCGAGGTGAGGATGACCTCGATGGGATAGTCGCCTTGCATATTGACCGTCACCAGGAAGCTGCGCCGGGTACCGTCGCTGTTGGTGAGCTTGACCATATCGGTATACCCCACCAAACGGCCCGTGCGCTCGAAAACCGGGCGGGCGGTGGGGGCGTCCTGACTGGGGGGTACTTCCAACAAGGCCGGCTGCACCACGGTTTCTTCGCTCTTGTTTTCCTTTTTCTCCTTGCTCACCGAGAGCACCTGGAACTCGCGGCTGCCGTCGCGGTAGACCGTGATGCCCTTGCAGCCCGTGCGGAAGGCCTCGGTATAGGCTGCCTCCACGTCCTCCACAGTGGCTTGGTTGGGCAGGTTGATGGTTTTGGAAAGGGAGTTGGCCGCATAGCCTTCAGCGTCGAAGGCGGTCTGCACCACCCCCTGCATCCGCACGTGATCCAAGGGGGGCACATCGTGGGCCCCTTCAAACACGTTGGCGATGGCCGGAGGGATACCCTCCAACCCCTTCAGGCTACCGTGGTTGGCCTGGATGGCCTCGATGATGGCCTCCCAGTCCCAGGCCCCGTTCTTCTCGAAGCGGCCCGAGGGGGGGTACTGCTGCATCATCTCCACGAACAGAGGGTGCAGCAAAGCCTTGTACTGCCCCCCAATGCGCCGCCACATAAAGGGGGAGTAGACCGGCTCAATGCCGCTGCTGACGCCCATCAGCATGCTGGTGGTGCCTGTAGGGGCCACGGTCAGCACCGCCACATTGCGGCGTGGGCGGATACCCAGGGCCTCGAAAGCCTCGGGGCGTTGCTGGTAGAGGGGAAACACCCCCCGCTCCTGGCCTAGTTGCTCGGAAGCCGCGATGGCCTCTTGGCGCAGCACGCCCATTACCTCGGCCACCACCTGCCGGGCCGCCTCGGAGGAGTAGGGCAGGCCCATCTTGATGAGCATATCGGCCAGGCCCATCACCCCCAGGCCCAGCCGGCGCAGGGTCTGGCTGGCTTGGCGGTTGTCCTCGAGGGCAAAGACATTGACATCCAGCACATCGTCGAGGAAGCGCACCGCCGTACGCACATCCCGGCGGAAGGCTTCGAAGTTGAACTGGCCGTTTTCGACATAGGCCGCCAGGTTCAAAGCCCCCAGGTCGCAAGGCTCGCCCACAGTGAGGGGGATTTCGCCGCAGTTGTGGGCCACCACACCGCCCGCGATCAGGCTATGGGTGACAGGCTCGGTCAGGTCGTACACAGGGGCCACCCCGGCGGGCTCCACCCGGCTTACCGTAACCTCGAAGCGCTGGCGGTAGGCCCCCCGGCTGCGGCTACCGATGAATTCCTCGAGCTTAGCCTGTTTCTCGGGCAGGGCAAAACCGATGACCTCGGCAAAGCGGTCGCGGCTCTCGGCACCGATGATCAGCTCGTACTGCTCGGCCACAGGGTACTCGCGCAGCCCACCCCGACCATCGGGCAGGGCCTTGAGACCCGCCTCCCGGCGGTGGTAGATCCGCCCGAAAATGCCGAAGTTGAGCAGCAGCAGTTGCACGTCCTGGAGCAGCCCAAGGCTCGAGGAGGCCAGCTGCACGGTGCAGCTCCGCTTGGCGTCGTTGCGCTCCACGGTGCCATCGGTGCTGAACAGCCCGCGCAAAAAGCCTACCACCGCCTCGCGGGGCGCGGTGAAGAGGCTTTCCGGAACCCGCTTCTCGCTGGCCCTGACCGATTTGACGCCGAGGGCTGTGAAGAACTCCGCCGGCAGCTTGTTGAAGTGCAGATGATGGGTGTTGGAGGTCGTGGCTTGCAGGGTTCCCTGGCCGAACCAGTCGCGCAGGCTGTCCACCACGATCTGGGCCTGGGCAAGTTCGCGGTTGTTGAAGAAGAAGCCCACCCCGTCCTCGCGCAGGTACCCGTCGCCGATCAGCCAGCCCAGCACCAGGCCCAGGTTCTCGCTCCACTGGGTAGGCATATGGGCGTACTGCTCGCGCACATCAAACCTTCCGCGGGTGCCCTTTCCTCCAGCCACCGCGACCCGCTCGCGCACCACCTTCAGCACGGCAGGCGGCAGGGCCTGCTCCTTGGCCCACAACCCCTCACCGCTCTGCACCAGCAATTTGTCTCCAGGCTTCAGCTGGCCGGCCTCCACGTACCCTTGGGGGGTCAGGAGGGGGTGGTTGGGGGTCAGGGTGAGGGTGAGGCCCTCGCGGGTCTCGAGGCGCACCACCTCCCGCTCCCCGGTATAGAAGGCCTTGGCTGCTTTGCGCACCGTCACCCCGCGCCCAAGCCGGGCCGCACCTACCCCACCCAAAGGCGCGCGGTTGTCGGTAACAAGGTAGAAGCTGCCCTTATCCGTAAGCTGCTCGATGGGCAAAAGACCAAACTCAGTAGCAATGCGGGTACCGCCCACAAAGCAGGGGTTGGTCGAGCGAATCTCGTACTGCTTGCCCAGGTTCTTCAGGGCGGAAAGCTGGTTGACCCGGTCGATGAAGATTAGGCCCGGCTCGCCAGTAGCCCAGGCGTGCCAGGCGATCTCGTGCCAGAGCCAGCGGGCTGGTACCTTGCCCTGGTAGAGGGGGATGGGCCGGGCGCCATCCTGCGGGCGCTCGGGCAGGTCGGGTAACACCCCCTGGTAGGTGCCCGGCAAGGGGTAGGGGTAGTACTTCCCCGGCACCTCGGTAGGCTCGAGGGGCCACAGCCCATCGGCCTGCAACGCGCTCCAGAAGGCATCGCTGACCAGAATGGAGATGTTGAAGGTAGAGATGTCACCTTCGCTGGCCTCGCGGTCGAGGTCCTTGGCGGTGAGGAAGTCCAGCAGGTCGGGGTGGTCGATGGCCAGGGTGGCCATGCCTGCGCCCCTGCGGGTGCCTCCCTGCCTCACCACCCGCAGCACCGGCGCATACACATAGCGCAAAGTGGCCACCGGGCCGGACTTTTCTGCCCCCAGGTTGGCCCATTCCAAAAAGTTATCGAAAATCTCCACCAGGAAGCTCACCGGGCCGCTGCTGGTGCCTCCGCTACCCTTGATTGGGGCTCCCTCAGGGCGCAGGCTGCTGAAGTCTACGTGAGGCTCCTGGCCCTTTATCGCCAAGGCAAGCGCTGCTTTGGCCGCTTCGACAATGCCCCGCATATCGTCGGGCACCGGCAATACATCGCTCGGCTTCTCCCGCACGCTCAACACCCCATGACGGCGGGCCAAAGCGGCCAGCTCGGGCTTCAAAAGGCCGTAGACCACCCGGGTCCAGTTACGCACCGTGATCGGTTCTTTTTCGCCATCGGGGTTGATGGGGGGGCGCATTAGCCCCTGGATGAAGTCTTCTACATCGGGGTGTTCCGCCGATATATAGGCAAAGCCACGCACCGTACGGCGAGGGCCAGCCTGTTTGCGGGAGACATAGGGGTCGAGGTTAACCCCGTTGCCCCCGCCAACCTTGGTGACCAGGGCCAGTTTGGTGGCCACCTCCATCACCCCGTCGAAGCTGCTGGGGTCGTGCTCGGTAGCCCCCTGCACGAAGCAATTCAGCACGTTGCCGTGCTGGGTACCCGCCCCGGCCAGCACCCGTCCCCCCGGGCAAAAGCGCTTGGAGGCCATGAGCTGGTAGAACTGCTCCGCCCAATATTGTTTATCCTGCTCGGATTTTTCCGCCGAGGCCACCCAGGCCGCCACCCGCCGGAACATCCCGCATACGTCCCCATCTCCCGGCTGCATGTACTGGCGCTTGGCGATAGCCTGGGCGTGCTCGTCGAAAACCGCAGGGGTAAAGTGCTGCATAAGCTCCTCCAGAATTTGGCTCAAACCGCCCTCGAGCCCAGTGTGGGCTCAATATATTGAGGGCTCCGGGACAGATACTACTACCTATTGTATGAACTTAGCAAGCCTTCCGGCAATAATGGCCTTTGGTTGGGTAATAACATACTACCTTTTACCCACCCTTCTTTCAAGCCCAACATGTGGGGTGTAACAAGTTGGTAGGCTACCACTCATAGCGGCTTTTCTTAACGGCTCATTCTGCAAAAAACAAAAAAGACGCTACTTCCGGGCCTGCCAAACCGCCAGGGAAAAGGGCTCGAGGAGGCCATCCTCCAGGTTTCCCCCAGCACAGCGGCCTTCCTGCCCTGAAAGCAGGTCAACCGCCCGTTCTCCCCGTGGCCAGACCCCATGCAGGGGGATGTGCACCCGCCAAGGTTCACTGGAAGCGTTGATGGTGACCACCACGCTCTCTTGTTCACCCAGTCGGGCAAAGGCCAGGTGGCTGTCCTGCCCATAGAGGTACTGGTAGCGGCCATAGCGCAAGACTGGCAGGGCGCTACGCAGCGCAGCCATCTTCTGCACGGTTTGCTGCAGGGGCTTATGCCAGCGCGACTCGTCCCAGAGCATACCCCGGCGGTTGTCGGGGTCGTGCCCCCCAGCCATGCCGATCTCCTCGCCGTAGTAGACCGTAGGCGCCCCCGGCAAGGTAAAGAGCATGGCCAGCGCCAAGCGCACCCGCTCGAGGTGGCCTCGCATCAGGCTATAGAGGCGAGGGGTGTCGTGTGAGGTCAGGATATTCATCTGGGCGGTTACAATCTCCCAGTCGTAGCGGCGGAAAAGCTCCTCGAGGCGGTTGTGGCAGGCCAGGGCCCCCAGGGTTTCCAGCCGGCCCAAACCGCTCTGGGCTGCTAGGTCTTTGTCCAGCGCATCGCCCCCCACAAACCCCAAGATGGCCCGGCCCAGCGGGTAGTTCATCACCGCATCAAACTGGTCGCCTTGCAGCCAGCGACTGGCATCGCCCCAGATCTCCCCCACGATATAGGCCTCGGGGTTGCGGGCTTTGACCCGACGGCGAAACTCACGCCAAAAAGCGTCGTCGTCAATCTCGTTGGGCACGTCCAGTCGCCAGCCGTCGATGCCGTACTCGAGCCAGTACTCGGCCACCGAGAGCAGGTACTCACGGCACTCGGGGTTGGCCGTGTTGAACTTGGGCAGCTCGGGGTTATTCCACCAGGCCGCGTAGTTGGGGCTTTTGCTATAGGCTCCCAGAGGAAACTTGTAGACATGAAACCAGTCGCGATAAGGCGAGGCCGCCTCATTCTCCATCAGGTGCTGAAAGGCGAGATGCCCCCGCCCACAGTGGTTGAACACCCCGTCCAACACCACCCGGATACCGCGCCGGTGGGCCTCCTCAATCAACCGAACCAAGGCTGGGTTGCCCCCCAGGATAGGGTCTACCTGGAAGTAGTCGCTGGTGTGGTAGCGGTGGTTGGCCGTCGAAGTGAAGATCGGGCAGAAGTAGATAGCGTTGAAGCCCAGCTCCCGCAGATAGTCTAGCTTTTCGATAACCCCCCAAAGGTTACCTCCTTTGAAGCCGCGCAGGGTAGGGGGCGCCTCCCAGGGCTCAAAGCTACTGGGCACCGGCCTAGGGTGGGCGGTCGGCCCCTGACCGATGCGAAAACGGTCGGGAAAAATCTGGTAGAAAACCGCATCTTTGACCCATTTTGGTGTCATGCAAACTCCTGCTGTTCCAGCGCCCCCTTTGGGGTGCGCAGAAGGTCTACGTTACCAGGGGTTAGTCTAAACCCAAAGCGCCAGATGGAAAGCAAAAAACAACCAGGTGGCTCACCTAGCTTGCCAGGCAGCCCCCTCGAGGATAGGATGCCCCCGTTATGCCGCGTGGGAATTTGTTTGTTATGACCGGGGCTTCAGGAGTGGGCAAGGGCACCATCCGGGGTCGGCTGCTGGAGTATCACCGCATGTACTACTCCATCTCCATGACCACCCGCCCGCCTCGCGTTGGCGAGCGGCACGGGGTGGACTACTACTTCGTAAGCCGGGAGGAGTTTGAAGCTAAGATTGCTCAGCAGGGTTTTTTGGAGTGGGCCCGCTACGTCGATGACTACTACGGCACCCCGCGGGAACCGGTGGAGGAGGCCCTGGCTAAGGGCCAGGACGTCCTCTTGGAAATCGAGGTTCAGGGGGCCTTGCAGGTCAAACGGGCCATGCCCGAAGCGGTGCTGGTCTTTATCATCCCCCCCACCCTCTCCGAGCTACGCCGGCGCCTGCTGGTGCGCGGCACCGACAGCCTGAGCAAGATTCGCAAGCGGCTAGAACGGGCTGTGGAAGAAATCCGCATGGCCCAAGAGTTCAAGTATGTGGTGGTGAACGATCAGCTCGACAAAGCCGTTTCCGACTTCGCCGCCATCATCCAGGCCGAGCGCCTTTTGCAGCCACGCATGGGTGAGGCAGTAGCCCGGGCTCTTTCCACAGACCCTGTGTTGGAAGCCGAGCTCGACGAGCTGGAGCGCAGGCGCCTCGAGGCAGGGGAAAACGGCCAGCCTTTCTAGTGCGTTTCTGCTACAATTGCCTTGGTGGGAAGAGGGCGCAGCCGCTGGTGGCCCCCCACCAGAGGAAAGTCCGGGCAGCACAGGGCAGGATGCCAGCTAACGGCTGGGCGGGGTAACCCGACGGAAAGTGCAACAGAAAGCAGACGGCCGGTGTATCCGGTCAAGGTGAAACGGTGCGGTAAGAGCGCACCAGTCCTCCTGGCAACAGGGGGAGCTAGGCAAACCCCATCTGCTGCAAGTCCCACGTTCCGCGTAAACGGGGCGATACACGAGGGAGAACTGGCCCGGTTCGCAAGTACCCGTGGATGGGACGCTTGAGGTGAGCGGCGACGCTCATCCCAGAGAGATGGCTGCGGAAACAGAACCCGGCTTACGCCTCTTCCCACCTCTTCCCGGATTGCCTTAGGTGCAGTCCGGTCTTTTTTGCTAAGCCTAGATTAAGACCTGCTTTAGGCCCGGCTAGGGCTGAGCGAACAGTAAAAGATAAACACCCCATGCTCAAAAAAGCGAGGATGGCTGAGGATACACCGGCATAAACGCACCTTTGCTTGCCCGAATACCTGGGTGGGTGGGAAACCGTCCCATTTGACCCGGCCTGTGTGGGAAAAAGTGGGAGATAGGTGGGAACTAGTGGTAAAAGGTGGGGAATGTGTGGTACATTGCTGTGCAGAACAGCACCTCCGGTGGGAAACACGCAAAGCGAGCTTTGAGAACCAACCGGTAGAGAGAAAGCGCGATGCCCTACGGTGAATACCAGTATAGCCTCGACGACAAGGGAAGGGTGGTGATCCCACCGCCTTTTCGCGCCTTCATCGAGGACGGTGTGGTGATCACCCGAGGCCTCGAGGGCTGCTTATACCTCTACCCACTGCTGGCCTGGAGCAACATCGAGCGCCAACTGCAAAACGTGCCCCTGATTGACCGGGCAGCCCAGGAGCTGGTTCGGTTTCTCTATTCGGGAGCCCACAAAACCCAGATGGACAACGCCTCGAGGATCACCATCCCGCCCCCCTTGCGCAAATTTGCTGGCCTGGAGGAAAGCAACGAGGCGGTGGTGGCCGGGGCGCCTACCCGGCTAGAGCTGTGGAGTGAACACCGCTGGTGGGCCAATATCACCAAGTTTGTGGAGAACCCCACCACCCCCGAAGCCTTGCGCAATCTGATTGGATGAGCCATGTATGCCACCCAAATGCCTGTTTCTCGCCGTAATTCCGGGGGAGGCCCTCCTATGAAGCATACCCCGGTGCTCTACCAGGAAGCCCTGGACTGGCTGGCTATACGCCCGGGCGGGGTGTATGTGGACGCCACCCTAGGTGGAGCGGGGCACACTCTGGGCATCCTAAAGCGGGGCGGGCGGGTGGTGGCCTTCGACCAAGACCCCCAGGCCATCGCCCGGGCCCAGGGCCTGGGGTTGGCTGATCTCCAGCTGGTCCAGGCCAATTTCCGCGAGCTTTTACCCCAGCTGGCCCGGCTGGGGATAGGCCAGGTGGACGGCATCTTAGCCGACCTCGGGGTCTCCAGTTTCCACCTCGACGACCCGGCCCGAGGCTTCAGCTACCAGCTCGAGGGGCCGTTGGACATGCGCATGGGGGCCCATGGCCCCAACGCTGCCGAGGTCGTCAACACCTTCGATGAGGAAACCCTGGCCGATATCCTCTACCGATACGGCGAGGAACCCCAGGCCCGCCGCATCGCCCGCTATATTGTGGCCCACCGCCCCATTCACACCACCACCCAACTGGCTGAGGTCATTCGGCGGGCCACCGGTTTCCGCCGGGCAGGCCACCCTGCCCGCAAGAGCTTCCAGGCCTTGCGCATCTTCGTCAACGACGAGCTAGGAGCCCTCGAGCAGCTACTACAAGGAGCCGAGGAAGCCCTGCGGCCCGGAGGGCGGCTGGTGGTGATCAGCTTTCACTCGCTGGAAGACCGGTTGGTAAAGCATTTTCTGCGAACCTCAAGCAAGCTAGAGACCCTGGCCAAAAAACCCATCGTGCCCAGCGAGAAGGAGTGGCAGGAAAACCCCAGAGCCCGCAGCGCCAAGATGCGGGTGGCTCAGCGAAGGGAGGAAGCCCGGTGAGGACGGCAGTGAAATGGGGGTTGATGTACTGGGGGCTGCTGCTGGGGCTCACCGCCTTGGGCCACTACAACCAGCAGCTAAACACCCAATTAAGGCAGCTTCAAGCGGCTGAGGCCGACCTTCGTCGTAAAGAGACCCAGCTCCTGCTGGAGCGCTACCGGATGACCTCGCCGCTGGCTCTGAGGGAGTGGGCCGAGGCCAACGGCTATATCCCCATGAGCCTGGCCCGCTGGCAAAGGAGCACCCCATGAAGCGCAGCAGCCCCCCCCTGGCCTCGAGCGCCCCATCCCCCACCCTTCAGCGGGACTGGGCGGTGCTGCTGGCTTTTTTGCTCTTTACCCTGGGCCTGGGGTATGGCCTCTACCTTTTGTGGCACAACGCTCCTAGCCTGGCCTTGCGCACCCCGGCAAACCCTGCGCAACCCCTGCTGCGGGGCCGGCTCGAGGCCGCCGACGGCACCCCCTTAGCCCTCAGCACCCCCGAGGAAACCCGCCTATACCCCTTGGGGCCCTCGGCCAGCCAGCTCATTGGGTTTGGCGAACGGGGCAGCGGTAAGGGGCTGGCCGGCCTCGAGTTCGACCTGGAGCCCTTGCTGGCCCAGGGCCAGAGCCTGCGCCTGACCCTCGACCCACAGGTTCAGGCCATCGCCGAGCGGGCCTTGTGGAAAGGCCTGCAAGCCGCCCAGGCCGACTGGGGGGCCGCCGTGGTGATGGAAAGCCAGACGGGCCGACTGCTGGCCGTAGCCAACGGGCCAGCCTTCGACCCCAGCGCCCCAAGGCGCGACCTCCAGCAGGACCTTAGCTGGCGCAACCATGCTTTCGCCTATGCCCTCGAGCCTGGCTCCACCATCAAGCCCCTCACTGCGGCGGTATTGCTGGAGGAAGGCCAGGCCCGGTTGGACACCAAGGTATACGCTCCCATGAGCCGTCGTGTGGCCGGTTGGACCATCCGCGATATAGTCAAACACCCCGAGACCCTCACCCTGAGCGAGGTGCTCAAATACTCCTCCAACGTGGGGATCACCACCCTGGCTGAGCGCCTTCCCCGGGCTACCCTCTACCGCTTCTTCGAGAAGATGCACTTCATGGATAAAACCCTCCTACCCCCTCTCTCCCAGCAACCCCACGTAGGAGTACAGGTGGCCACCCCCAGGGTGCGCCCTCTGCCGCGCTGGGGGCCAGCCGAGTATGCCAACGCCACCTTCGGCCAGGGCTTTCTGATCACCCCACTGCACCTGGCCGTGGCCTACAACATTCTGGCTGGCGATGGCCTCTACCGCCAGCCGGTCCTGTTTGAGGGCCAGACTGGACAAAGCGCCCCGGTCTTCCGCCCTCAGGTAGCCCGCGACATCCGCTGGGCCTTGCAGGAAGGCTTGGCCGAGAACGCCAAACTGCCCGGCTACAACCTAGCCGGCAAGACCGGCACCGCCCAGGTAGTGGTGGATGGGCGCTATAGCCATAGCGTGTATGCCGCCCTTTTTGCCGGGTTCATTCCGGCCCAGGTTCCCCGGGCCACCGTGGTGGTAGTGCTGTTTCACCCTAAGGGTCCGCGCATCCACGGCTCACAGGTGGCCGCTCCTATCTACCGTGAAATAGCCGCGCAGCTCCTAGCCTTTTGGGGGGTTCCGCCCCAGCTAGACAGCGAAGCGAGCAAGGGTAAACTGGTTAACCGGTGAGTATTTTGAGTATGTTGAGGATTATACACACACTACAGGGTGGCCCGGTAACTGTTTAGACAGGCAAGGAGGATTGGGGTGAACACGCCTAAACTGCTCAACCCCGAATGGGTAGCCGCCCTGGTCGGGGGTACCGTGCACCCAGGGGCCAGCCCGGCCCAGGACCTGCACTGGGACTCACGACAAGTAGGGCCTGGGGTGGCTTTCTTCGCCTTGCCCGGCGCTCGGACACACGGACGCGCCTTTGCCCAGCAAGCTTTGGAGGCTGGCGCTGCTTTTGTCGTCACCGACCAGGCCCACCCCAAAGCGGTACAGGTAGGGCGGCCTGAGCGGGCCCTGCTGGCCCTAGGACGGGCCCTGCGCGACCGCTTTGGCGGAGTGGTGCTGGCGGTAGGGGGTAGTTCAGGCAAGACCACCACTAAAGAGTGCCTGGCCCAGGGCCTAAGCTGGCCCGCCCCGGAGGGCAACCTCAACAACGCTCCCGGCCTCACCCGCTTCTTCTTTCACCTGGAGGCTGCCGAGGGCTGCGTGGTGGAGCTGGGCATCGACCGGCTTTTAGAGATGGCTGAGCTGGCCTATCTGGCCCGGCCCGACTTCGCCGTGCTAACCAGCTTGGGGGTAGAGCACTTAGAGGGTCTGGGCAGCCTAGAAAACGTGGTGCGGGAGGAAACCTGGCTTTTGCAGGTTAGCCCGCTGCGCCTGGCCAGCGTGCAGGCGGCCCAGTGGGTGCGGCTGCCCCAGGTCAAAACCTATGGCCTCGAGGCCGGCGACTTCCAAGCCCAGGTGGTGGAGATGGGCCTGGATACCAGCCGCTTCCGCTTTGAGGGGCAGTGGGTCACCCTCCCCTACCCCGGGGTAGGGCCCATCCTAGGGGCCCTGGCCGCTTTGGCCGCCACCCAGATGCTGGGCAGACCCATTGGCGAAACTATTGAACGGCTGGCCCACCTCCGTCTGCCCCCCGGACGGATGCAGCGGCTTAGGCTGGGTGGGGTGGAATTCATCCACGATGCCTACAACGCCAACCCCCTTTCCTTGCGGGCTGGCCTGGACTACCTTAGCACCCAGCCGGGGCGCAAATGGCTGGTGCTGGGGAGCATGGCCGAACTGGGCCAGGAGGCCCTGGCCCACCACCTCGAGGCCGCCCGACTGGCCGCTCGGGTAAGCCCCCACCTGGTCTTCATCGGCCCCTTCGCCTCTATGCAGGCCCAGGAGGTAGGCGGAACGGCCACAAAGACCCTGGAAGAAGCCGCCAGCTTCTTGGCCAAGGCTGTGCAGCCTGGCGACCTGGTCTACCTCAAGGCCTCGCGCAGCGTGGGCCTGGAGCGACTGCTCGAGCTGTGGCCCAAGGAGGAAGCATGAGCCCCCACCTGCGCGTAGCACTCCCCCTGCTGGCCCTCATGGGGGCCTGTGCCCCCCAGGCCCAGCCCATGGGGCCCAGCCTACCGGTGCTCATCGAAGGAGGAGTAGTGGAGGGCCGGCTGGTGCGGGCCGCTGGCCTGCAGCTGGCCTTGCCCAACCCTACCCCGCTGGTGGCCCGCAGCGGCGAGACCTTGCTGGCAGCCTACCCCTTCCAGCTTCTGGTCTACCAGGAGGGCTTCTTGCGGGATAGCCTGCCCCTACCGGGGGTGCCCACCTTCCTACGGGCCAAGCCCCTGCCCCTGGTGGGCCTGGAGGATCGGCTCTTCGCGCCGGGGTTAGGCAGCCTCCCCTACAAGGCCAAGGACGCTTTGCGTACCCAGGAGGGGGTCTACTGGCTCGACGCGGAGGGCCTCTACCTCAACCGCCAACGCCTAGACGAGGGGCGCTATACCTTCCTGAGCGGCAACACACGGCATATCTACGCCTTCAATCGGGAAGCCCTGCGCCTGCCTGACCGGTTGCGCCTGCCCTTGCCGGGGCGGGTTCGGGCTGCAGCAGTGCTGGATGATCTTTACGTGCTTACCGAGGAGGGCTTGTACCGCCTCAGCCTCGAGGGTCTGCGCCTAGGCTTCCGCCCCGGGCGCTACAGCGGCCTGGAGACCGACGGCACCTACCTCTACACCTTGGCAGAAGGCCGGCTGGTGGTTTTAAAGACCAACCTCGAGGACGCCCCGGGAGGTGGGCCATGAGCAACCTGGTGGCCTCGGCCCTTTTGAGCTGGTTTCTGGTGGGCCTATGGATCACCCTGATGCAGGCGTTGGGCCTAGGAAAGAAGGTACGGGCCGAAGGGCCCCAAAGCCACCTGAGCAAAGCGGGCACGCCCAGCATGGGCGGGGTGGCCTTTCTACTGGCCGCAGCCGCGGTTTACGGCCTTTCTGGAGGCGACCAGTGGGCTGGGCTGTGGCTTTTGGTACTGGGGGTGGCCCTGCTGGGCCTGGCCGACGACCTCTCTGGCTCGCTGCGCCGACCCCTGAAAGCCCGGGAGAAGTTGGCGGTACAAGGGCTACTCAGCCTGGTCTTCGCTTTGTGGGCAGTGCGACAGGTGCAGTATACCCCCTACCCTGCTTTGGATGTGCTGCTCTTTACCCTGGTGGTCATGGCCGCCTGCAACGCCTTCAACTTCACCGACGGCGTAGATGGCCTTTTGGCCAGCCTCTCCGCAGTGCTGTTGCTGCCCTTTTTAGGGCTGCCCACGGCCCAGGCCACCCTAGGGGCCCTGCTGGGCTTCTTGTGGTATAACGCCCCCAGGGCCACGGTGTTTATGGGCGATACCGGCAGCATGGCCTTGGGGGCTATGGTCGCCGGGCTATTCATTTTGGAAGGTCGGATGTGGTGGCTACCGCTGGCCGCCTTGATCCCGGTGCTAGAGGTGCTTTCGGTGGTGATCCAGGTGAGCTACTTCCGCCGCACGGGCCGGCGCATCTTCCGCATGAGCCCTTTGCACCACCACTTTGAGCTTTCCGGCTGGTCCGAGGGCAAAGTGGTCTTCCGCTTTGTAGTGCTTACCGCGCTGTGTACCGCCCTGGCGGTGCACCTGTGGGGGGGCAGGGGATGAGGCGGCTGGTGTACGGCTTGGGGCGCAGCGGCCTGGGGGTGCTGCGCTACCTGCAACAGCACGGCCTGGCCGCCCACTTCTTCGACGATGCGCTCAAGGCAAAGGAGCAGGCCCAGGCCGAGGCCCTGGGGTTCACCCTCGAGCCCGACCCTCAGCCCGGGGCCTACGACCAGGTCATCGCCGCCCCTGGTGTTCCCCTAACCCACCCCCGCTTGCGGGCCTTGCAAGACAGCGGGGCCGAGGTGATCGGGGAAGCCGAGCTGGTCTGGCGGCACTCCCCCACCCCGCTTATCGGCATCACCGGCACTGCCGGCAAGACCAGCACCACCCTCTTCACCGGCCACTTTTTGCGGGCTTTGGGCCTGAACGCCTTCGAAGGGGGCAACATTGACCCGCCCCTGACTAAAGTGGTGGACCAGGCCGAGGTGGCGGTGGCGGAGCTAAGCAGCTTCCAGCTCGAGCGCACCCAACAATTCCGCCCTCGGGTGGCGGTGCTGCTTTTGCTGGGTGTAGATCACCTCGACCGACACGGCAGCCTCGAGGCCTACCATGCCGCCAAGCTGAAGCTGATCCACAATCTCACCCCCGAGGATGCCCTGGTTTACAATGCCACCGACCCTCGGATTCTTCAGGCCATTCAAGGCAACCCCGCCCAACCCTACCCCTTCACCCCCGGGCCCAACCCACGGGAGACCAACCTGAACGCGGCTTTGCAGGCCGCCCTGGCCTACGCGGCCATTGTTTCGCGCGAACAACCCCAGCGGCTATGGCCCGTTGAACCCAGCCCCCAAGGTCTGGCCCCCTTCCGGGCCACCGCTCCCTGGCCCCCGGCCCGCTTCGAGGTCTTTGCCCGAAAGGGTGGGCTGGCCTTTATCGACGATTCCATCGCTACCCGCCTCGAGGCGGTACAGGCCGCCTTGGAGGCTGCCCCAGCCCCGGTGGCCTGGGTACTGGGCGGGGTGGACAAGGGGGCCCCGTTGGAGGCGCTGGCCGAGGTGGTGGCCCGCAAGGTGGGCCTAATTTTGGCCATAGGCCGGGATGGTCCGCGCATGGCTGCGCCTTTTCGGCACCTGGTGGAGGTGGTGGAAATCGCTGAGCCCGATGGGCGGGCAGCACTGCAGCAGGCCGTGGCCGAGGCTTGCCGACGGCTAACCCAGGGCAGCGTGCTGCTGGCCCCTCTGGGTACCTCCTTTGACCAGTTCAAAGACTACAAAGAGCGCTCCCGCGTCTTCCGGGAAGTGGTGCTCGAGGCTGGAGGCACCCGTGGATAGCATTCTTCTGCTGGCCCAACTGTTGTTGTTTGGTCTTTCCATGCTGGGTGTGGTCACCGCCGATGGGATGCGGGGGGCCACTACCCCCCACAGCCTGGAAAACCTGCGCAACATCCTTTTGGCCTTGGGCCTCATGCTTTTGCTCTCCCGCCTGCACACCGCCTGGGCCCTCTGGGCTGCGCGGCCTTTCTTCCTGCTTACGCTGGGGCTACTGGTGCTCAACCTGGCGGTGGGCTTCGGTCCAGGCAATGAGCGGCGCTTTATTGACCTACCCTTCACCTCCTTCAATCTGCAAGCCTCGGAGCTGGCCAAACTAGCGGTGGTGCTCTACCTGGCTGCCTTCTTTCACAACAAACCCACCGACTACCCCATCCTAGGCCCGGTGCTGGCCATCAGCCTGGCTGCCGGGCTAATCGTGGTCTCGCCCGACCTAGACACCGGGGTTTTTATCCTGTTACTCTCGGGCTTCTTGCTGGTGGTCATCGGGGTTCCCTGGCGGCGCCTGCTGGCAATTGGGGCCACCGCCTGGCTTCTGGCCCTCTCGGTCTCGGGGCTATATGTGCACCGTTTCGAAAAGGTACGCGACCGCTTCGAGGGCTGGAACACTTACATCAGCGGACGGGTCAACGAGCTCAACCCGGAGGTCATCCGGGGGCCTTTGTATCAGATCACCCAAGCCCACAAGATTATCGTGAATTCAGGGCCTTTCGGCCAGGGGGTGGGTAGCCGCATGCCCAACCTGCCGGAGTCGCACAACGACTTTGTACTGGCCGCCATTATCTGGTCGGGGGGCTGGCTAGCCGGGGCTATGGTGCTTCTGGCCTGGTGGCTGATCCTGGCTCGAGGTCTACAGATTGCCGCCAACCTCGAGGGGGCCTACAGCGTCTTAGCCCTAGGCCTGACCTTGTATCTGGTGTTGCAGGCCGCCCTCAACATCGGGGCGGTTATGGGCATCCTGCCCATCGGGGGCTCGCCGTTGCCTATGGTAAGCCTGGGCGGCAACGCCATGCTGATGGCCGGAGTGGCCACGGGTTTGTTGCACGCGCTTTCCCGCCAGGCCTTCCGCCACCCTACCCAGCAAACCCGCCCCAGCAGCAAAGGAGGCATATGATCCTCGTTACCGGCGGCGGAAGCGGGGGCCACCTGTACCCGGGGCTGGCCGCGGCCCGGGCTTTGCTGGCCTCAGGCCTGCCGGTGACCTATGTGGGGGCCCAGGGGGGCCTCGAGGAGCGGGTGTTGCCCGAAAGCGGGCTGCCCTTCCGCCTGATCCCGGCAGGCAAACTCTCGCGCGAGGCCCTGCGCCCGGCCGAGGGCATCAAGCTGTTGCGCGGGCTTCAAGCAGCCTGGCATCTGGTACGGGAGCTGCGCCCCCGGGTAGTCTTGAGCATGGGGGGGTATGCGGGCTTCCCCGCAGCCTTTGTGGCCGCCTTGGGGGGTACCCCTTTGGTGGTTCACGAACAAAACGCTAAGCTGGGGTTAGCCAACCGCATCCTAGCCCGCTTAGCCCGCCGGCTCGCCCTGGCCACCCCCCTGGGCCTACCCCCCGGACTGGCCGCAAAAACCCAGGTGGTGGGCTACCCCGTGCGGGAGGAAAAACATCCCCCCGCCCAGGCCCGTGCCGCCTTGGGCCTAGACCCCGAGCGCCCCACCCTGCTGGTACTGGGCGGCAGCCAGGGCAGCTTGGAGCTCAACCAGGCGCTTCCTCCCAGGCTCTTCCCTTTGCTGGAGGAATGGCAGGTGCTGCATCAGTGTGGGCTGCGCTGGGAGGAAAGCCTCAAGCCGCTGGAGCGGCCCTATTACCAGGTGCGGGGCTACGTAGATACCCCCCTAGCCTGGAGCGCGGCCGACCTGGCCATTACCCGGGGCGGGGCCGGCACCCTGGCCGAGGCGGCCTATCACCAGGTGCCAGTGCTCGGCGTACCGCTAGCTCCGTCCCTAGACGGGGGAGCCCAGTGGGCCAACGTTCGCTTTTACGCCGAGCGGGGTGCGGCCCGGCTGCTAGCCTCCTGGAATGGCTTCGAGGCCGAGCTAGCCCCCTTGCTAAAGGCCTCCACGCGGGCCCAGATGCGCAGTAGACTAGCGGAGTTGTCGCCTGCTGGCGCAGCCCAGCGGCTGGCGCAAGTGGTATTGGAGGCGATGTGAAGCACTATCACCTGATGGGTATAGGTGGAATTGGGATGAGCGGGCTAGCCCGCATTCTGCGGCAGGACGGGCATAGCGTGAGCGGCTGCGACCGCGAGGTCTCCGAGCTAACCCAAAAGCTCAAGCGCGAGGGTATTCGGGTGTGGCAGGGGCATGGTCCAGAACACCTCGAGGGGGTGGATGTGCTGGTGGCCTCTACCGCCATCCCCGAGAGCGAGCCCGAGCTGGTTCAGGCCCGTACCCTGGGCATCCCGGTCTGGCGCCGGATTCAGGTGGTGGCGGAAATCCTGCGGGGGGGTTATAGCCTGGGAGTTACCGGCTCGCACGGCAAGACCAGCACCACGGCCATGCTGGCCAGTATCTTCTTGGCTGCTGGCACCGACCCCACTGTGCTGCTGGGGGCGGAGCTGCGGCTGATGGGGGACAGTGCTCGGGTAGGCCAAGGCCCCTACCGCATCGCCGAGGTAGACGAGTCCGACCCCCTGTTCCGCTTCTTGGAGCTGGATATAGCGGTGCTGACCAACCTCGAGGCCGACCACGTCTCCCCTGATGGGCAGCCCCGCCCCAACTACCACCCCTCCTTTGCCGCTTTGCAGGAAGCGGTGCAATCCTTTGCAGGGCGGGCCAAGCAGGTCGTCTACAATGGTGAGGCGCGCTGGCAACTCCTACAAGAACTCACCCAAGGGTGCCCCCGCACCAGCTTTGGCCTGCACAGCGGCGACTGCCACGCTGTAAAGGTAGAGCTAAGGCCCTTCGGCAGCCAATTCGAACTGGTCTGGCGGGGCCAGGTCCTAGGGACAGTAGAACTACAAGTACCCGGTGAACACAACATCCGCAACGCCCTGGCAGCAGCGGCGGCAGCTTTGCTAGCCGGCCTTCCCTTCAGCGCCATCCAGCAGGGATTAGCCCAGTACAGCGGGGCTCGCCGCCGTTTCGAGCGGCTGGGCCAGCTGAACGGTGCCCTGATCGTAGATGACTATGCCCACAACGCCACCAAGCTCCAGGCCTTGCTTCAAGCCGCCCGCCACACCGGCCTGCGGGTACGGGCGGTCTTCCAACCCCACCGCTTTGGCCGCAGCGAGCAGGAGTGGCCCTTGTACGCCCAGGCCCTCGAGCTGGCCGACGAGGCCCTAATCCTGGATGTATACAGCGCAGGAGAAGCCCCGCTCCGGCTCACCAGCGCCCAGATCGCCCAGCGCATCGTGGAGCACCTAAAAGCCAAGGGCCGCCCCGCCTGCTACCAGGGCTGGGAGGAGACCCTCATCTACCTGAGCCAAAGCGCCCAGCCTGGCGAGTTGATCCTGACCATTGGCGCGGGGAATGTATACAAACTTGGGCGGTTGCTGGCCTCCCAGGAGGCCAAGGAGGTGGCGGGATGAAGATTGAGCGCCTGCCGCTAGCCCGCCTGACCACCTTAGGGGTAGGCGGGGAGGCCGAGGTCTGGACGGTGGAAACCCTGGCCGACCTGCAAAAGGCCACCCAGGCCCCCTACCGGGTGCTGGGCAACGGCTCCAACCTGCTGGTCTCCGATGCGGGGGTACCTGAGCGGGTCATCCGGCTGGGGGGCGAGTTCGCCCAGTGGGACCCCAGCTTGCAGGGCTGGATTGGGGCCGCCGTCTTAATACCCAACCTGCTCCAGGCCGCAGCCCGGCTAGGCCTGAGCGGCCTCGAGGGCCTCTTTGGGATTCCCGCCCAGGTAGGCGGGGCGGTGCGGATGAACGCGGGTACCCGCTTCGGCGAGATGGCCGAGGCTCTGGCCTGGGTGGAGGTCTTCCACCAAGGCCGGCTGCAGGTCTACGCCCCCCAGGAGCTGGGCTTCGGCTACCGGCGCTCCGCCTTGCCCGAGGGAGGCATCGTTACCCGGGTCAGGCTCAAGCTCACCCCCTCTAGTCCCCAGGCGGTGCGGGCCCGAATGCGTATGGTGGATGCCGCCCGCAAGGGCCAGCCTAAGAAAAAAAGCGCGGGCTGCGCCTTCAAAAACCCCCCGGGCGACTCCGCCGGGCGGCTCATTGACGCCGCCGGGCTCAAGGGTAGCCGTATCGGCCAAGCCATGATCAGCCTCGAGCACGGCAACTTCCTGGTGAACCTAGGGGGGGCTACGGCTGCCGAGATGTACGCCTTGGTGCGCCGGGTACAGGCGGTGTTGCCCCTCGAGGTGGAGTGGGAAATCTGGGGTGAGATCGTCCCGCAGGAGGTGCAGGGGTAAGGTGGGTATGGTTCGGGCTTTGCTTTTGTTCTTGCTCCTGGCTGCCCTGGGCATAGGCTCGCGGGTAGCCCTGCCCATCGAGGAAGTAGAGGTGGTGGGTCTACGCCACCTCTCTGCCGAGGCCGTCCAGCAGATCACCGGCCTTAGGCCAGGCCAACCCTGGCTCTGGGCCTGGCCTTACCGCTTAGAGCCCCTGCGGCAAAACCCCTGGGTCAAGTCGGCTGTCCTCGAGCGCCCTGCCCCGGGCCGGTTACGCATTGTGCTGGAGGAGCGCAGCCCAGTAGCCCACCTGGTGCAAAAACAAAGGCGCTACGGCCTAAGCCCAGAGGGTGTACTGCTGCCCGACGCCCCAGCAAAGGGGCCTTTCTTGGAAGGCCGGGGCGAGGTGCCCATCGCCGATCTACTGGCCTTGGTGGCCATTTTTCCTCAAGCGGAGCGTATCCGCTACGATGTGGGCGGCTACCAGGTGCTAGGGCCCAGCCTTAATGTTTGGGGTAGAAATGTCAGCGAGTTGCAAGATTGGGTGCAAACTCGCAAAATGGGCAGAAGTGACGCCAAAACGCTCCAGCCAGATGTTTTGTCAGGAAGCCGTATCTACGTGTATTCTTGGGGGGTGAGTGCGCGACGATGATTCTAACTGGCCTAGACGTTGGAACCACCAAGGTCACCGCCGTGATCGGTGAACTATCCCCTGATGGCATCCTGGACATCATCGGGGAGGGCACCGTGCCTTCCCAGGGGCTTAGACGGGGGGTGGTCACCAACCTCGAGCGCACCACCGAGGCCATCCGCCAGGCGATCTTTCAAGCAGAACGGGTAGCCGGGGTCAAGGCCGAGCGGGTCTGGGTGGGGGTGGCTGGGGCCCATGTTAAAAGCGTGACCAGCCATGGTCTGGCGGCCATCCGGCGAGGGCAGCAGATCTCCGCTGCTGATGTGGAGCGGGCGATTGAGCAGGCCAAAGCCTATCCTTTCGAAGGCGATTACGAACTCATCCACGCTCTGCCCCTGGAGTACCGCGTAGACGGCCAAGAAGGCATCCGCGACCCTATCGGCATGGCTGGGGTGCGCTTGGAGGTCGATGTGCACCTGGTGGCTGGCAGCAAAGGCCCCCTCACCAACCTGCGCAAGGCTGTGGAAGACGCCGGCCTGGAGATTGAGGGCCTGGTCTTGCAGGCCTACGCCTCGGGACTGGCCGTGCTCTCGCCAGAGGAGCTTTCCATGACGGTGATGCTCATCGACATTGGGGGCGGCACCACCGATGTAGCAGTCTTCCGTCAGGGCCGCCTTGCCCACTCAGCCGTGATTCCCTTAGGGGGCGACCATGTCTCCCAGGATATTGCCAAACTGCTGCAAATCCCGGTAGAGGAAGCCGAGCGGGTGGCCAAAAAGTACGGCGCTGCCCTACCCGAACTGGCCGATCCCGAACTGGTGCTGGAGGTCAGTCAGGAGGGGGCTACCCAGGTAGCCTACCAGGCCCCCGACCTAGCCCGCATCATCCGCCCTCGCCTGCGGGAGATTCTGCACCTGGCCCGCCAAAGCGTGGATGAGGCCCTAGGCCCATTGGAAATCACCGTGGGCAAAGTAATCCTCAGTGGCGGGGCCAGCATGGTGCGCGGGTTAGAGGAGCTGGCCCGCAAGCAGTTCAACCTGCCGGTTCGCTTGGGCAAGCCCATCGGCGTGCAGGGCCTGACCGATGTGGTGGCCTCACCCACCCATGCTACGGCAGTGGGGCTGGTGCGCCATGCAGCGTATCTGGCCATGCAGTCCCCCTTGGCCAAGGGAGCCCGCCCCAGCCGCCACAAGCCCGCACAAGCTACCAAGCCCATCCTCAGCAGCGAAGGAGCCGCCAACGGGCTGTGGGAACGCATTAAGGGGATGTTCAAGAATTTCTTTTAGCACCAGGGAGAGACTATGGGTGACGTGCAGATCAAGGTAATCGGCCTCGGGGGAGCAGGGAACAACGCGATCAACCGCATGATCGAGTCGGGGCTAACCGGGGTGGAGTTCATCGCCGCCAATACCGATGCCCAGGTGCTAGCGACCAGCCTGGCCGATGTGCGCATTCAGCTGGGCGAAAAACTAACCCGGGGCCTGGGGGCGGGAGCCAACCCCGAGATTGGCGAGAAAGCTGCCCAAGAAGCTGAGGAGCTATTGGCGGAGTACCTCGAGGGTGCCGATATGATCTTCATCACCGCTGGAATGGGTGGGGGCACCGGCACCGGCAGCGCCCCGGTGGTGGCCCAGATCGCCAAAAACCTGGGCGCCCTCACTGTAGGGGTCGTTACCCGCCCTTTTACCTGGGAAGGCCCCCGGCGATTGCGCGCAGCCGAGGAAGGCATTAAACGCCTGCGCGAACAGGTAGATGCCATGGTGGTTATCTCCAACGACCGGCTGATGTCGGCCCTGGACAAAAAGGTCTCGGCTAAAGACGCTTTCATGATTGCCGATAGGGTGCTTTACCACGGGGTAAAAGGCATCACCGACGTCATCAACCTGCCGGGTCAGATCAACCTGGACTTTGCCGACGTGCGCACCCTGCTTACCGGAGCGGGCCAGGTGCTGATGGGCATTGGGGCCGGACGGGGGGAAAACAAGGTAGCCGAGGCGGCCCAGTCGGCCATCCAAAGCCCCCTGCTCGACCGCTCGGTGGATGGAGCCCGCAAGCTTCTCATCAACGTGGTAGGCGATGAAAATATCTCCCTGATGGAGGCCAGCAGCGTGGTGGAGATCATCCGCGAGGCCACCGGTATGGAGGACGTGGACGTGCTGTACGGCCTCACCTACGATAACCGGGCCCAAGACGAGATGCGGGTTATCCTGATTGCAGCGGGCTTCAACGAGAGCGCGGTGGTGGCCAAACCAGGAGGCCGCCTGCCGGTGGATTTCCCCACCAGCAACGTTGATCTGAGCAACTTTGAAATTCCCGCCTTCATCCGCTACGGCGACGGCGACTACCCACCCAAGCGGGGCAACTAGGGCTTTCCAGCCGAGCATTGCAAAACCCGCAATGCCAGCCGCTAGCGAGAGGCTGTGTTGCACAAACTTTGGCGCTTTGAGATGGAGAAAAGCCCACCAAAAGGAATTGCTGATGGTGGTCTTGGGTATTGACCCCGGTATTACCAACCTGGGCCTGGGGGTAGTAGAGCAAATAGGCCGCCAGGCCCGGCTGCTCCACGCTGAGGTAGTCCGAACCACCCATGGCGAGCCTGCCCCAGCCCGGGTAGGCAGACTCTACCGAGCGGTCTATCAGGCGGCCCATACCTACCAGCCTCAGGCCATTGCCGTGGAGGAGCAGTTCTTCTACCGGCAAAACGAACTCGCCTACAAGGTAGGCTGGGCCATGGGCGCAGTCTTTGTGGTAGCTGACCAGCTCGCCATCCCGGTTTATGGCTATGGCCCACCTAAGGTCAAGCAGGCCCTGGTGGGCTACGGCCAAGCCGACAAAGGCCAGGTCGCCTACATGGTGCGGGCCATTCTGGGCCTGAAGGCCACCCCCAAACCCACCCACCTGGCTGATGCTTTGGCCATCGCGCTCACCCACTGTTTTTACCACCGAGCCTAGGCCCGAGGCTGTGCATATAAACCGAGCAAGCAAACCTCCACCCCTAAAATAAGAGCCGTATGAACCGACTGCTCTTGGCAACACTCCTTGCGCTGACCGTTGGACTAGGTTTCTCTCAAGGTGTGCGCAGCCTCGGTATGGCCGGTCTGGTTCTGCCAGGCCCTGGTGCAGTCTACCTAAACCCGGCGTACGCTGCCTTCCCCGCTGGCCTGTATGGCTCCGATGCGGGCTTCCAACTGCCCATTGGGCTACTGGGCCTGCTACTGCGGCCGGAAAGCAATCCCATCCCTCTACTGCGCGATCCGGCCAGCCTGAGCAACGAAAACAATCCCTTCGACCTTTTGACCTTCTACGACCAGATATCCCACCCCTACGCTTTTCTCATTAATCCGGCCTCCTCCAGGGCCTTCATCAACCCCAACACCGGCTACCCAGAAATCCAGATCAAGGTAAGCGCCAGCGGCCTCCAGGTCACCGACTACCAGGGCAACCCCATTGCCCTCGACTTAAGCCTGGGTACCGCCCGCGGCATAGGAACCAGCAAGGCCCTCACCCCCAGCCCGCTTTTCCGCCTGCCTATTGCCTTAGACAACAACCTCTACCTCGATTTTGGCCTCTTCGCCGGAGGTTTTGGCCTGACCCTCTCGCCCAACGACAACCTACGCCAGGCTCTCCGAAGCGGCCAGCTCCAACCCAACACCGAGTATGCCCTTAGCCTAAACAGCAGCGCCCAGGCCGGCCTCAGCCTGGGCTTCGGCTACGCCACCCGTCTGCCCGACCTGCTCATTCCCGACCTAGGCCCGGCCAAACTGTACGCGGGAGCCCGGGGAGAGGCCTTCTATGGCCTGGCCTACCTCGAGGGTAACCCCAGCGTAGGCCTCCAGACCGATGCCCAGGGCCAGTTCGACCCCAACCAGCCGCCCATCTTTCGGGGAAGCCTCTTCTACGCCTATCCTGGCAACGGCAATGGCTTCGGGGTGCGGGCCGATCTGGGCGTAGCGCTGGAAGTCCAGGGCACCACGGTGGGCCTGGGTATCCGCAACGCCTTGGGGTTTGCCCGCTGGAGCGGAACCGAGCTTAGCTGGAACGGTGGCTCCAACCCCACCTCCGCCCCCAGCGAGCGCAGCAGCTTTGGTTTTGTCCCAGCCTTCTTCCTGAACGCGGCCACCACCCTTACCCTCGAGGCGGGCACCTTGTTCTTGGGCGGGGATCTGGGTTACGAAAGCGGCCTGTTTGCCCGTGTTGGGGGCGAGTATAGCCTGGGGCCGGCCCGCCTGCGGGCTGGGCTGGGCTTTGATGAGGGCCTGCGCTTTGGCCTGGGGGCTGGGTTTGTGGGCCCAGGCTTCAGCCTGGATGCCGCACTGACCACCCACCGGGCGCCCATCGTGGGCCATACGGTTTTCGGCATTGCCCTGAGCCTGGGCCTGAGCTTCTGAGGTGAACCATGCCTAGAATTGTCTTCACTGCCCTAATCCTGCTGCTGGCGGGCTGCACCGCCGGCACCCGCTACACCATCGACATCGACGTTCTTAGCTTTGTCCCACAAGATCAGCGCACCCTAAACATTCCCGCTGGCTCAGGGTCGCTGCTCTTCCCTGGTGCCAACCAGGAAGGGCAACTGGTGCCCCTGCCCACCCGGCTGGACATCCTCGAGCGCGGCCAGATTCGGGTGAGCGCCCGCCTGCAAAACACCGGCAGCACCCCCCTGCTGGTCAACTACGAACTACGGCTAGCCCCGGAAAGCGACACCAACCTGGGGGATAATAGCGGCGGGGATATTGGGGTAGGCAGCGGCAGCGCCACTGTGCCCGTGGGACAAACCCAACCCATTGAAATCAACCTCACCCTAAGCGATAGTGAGAACAAAAGCGCTCTGGACATCATCCGCGCGGGGAGCTTCCGGGTGGCGGTGCGGGTTGGGTCCAGCGGCTCGGGCGGCAGCCTGACCCTAGAACAGGGGGAAATCCGGGTAACCGGGCGGCCTTTCGCCCTTATTGGAAACTAACCGGGTCGGTGCCCAGGCGCACGGTCAGATCGGCGTACAAGGCGGCCTCGCCCGAGACCCTGTAGGGCAGGCCCAGAGCCTCGGCCAACGCCTGGGCCAACCCGGCCTCCCCGTTGGCGAGCACCACGCTCTGAGGAGGCGTGGTTTCCACCTCCCGCAACAGCACCCGCAGGCCCAGCTCGCGCAACCTGCTGCGCAGCTCGAGGGCGGCTTGTTCCTGCGCCGCGGGGTAAAGCACCGCCACCTGCCGGCCCCGCAAATCCTCTAGGCTGGCCTGGAGAGGGGCCTCGGCCTGGTCGAAGTAGCGCTGGATCAAGCGGCTGAGTTCGGCCTGATCCACCTCCCACCCTCGGCCAAACCGCCCCGGGGTGAGCAGCGAGACCATCTGGGGCTGCTGTGCGGCAAAAAACATCAGGCTGGCCATCTGCTCGCGGGAAAGGTCGGTGCGGATATGGGGTTCCACCCGGGCAATGGCCTGGGGCAGGCGCAGCAAGCCGGCAGGGGTTAGAAGCTGCTCTTTAAGGGCGTTAAAAAAGGCCTGCTGCCGCTGGATACGGCCAATATCACCCAAAGCATCGTGCCTAAAACGCAAAAACCCCTCGGCCTGGGCCCCGTTCAGGTGCTGGCAGCCCGGTTGGAGGTCGATCTCCAGCCGGGCCGCGGTGTCCTTGTACTGCATGGGCTTTTCCACGCAGACCTCGAGGCCCCCCAAAGCGTCGATACCCTCGCGGATGGCCTCCACGCTCAGGGCCACATACCCGTCTATCTCGAGGCCGGTTAGGTCGCGCACTACCTCTTTGGCCAGCTCAGGGCCGCCAAACTTGTTGGCGTGGTTGAGGATGTACCAGCCATAGCCCGGAATGCGTACGTACACATCGCGGGGAATGGAAAGCACAGCGATTCGCTTGGCTTGGGGGTCGAAGCGCACCAGCAAATTCACGTCCGATAGGCCGCGAAAATCCTCTGGGGCGCGTTGGTGGTAGTACTTGTACTCTGGGGCCACCCCCAACACCAAAACCGTAAGCGGGCCCTCGAGGGGACGGGGCATAGCGCCAAAGCGCAAAAGGGGCTGTAGCAAGGGATAGGCCCACCAGGCTACCCCCGCCAACAAAACCACGAACAACAGCAAGAAAAACCGCCGCATATCCTTGCTAGTGTAGCCTAGCCCAGGTGAGAAAACCGATTGTCCCTGGCTAGTCCAAGGTGAAACGCGGCTCCGATTCGTGCAAGCGCACCCGGCGGATGATGCGCTGGTCGTGCTCGCCATCGTGGGTACTGGCGATCACCGTGACGTAGTCGCGGATGGGGCTACGCAGCACCTTTTTGGTCAGCACCTCCTCCACCTGGAAGATACCGGCGGAGTTGTTCATAATGACCCGAATCTCTACCGGTACCTGCTCCCCCTTCAGAATCTGCACCTCGTCCACCGCTAAGGCGCTGATGGAGTGGATGTCCACCGAGCCCAAGGCAAAGGCCTTGCGCCCCCGCCCCTTGGTGATGTCGGTGCCGTCGGCCACGGCGGTGATGCCCGCCTCGATGGTCAGGGGTTCGGGCTCGAGGTCGTGGCAGTAGATGGCGTGCAGCATAAAAGCCCGTAGCTCAGTGCGCTGCTCGGGGTCGCGGTAGATTTTTTCCAGGATGCGATCCAGGATGGGAATGGCTAGCATCACGCTGAAGGACTCGTGGCGGGTACGGTGCACCTGGTTGCCGATGTCGTGCAGCATGGTGGAAAGCAGCACCGCCAGAAAGGTGTCATCGAGGTCACCCACCCCGCTCTCTAGGATGTCGGGCCGAACCCCATGGTCGACCAGAAGCTGCAGGATGGTCACACTGGCTGCGCCGGTCAGGAGGGCATGCACCCGCCCGTGGTCGTTGTAGCCCAGTTTGCGCACGGTGATGTAGTTGGCCATGTCCCAGTGGCCCCGGGCCTCGGGGTCGGCGGAAAGCAGCTCATAGGCCGATAGGGCCTTGGGATAGTGCTGCAGCCCCTCGCGTATGGCCAGGTCGGCCTCGACGTACAGCTTGGCCTTAGGCTGGGTAACCTGAACGGTGCGCTCGCTCATGGCGGTGCCGCCTTCCATAGCCCGATGGTAGAGCTCAGCGGGCTAAAAGGGCGTGATAAAAGACACAACAGCGCTTCACTCACCCTTGAACTGGGCCGGGCGCTTCTCCAAAAAAGCCCGGGTGCCCTCACGCATATCCTGGGTGGCGCAGGCCAAGCCGAACAGGTCGGCCTCGATCTCCAGTGCTTCTTGCAAATCCAGGTTCTCGCCCCGCCCCATCGCCTCCTTGGCCAGCGCCAGGGCCACCGGGCCATTCTTGAGGATGACTGCGGCCAGCTCCTTGGCCGTCTCTAGGGCATCCTCACCCACTCGGTTGACCAGGCCCAGGCTCAGGGCTTCCTCAGCCGGTACGTGCCGACCGGTGAAGATCAGGTCGAGGGCCCGACCCCGGCCAATCAGGCGGGGTAGGCGCTGGGTACCCCCGAAGCCAGGGATGATGCCTAGGCCCACCTCGGGCAGGCCCAGCTTAGCCTTGCGGCTAGCCACGCGCAGGTCGCAGGCCAGGGCCAGCTCGAGGCCCCCCCCCAGGGCGAAGCCGTTGATGGCGGCAATGGTGGGCACCGGCAAGGCAGCGATCTCGTTGAAGACCGACTGGCCCAGAATGGCGAATTCCCGTGCGGCGAAGACATCTTCCAAGCCTGCTATCTGGGCGATGTCGGCCCCGGCCACAAAGGCCCGGCCCTCCCCGGTGAAGATGGCCACCCGGACTAGGGGGTCCTGGGTGATGACCTCGCTCACGGCGGCTAGCTCCATCAGCACGTCCTGGTTGAGGGCGTTGAGGGCCTGGGGCCGCCGGATGGTCACGATGCCCATATGGTCTTCCACCTGGTAGGTCAGGTGTTCAAATTCCGGCACCTCGAGTTCGAATGGCTTGGCCACGTTAAACCTCCTCTGAGGGCCCAGCATAACAGAAGCTTGGCCAGCCATAGGCCATGGTGCAAAACGCCACCCAGGTATCTTGGCCGTTGAACGGCCTTGCACAAGGTCTGCCAGATCCCTACCGTGACGCCGAAAGGGGTATCACTTGGCCTCCAGCCAGTCCTCCCCTATACCCACCTCGACCTCGAGGGGCACCAGCAGCGGCCAGACACCCCGCATGACCTCCTGCATCACCCGGGCCACCTGAGGGGCTTGCTCCGCTGGGGCTTCCACCAAAAGCTCGTCGTGAACCTGGAGCACTAGGTGAGCCCCCAAAGGCTCGAGTTCGGGCTGCAAGCGAACCATGGCCAGCTTCATCAGATCGGCAGCGGTACCCTGCACCGGCATATTGAAGGCCATACGCTCGGCAGCCTCCCGCACCGCGCGGATGCGCGAGTCCAGATCGGCCACGAAGCGCCGCCGGCCAAACAGGGTCTCTACATACCCCCGCTCTCGCGCCTGGGCCAGCACCCCCTCAATCCAGGCACGCACCTTGGGATAGGAGGCAAAGTAGCGCTCAATAAAGCCTTCGGCCTCGGCGTAGGGGATGGAAAGCTCGTTGGATAGGCGATGGGCTGACATGCCGTAAAGCACGCCAAAGTTGATGGTTTTAGCCGCGCGGCGCTGGGTGGGGCCCACTTGCTCGGGGGAAAGGCCAAACATCCAGGCTGCGGTCTGGGTGTGGATGTCGCGGCCCTGGCGGAAAACCTGGATGAGGTTTTCATCGCCGGAAAGGTGGGCCAGCACCCTGAGCTCGATCTGGGAGTAGTCGGCCACCACCAGTTTCATGCCTGCTGCGGCGCGGAAGGCCTTGCGGATGCGGCGGCCTATCTCGGTGCGGACAGGGATATTTTGCAGGTTGGGCTCGAGGGAGGAAAGCCGCCCGGTGGCGGTACCGGTTTGATTAAAGCGGGTGTGCAACCGACCGGTTTTGGGGTGGATTAGGCGGGGCAGGGGGTCGAGGTAGGTGCTCTTGAGCTTGCTCAGCTCGCGGTAGGCTAGGATGCGCTCCACAATCTCATGCTGACCTAGAAGCTCCTCCAGGGCGCTGGCCGCGGTGGAGCGCTTACCGGTCTTCTGTGTTTTGCGGCCCGAGGCGGAAAGCTTGAGTTCATCGTAGAGTACCACCTCGAGCTGGTCGCGCGAGTTCAGGTTGAACGGATGGCCGGCCAGCCGGTGAACCTGGGCCTCGAGGTAAGAAATCTCCTTACCCAGCTCTTCGGAAAGCTGGATGAGGTAGGCGGTATCCAGGGTGATGCCCCGAGCCTCCATACGGGCCAGCACCGCCGAAAGGGGTTTCTCCATCTCCTGGTAGAGCCATTCGATGCGAGGGTTCTCCGGGATGCGGGCCTGCAGGGTCTTCCACAGGGTGTAGGTGGCCTGGGCCCGCTCGAGGGGGTCGGGGGTCCAGTCGCCCGCCCCGTAGCGCCGCACTGTACTGGCCGGGTCGGTGTTGGAGGGGTCGTAGAGGTAGGCCAGCAGCAGAGGATCGTCGCCAGGGGGCACCCAGACCCCCTCGCGCAGCGCCAGCACGGAGAGGTCCTTGGCCTGGATGCCGCGCAGCTCGGGAAAGTGCAGCAGCTCGCCAGGCATGGGCTGGCCGCGGTACACCCGGTCGCCGGTGCAGGCCGCCAGACCCAACCACTGGGCCCACATGGGTTGGGGCCGGTCAAAGGTGAAGCCCAAAAACGCCTCTGCTGGAGGGGGCCAGGCCGCCTCCTGAGCCGGGGTGGGGGCGGCCAGCAGGTTCATCTCCCGCAGAATCGAACCGAACTCGAGCCGCTCCAAAGCCTCCCGCAAAGCCAGCCGGTCGGGCTCGCGACGGTGGCAGTGGCGAAAGTCTATCTCCAAAGGCACCTCGGTGTGAATCTGGGAAAGCCGGCGGGAAAGCTCGACCTGCTCGCGGCTTTCCAACAAGGAGGTGCGCACCTTGGGGGGAAGGGCCTCGAGATGGGCGTACAGCCCCTCCAATGAACCCCAGGTCTGCAACAGCTTGGCCGCGGTCTTCTCGCCGATGCCTTTAGCCCCAGGCAGGTTGTCGGAGGGATCGCCTACCAGGGCGCGGTAGTCCACCCACTGGGCCACCTCCACCCCATAGCGCTCCCGCACCGCCTCAGGGGTCATCAGGCGGCCATCCGGCAGCATCACCTGCACCAAAGGGGAAAGGAGCTGGAAACTATCCCGGTCACCGGTGAGGATGCGCACCGGGTACCCCTCCTGCTCAGCTTTTTTGGCTAGGGTGCCGATCACGTCGTCGGCCTCGTAGCCCGCTACCTCGAGGCGGATAAGGCCCATCCGTTCAACCAGGCTTTTGATCTGGGCCAACTGGGGGTAGAAGTCCTCGGGGGTAGGGGCCCGCCCGGCCTTATAGTCCTGGTAGGCATCGTGGCGAAAGGTAGGGGCCGCAGCATCGAAAACGACCAGTACGCAGTCGCCGTCCTCCCTGAGCAGCTTGAGCAGCGTGCGCAAAAAGCCATAAATAGCCTGGGTAGGCTCGCCCCGGGAGGTGCTGAGCCTTTCAAAGGCGAAATAGCTGCGGTAGGCCAGGTGATGCCCATCTACCAGCCAGATACGCTCTGGTCGGGTTGGGCTAGAGGGAGGGCTATCTTCAGCGAACAGCGAGGGTTGTTCCACCCGGATATTCTACCCTCGTTCGGTTAGGAACAGAAAGTGCGGATCATGGGGCAAAACAGGCCCCACCCTGGTAGGATTAGGGCGTTTTGGTGCAGGATGCGCCCGAAGGCGAGGAAGGATGAACAACGAAGCAGAAAAACTGGAGTGGTTCGAACTGCAGCTACGCCTCAAGACCATCGAGGTCATGCTAGGCCCCAAGTACCGCGAGGCTATGGCCCTGACCCTGAGCAGCCTGTACGACGAGCAGAAAATCGCCGCCATGGCCAAACGCTTGGGTGTATCGCCCGAGGGCCTGCTGGAACGCCTGGAGAAGATGCGCCTCGAGCTAGGCATCGAACAGGAAATTACTAAAAAGGTACTCAAGCTCAAGCGCTAGCTAAGGGGTGAGGCGATGCCGGTCGCGGGGGAAGGCTCGAGCATAGCGCACATTGGGCAGCCCGAGGAGTTTCTGGGTCAGGCGCTCGGCCCCGATGGCAAAGCCGCCGTGGGGGGGCATGCCAAACTTGAAGACCTCGAGGTACCCGGCAAACTGGGCCGGGTCGTGGCCCTTTTTCCTGAGCTGCTCCACCAACACCTCGTAGCGGTGGATGCGCTGGCCTCCGGAGGTAATCTCTAGGCCGCGGAAGAGTAGGTCAAAGCCTCGGGTTGAGCCATCGCCTTCGGGGTAAGCGTAGAAGGGGCGGGCCGACTCGGGGTACTTGGTCACAAAAAGGAAGTCCACCCCCCATTTCGCTTTGGCCCAGGCCCCCAAAGCCCGCTCAGCCTCTTCGTTGAGGTCGGCCCCCACCGGCAGGCCCAGCTCCTCCCGCAGGATGCGGCGGGCCTCGGCGTGCTCGAGGCGGGGCATCTCGGCTAAGTTGGGCCACTCCACCTGCAAAAGCTGGCACTCTGCCGCCGCGCTATGGCGGGCCTCCTCCAACATGGCCCGCAGAAGCTCTTCCTCGAGGTTCATCACCTCCTCCTCCGAGGTGATAAAGCCCATCTCCACGTCCAGCGAAAGGTACTCGTTCAGGTGGCGGCTGGTAGCGTGCAGCTCGGCCCGGAAGACCGGGGCCACCTCATAGACCCGCTCAAACACCCCCACCATGATCTGCTTGTACAGCTGGGGGGACTGGGCCAGGTAGGCCCGGTGCTCAAAATAATCGATGCCAAAGAGGTTGCTGCCCCCTTCCGCCCCAGCCGAGACGATCTTAGGAGTAAAAATCTCGGTGAAGCCCTGGCGGTCGAGATAGCTGCGGAAACCCCGCACCAAGGCCGCTTGTATCTTGAGGGGGGCTCGGGCTTTTTCCCCCCGCAGGCTCACGTAGCGGTACTCCAGCAGGGTCTCGGGGTTGACCTTCCACTCCTCCTTGGGAATCTCGATGGGGGTGGGCTCGAGGGCCTGGGCGTAGAACTCCATCGCCTCGGCCAGCACCTCATACCCACCGGGGGCCTTGGGGTTGGCTACTACCCGGCCAACCACCTTGAGCGAAGACTCTGCTAGGGGCAGGGCAAACCGCCTATCCGTCACTACTTGGACAATCCCGCTCCTGTCGCGCAGCAGCAGAAATTGAATCCCCCCCAGGTCGCGCTTCCAGTGTAGGAAGCCTTCCAGGGTTACGGTCTGGCCGACATGCTGAGCAACTTGGCTGGCAAAGGTTCTGGACATGCGCGCTCCTTGTGCGGGCTAAGCAAAAACCCCCGATACGGGGGTACCGGGGGTCGAGGTTCTCGCCCCCACTATGAATTGTCGTCGGCCCGCCACATTCCGCCCAGCATCTTACGGGCCTGGCCACGTTAGGTCAAGCCAGTGTAATCGGTCAACACATGTGAGACTGGGGAACCGACTCCTCCTGCATCTTAGCTAAATACTCCAAGGGAGCAAGACCCCCCAGGGCCATGTGAGGCCTTCGGCGGTTGTAGTGGTCCAGG